>NZ_AYWR01000004.1:0-329874 GCF_000502935.1 Mesorhizobium sp. LNHC221B00 | reverse complement strand
GGCTCCCGCGGCCGCCACGCCGCCCGCGGCTGCCGCTCCGGCGACGCAAGCCGCGGTGCCGGTTGGCCAAAAGGCGATCTTCTATGAGGAGCGCACCAGCACCGCGCAGGGTTCGGCCGAGCCCGGCAGCATCGTCTGGTCGCTGGTCCAGGAATCGCCCGGCGGCGACCTGCCGCCCGAGCCGGCGATCCGCGCCGAAGCGACCATCCCCGGCAAGGACATCCAGCTGCGCATGACCATCCGCCGCAACACCGACCAGACGCTGCCGGCCAGCCATATCATCGAGATGATCTTCCTGACGCCCGACGGCTTCGAAGGCGGCGGCGTCGACAACATCCTGCGCGTCGCCATGAAAAGCTCCGAACAGGATGCCGGCAGCCCGCTGATCGGCATTCCGGCCAAGATCGCCGACGGCTTCTTCCTTGTCGCGCTCAACGACACCAAGGCCGACGAGGACGCCAACATGACGTTGCTGCGCGGCCAGGACTGGATCGACGTGCCGGTCGTCTACAAGACCGGACGGCGGGCGCTGCTGACCATGGAAAAAGGCATACCCGGCGAGAAGGTGTTCGACGAGGCGATCAAGGCCTGGCAGGCCAAGACGGCGGGTTGAGGGGGCGGCCTAACGATCGCCTTCGTTCAGAAACCCTGGAACAGCATGTCGAGCGCGGCGACGATGTCGTCGTGATGCTTCGTCAGGTTCAGCCGACTTTCACTCAATTCAGTAGCTGGAACGGTGGCAATCAGGTGTGTCGCCATTACCAGCTTCCGGCCGCTGATCTCAAAAATAGGATGAAGCTTTCGCATCGGGGGTGGCACCATTGCAACCGGCAGCAGCGGCACGACTACCCGCGTCTTGAAATTGTCGAGCAGGTCGGATTGAACGTCGAGCAGATAATTGCCCTCGACGCGACTGGCAAAGACGTCGTAACGCGCCATCAGAACTGCCGATATTCTTCCAGCGGAATACCGTTCTTTTCGACATAGTCGTTCCACGCCTCCATTGTGGCGCGGTTCTCAAGTTTCCACAGCCGCGTTTTTTCCGCAGCTACCGCCTCCGCGATGCCCACTTCCGCAGCGCGCGAGACATTGACGTCAAGCCCTTTGGCTTCTCTCATGAGGTTCGAATCGATCGACAGGTTTGCTGGCTGACGGATCGCATTCAAGGCAATCTTTCGCATGGCGACCTCCGCAACATGCGCATAATATATGCGCATACCCGCATCATGGCAAGCAACACCAATCGCGGTTAGCGAGACCTAGCCTTCCATTTCCTCGCGCAGCATCTCCAGTTCCAGCCACTCTTCTTCCAGTGCGGCCAGCGTAGCGCGTTCCTTGTCGAGGGCGGCGATGGTCTTTTGGAACGAGGCTGGATCGCGCTCGTAATAGGCCGGATCGGCGATGTTGTTTTCAAGCCGCGAGATCGAGGCGGTCACCGCCTCGATTTTCTTGGGGAGCGATTCCAGTGCGAATTTCTGCTTGAACGACAGCTTCTTCGCCGGCCCCTTCGGTGCCACGGGCTCGCTCTTGCCCGGTGCCGGCATATCGCCGACCTCCGCCTTGGCGCGCGCCTTGCGGTCGTCGAGCCTCGTGCCGCCGCGTTGGGCCAGCATGTCGGAATAGCCGCCGGCATATTCGACCCAGCGGCGGCCGCCGTCCGGCGCGATGATGCTGGTGACGGTGCGGTCGAGGAAATCGCGGTCGTGGCTGACCAGGATGACGGTTCCGGCGAAACCGGCGACCAGTTCCTGCAGGAGTTCCAGCGTCTCCATGTCGAGATCGTTGGTCGGCTCGTCGAGCACCAGGAGGTTCGCCGGCCGCGCCAGCACGCGCGCCAGGATCAGCCGCGCCCGCTCGCCACCGGACAGTTCGCGCACCGGCGTGCGCGCCTGTTCGGGCTTGAACAGGAAATCCTTCATGTAGGAGACGACATGGCGCTGCTCGCCATTGATGACGAGGTTTTCGCCGCGCCCATCGGTGAGGTATTGCGCCAGGGTTTCCTGCGGGTCGACCGCTTCGCGCTTCTGGTCGAGCGTGGCGATTTCGAGATTGGTGCCGAGCCGGACCGAGCCTGCATCCGGCGTCAGTTCGCCGGTCAGCATCTTCAAAAGCGTCGTCTTGCCGGCGCCGTTCGGCCCGACGAGGCCGACGCGGTCGCCGCGCTGGATGCGGGTCGAGAACCCCTTGACGACGGTGAGATCGCCAAAACTCTTCTCGATGTTCTTGGCTTCGATCACCAGCTTGCCGGATTCGGCGGCGTCGCTGGCCACCATGGTCGCCGAACCCTCGGCGCCGCGATGGCCGCGAAAATTCTTGCGCATGGTCTGCAACTCGCCGAGGCGGCGCATGTTGCGCTTGCGCCGCGCCGTTACGCCATAGCGCAGCCAGTGCTCCTCGCGCACGATCTGGCGGCCGAGCTTGTGCTGCTCGCGCTCTTCCTCTTCCAGCACCTGATCGCGCCATTCCTCGAAATGGCCAAAACCCTTGTCGAGCCTGCGGGTCTGGCCGCGGTCGAGCCAGATGGTGGCGCGCGAGACGCGTTCGAGGAAACGGCGGTCGTGCGAGATGACGACGAGTGCCGACGAGGTGCGGACAAGCTCTTCTTCCAGCCACTCGATGACCGACAGATCGAGATGGTTGGTCGGCTCATCAAGCAGCAGGATGTCCGGTTCCGGCGCCATGACGCGGGCAAGGGCGGCGCGCCTGGCCTCGCCGCCGGACAGATCGTTCGGCCGCTCCTCGCCCGTCAGGCCGAGATGCTCCATCAGATAGCTGGCGCGGTAGGGATCATCGGCGGGGCCGAGGCCTGCCTCGACATAGGCGCGGACCGTCGCGAAGCCTTCCATGTCGGGCATCTGCGGCAGATAGCGCACCGTCGCCGACGGTTGGCGGAACACCTCGCCGTCCTGCGGTTCGATCAGGCCGGCGGCGATCTTGAGCAGCGTCGACTTGCCCGAGCCGTTGCGGCCGACCAGCGCGATCTTGTCGCCGGCCGAAGCGGTCAAGGCGGCGCCATCGAGCAGCGGCGTGCCGCCGAAGGTCAGTTTAATCCCGTCGAGATTGAGAAGAGGCGGGGCCATGTCAGCTTTCGGGCAAGGGATAGGGATGAGCGAGCAGCAGCGCGCGGCCATGGCCGAGCGCGATTTCGAGGCCCCCCCTGACCTCGTTGGAGATGGTCAGCGATGAACCGAAGGCCACCTCGACATGGTTCAGCGGCCATTTGGCGCCGGTGACGGTCAGGCCGGCGAGGTCTGAAAAGCCGAGGATCGAAAACAGCGTGCCGTCGGCATAGTCGAAGCCCGCCTTTCCCAACAGCAAGGGCACGCCTTCCTGGGCGCCGCTGGTCAGCACCACTCCGGTGCCGGTCTCGGCCAGCCGCAGGGCGAGCGACAGATGCAGGAAAGCATGGTCGGCCCGTTTGCCGCCGAAAGCGCCTGCCAGCACCAGCCGGGTCGCGCCGCGCGCGAGCGCGGCGGCGATCGCCAGTTCGCCATCGGTCTTGTCCTTCTCCGGCGGAAAGGTCTGGCGGGGCACGGCGGCCAGATCGTCAGGCAGATTGGCCGGCACCGAATCGAAATCACCCACCCAGAGTTCCGGGACAAGGCCGAGCAGCCGCGCATGGCCGATGCCGGCGTCGGCGGCGATCACGCGGCAGCCTTCGATCTGGCGGTCGAGCCGCGGCGTGCGGATGAGATCGCCGCCAAGCAGGATGGTGAATGTGCTCATATCGTGTGGCCCTTACCAGCCCGACACGCGAAACGGAAGGCGGCAAACTCCCACTTGCGCGGTTCATTGGCCCGGCCTATGTGTCGAAACGCTCTAACGGGGTGCCGGACGCGATCTTCGCGGACCGGCTGAGAGGCAGTCTCGCCAACCCGCTGAACCTGATCCGGTTTGTACCGGCGGAGGGATTAGACGTTTCGGACAGTCCGACGCCTCAATTCCTTTCAACTCGAACGAAGGAGGCGCCGATGCGCACGCTTTTATACTCTCTTGTCTCGGCAGCGGTTCTGGCGCTGTCCGGGCCGGCCTTGGCCAAGGACAAGCTCACCGTCTACACCTATGAAAGCTTCACCGCCGACTGGGGTCCAGGCCCCGTGGTGAAGAAGGAATTCGAGGCCGAATGCGGCTGCGATGTCGAGTTCGTCTCGGTCGCCGACGGCGTGGCGCTGCTCAACCGCGTCAAGCTCGAAGGGGCCTCGACCAAGGCCGATATCGTGCTCGGCCTCGACACCAATCTCACCGCCGACGCCAAGGCGACAGGCCTGTTCGCGCCGCATGGCGCGGTCAGCGACGTCAATGTGCCGGGCGGCTGGAGCGACGATACTTTCGTCCCCTTCGACTATGGCTACTTCGCCGTCGTCTATGACACGCAGAAGCTGAAGACACCGCCCAAAAGCCTTAAGGATCTGGTCGAAGGCAGTGCGGACGACAAGATCGTCATCCAGGATCCGCGCACCTCGACGCCGGGTCTCGGCCTGCTTTTGTGGGTGAAGTCGGTCTATGGCGACAAGGCACCGGAGGCCTGGGCCAAGCTCAAGGCGAAGGTGCTGACGGTGACGCCGGGCTGGAGCGAGGCCTACGGCCTGTTCACCAAGGGCGAGGCGCCGATGGTGCTGTCCTACACCACGTCGCCGGCCTATCACATGATCGCCGAGAAGACCGAGCGCTACCAGGCGGCGTCCTTCGAGGAGGGCGAATACCTGCAGATCGAGGTTGCCGGCATCACCACCACGGGCGCCAAGAACCCGCTGGCGGCAAAGTTCATGGCCTTCATGACCAGCCCGAAGTTCCAGGACGCTATCCCCGAGACCAACTGGATGTTCCCCGCCGGCAAGACCGACAAGCCGCTCAACCCGGCCTTCGACAAACTGGTCAAGCCGACCAAGACCTTGCTGTTCAGCCCGCAGGAGGTCGCCGCCAACCGCAAGGCCTGGGTGGACGAATGGCTTTCGGTGATGAGCAAGTAGGGTTCAAGTCTCGTCGGATGTTTGCGCCAAGCCGCCCCCCTCTGGCCTGCCGGCCATCTCCCCCTCAAGGGGGGAGATTGGCAGTTTTGGCGCCTAGCCAAGTCCAGCAGCATTGGAGAATAGCGAAAGCCTCCGCGTGCGCAATCTCCCCCCTTGAGGGGGAGATGTCCGGCAGGACAGAGGGGGGTGGGCTCGGCCTTCGCCAGGTATTTCCTTCGATCGATACCCACCACAGTGTTGGGTAGCGCGAAATGCATACGCGCCACCCCACCGACCCCCGCGTCAGCGCCGGCATCATCGCGCTTTCCGCGATCGCGCTGCTGATCGGTGGCGCGTTTACCGGGTTGCTCGTCGAAGGCGCTGACGATTTCTCCGGCGCTTGGGCGGCCTTCGATCCCTATCTGCTGCGCGTCGTGCGCTTCACGCTCTGGCAGGCCGCCCTTTCGACACTTCTGTCGGTCATGCCGGCGCTGTTCGTGGCGCGTGCGCTGTCGCGGCACCCGCTCTTCCCGGGCCGCGCCTTCATGCTGCAGCTCTTCGCCGTGCCGCTGGCGTTGCCGGCCATCGTCGCGGCGCTCGGGATCCTGGCGCTTTACGGCCGCGCCGGTTATTTCGCCGGCCTGTTCGGCGCGGTCGGCGGCCAGGGCTGGCCAGGCATTTACGGCCTGTCCGGCATCCTCGTCGCCCATGTCTTCTTCAACCTGCCGCTCAGCACGCGGCTGTTCCTCGAGGCACTGCAGACCATTCCTGCCGACCAGTGGCGGCTGGCGAGCCAGCTTGGCATGGGCGCGGGGCCGGCGTTCCGGCTGATCGAATGGCCGACGCTGCGCGCCGCCTTGCCCGGCGTCGCCGGGCTCGTCTTCATGCTCTGCATTACCTCCTTCACCATCGTGCTGACGCTCGGCGGCGGACCAAGCGCGACGACGCTGGAAGTCGGCATCTATCAGGCGCTGCGCTTCGATTTCGATCCCGCGCGGGCGGTCGCGCTGACGCTGCTGCAGATCGCCTTGACCTTCATCGTGGTGCTGACGCTGACGCGGCTTGGCACCAATATCGTCGGCGACACCAACCTGCCGGTCGCACCGCGCCGTTATCTCTCCGTCAACCGGACCGAGACCTGGCTGAACGCGGCGCTCATCGTGCTGGCGCTGCTGTTCGTTGCCGGACCGATGGCGGCCACGGTGATCGCCGGGCTTGGCGCCGATCTCGGCCGGCTCGCCGGCGAGGCCGCAGTCCGGCAGGCGACGCTGACGAGTGCGGTGCTGGCCTTCCTATCGGCGCTGCTTTCGGTGATGCTGTCGCTGGCCTTGACCATGGCGCGCCGGGCGCTGGCGCTGAACCGCCGCTCTGGGCCAAGGACGCTGCTCGAACACGCCACCGATACCGGCGCGGGGTTCGTCCTGGTCGTGCCGCCGATCGTCATCGGCGCCGGCTGGTTCCTGCTGCTGCGCCATGCCGGCGATGTCTTCGCCATCGCCCCGATCATGGTCGTCACCGTCAATGCGGTGATGGCGATGCCTTTCGCGTTGCGCGCCGTCCGTCCCGCCTATGATGCGGGCAGCGAGCGTCACGAACGGCTCTGCGCGCAGCTCGGCATGGCTGGCTGGGCCAGGCTGCGGCTGGTCGACTGGCCGTCGCTGCGGCGGCCGCTCGCCACCGCCTTCGCCTTCGCCATGGCGCTGTCGCTTGGCGATCTCGGTGTCATCGCGCTGTTCGGCAGTGATTCCGTGCAGACATTGCCCTACCTTCTGCTGGCGCGCATGGGCAGCTACCGCACCGCGGACGCCGCCGGCCTGGCACTGTTGCTCGGCCTGGTTTGCCTGGCGCTGGTCCTGGCAGCGGACCGGCTGGGAAAAGGAATGGCCCGCGATGTCTGACGGGGCGATTGGCAGGAAAGACGGGGCGATTGGCAGGAAAGACGGGGCGATTGGCAGGAAAGGTGTTCCGGTGCGGCTGGATAAGGTTTCGTTCAGCTATGGCGAGGCGCCGCTTGCCTTCGATGTCGCGTTCGCGGCGGCGGAAATCACCGCCATTATGGGGCCGAGCGGCTCGGGCAAATCGACGCTGCTCAACCTGGTCGCCGGGTTCGAGACGCCACGCTCCGGCCGTGTGCTGATCGGTGGGGCCGATGTCGGCGGAGCGCCTCCGGCGGCGCGGCCGGTGTCGATGGTGTTCCAGGAAAACAACCTTTTCGCTCATCTCAGCGTCGAGCAGAATGTCGGGCTCGGCCGCTCGCCGTCGCTGCGGCTGACCGAGGCCGACCGCGCGGCGATTGCCGACGCGCTTGCGCGCACCGGCCTTGCCGGCAAGGAACAACGCTTACCGCGCGAACTCTCTGGCGGTGAGCGCCAGCGCGTCGCCCTGGCCCGCGTGCTGGTGCGCGATCGTCCGGTGCTGCTGCTCGACGAACCCTTCGCCTCGCTCGGGCCCGCTTTGCGCGACGACATGCTCGATCTGGTTGCCCACGTCCATGCCGACCATGGCATGACGGTGCTGTTCGTCACGCACCAGCCGCAGGATGCCTGCCGGATCGGCCAGAATGTAGTGTTTCTGGACAATGGCGCCGTCGCGGCCACCGGCTCCGCCGCCGATTTCTTTGCCGGGGCTGGTCCCGAGGCGTTCCGGCGCTATATCGGTGCCGGTGCTGGGGATGCCGTATCACGAGATATTGCCCGGAAGCGGACATAATTTACGGTCAAACCGGCTTCGGGCGAAGTGGCGCTTGCTTGCCATGGCAGACGTAGTGTGGCTAGGTCCGCCCTATTGGTCCGGCACAGGCCGTGATTTGCCTACAGCATCCGCCGCACGCCCCCGAGGGACGTGTGACGGATGCTGTAGTAGTTTGTTTGCGCATGACAATTCCGAAGATCGCCCCCGATTTTCGCGGTCATGCGCCGGGACCCGAAAGGAAGCCGTTCTGGCGATCGGCGTTGACAGACCAAGATGGAACCCGCTGGCGCGCTTTCTGGCGCTGGCCGGTTTTGCCGTGGCGCTCGCAAGCTGCCAGATGTTCACACCTCCGGCAGTCCAGGAATCCGGCTTCCAGCCGTCCGACAGGCCGATCACGGTCGACAATGTCGGCGCCAACAACAAACTCGCCGAACTGGCCAAGGCGCAGCATCCGCGCATCCTGGCGACCTATGGCGGGGAATATTCCGATCCCAAGCTCGAGCGCATGGTCGCCAAGGTGGTCGGCAGCCTGACCGTGGTGTCGGCCAATCCGACCCAGACCTACCGCATCACCATCTTGAATTCGCCCAACGTCAACGCCTTCGCGCTGCCGGGCGGTTATCTCTACATCACGCGCGGCCTGCTGGCGCTGGCAAACGATTCGTCCGAACTCGCCGCGGTCATCGCGCACGAGATGGGCCACGTCACCGCCAACCACGGCCTGCAACGCCAGCAGCTGGAGGCCGAGGAAGGCCTGGCGACCAAGGTCGTCTCGGACGTGCTCGGCGACAGCCCGACCGCCAAGGCAGCACTGATCCGCGGCAAGCTCAGGCTGGCGCAGTTCTCGCGCAACCAGGAACTGGAAGCGGACGCCATCGGCATCAAGTCGATTGGCGAAGCCGGCTATGATCCATACGCCGCCGGCCGGTTCCTGCAGTCGATGTCGGCCTATACCGATTTCCGCTCGATCAGCGGCGCCACCGATGCCAGCCTCGACTTCCTGGCGACACACCCCAACACGCCGCAGCGCATCGACCTGGCGCAGCGCCATGCCCGCCAGTTCGGCGCGCCCGGCGTCGGCACGCGCGACCGCGATTCCTTCCTCGCCGGCATAGACGGCCTGCTCTACGGAGATACGCCGGAGGAAGGCTATGTGCGCGGCGAGACCTTCCTGCATCCGGGCCTCGGTGTGTCATTCACGGTGCCGGATGGCTTCATCATCGACAATTCCGCGGCAGCGGTGACGGCGACCGGGCCGGGTGACATAGCCATCCGCTTCGACGGCGTTTCGATCGACAAGAACCGCGCCTTGACCGACTACATCCGCAGCGGCTGGGTCGCCGGTCTCGACGACAGCACCGTCAAGCAGGAAACGATCAACGGCAACGAGGCGGCGACCGCGCATGCCGGCGCCGAAGGCTGGCAGTTCGACATCGCGGTGATCCGCGCCGGCGGCCAGGTCTACCGGCTGCTGACCGCGGCCCCCTCGGCCAGCACCTCGCTCGACACGGTGGCACGCTCGGTCAGCGGGTCGTTCCGTATACTGAGCCCTGCTGAAAAAGCGGCCCTGAAGCCGCTGCACATCCGCGTGCTCACCGTGCAGCCGGGACAGACCATGGGCTCGCTCGCCGCGCAGATGGTGGGCGTCGACCGCAAGCTCGACCTGTTCCGCGTGCTCAATGCGCTGTCGCCGGGTGCCGCTGTTTCGGCCGGTGACAAGGTCAAGATCGTTACCGACAAGTAAGAGCCGGCTTCGCGATCAGGCGGCTGTCGCCAGGAACTCCGGATTCTGCTTCACCAGCGCGACCTTGAGCTTTTCCATGGCGCGGGCCTCGATCTGCCGTACGCGTTCCTTGGAAATGCCGAGCGTTTCGCCGAGTGCCTCAAGCGTCGCACCCTCGTCGCTGAGCCGGCGTTCCTCGATGATGCGCAGTTCGCGGGCGTTGAGGGCGGCGAGAGCCGCTTTCAGCCAGACGGAGCGGCGCGCGACATCGATGCGGTCGCTGACGACCTCATCGGGCAGCGGATCGTCCGAGACCAGGAAATCCATCCGCTCGGTGGCGCCCGCATCGTCGGCCAGCGGCACGTTGAGCGAGGAATCCGGAGCCGACAGCCGCGAATCCATCATCGCCACATCGGCTTCGGAAACACCAAGCGCAACCGACACTTCGCGATACAGGGTTTCGTTGGAGAGCGGCTCGGCGCCGTTTGCCAAGCGGGCACGCAAGCGCCTGAGATTGAAGAACAGAGCCTTTTGCGCGGAACTCGTGCCGCCGCGCACGATCGACCAATTGCGCAGGATGTAGTCCTGCATCGAGGCTCGGATCCACCATGTCGCATAGGTCGAGAACCGCACCTCGCGTTCGGGCTCGAAGCGCGCGGCGGCCTCGAGCAGGCCGACATGGCCTTCCTGGATCAGGTCGCCAAGCGGCAGGCCGTAATGGCGGAATTTGGAAGCCATGGAAATGACCAGCCGCATATGGGCGACGGTGATGCTGTGCAAAGCGTTCTGGTCGTTGTCTTCTTTCCAGAGCAGGGCCAGCCGATGCTCCTCGTCACGCTCCAGGTAGGGGGCCTTCATGGCCGCGCGGACCATGGTCCGTCCTGCCGTGTCTTCCATCATGAGGCACTCCCTGGCTCAGGCGATGCGAATAACGAACTGGCAGGGCGTCGGGTTGAAATCGCGGCGTCGTGCCCTAGAACAGCCAAAACTGCCATGCGCGAGAAAAGTTCCGCCCGCGCGGGCAGGCGAGCGGTATCATCCGGGCGATTTCGCAGCGGTTGCCTGGACCATCAGGATGCTGCGAATAAGTCTCCTTCGGAGAATGCGGTTTCAGAAATCCATCATTTTTGAAATCTCGTTCCTTATTTTTTCGACCTGCATCTGTCATTTTCCAGCCCTCACAACATGCCGGGTTGCCGGCCAAGGACGGGATCACAGAAAAATGAAATGGCTCAAGTCGCTCATCATCGCCGGAACGCTGCAAGCCCTGGCTGTCGCATCGGGCCATGCCGGCGCCAATCTCGACCAGATCAAGCAGGCCGGGGTCATCAAGGTGGGCACGGAAGGCACTTACGCACCCTTCACCTATCATGACGCTTCCGGCGCGCTGGTCGGCTTCGATGTCGAAATCGCCAAGGCGATCGGCGACAAGCTCGGGGTGAAGGTCGAGTTCCTCGAGGGCAAGTGGGACGGGCTGATCGCCGGCCTCGACGTCAACCGTTACGATGCCGTCATCAACGAAGTCGGCATCACCGACGCCCGCAAGGCCAAGTATGATTTCTCCGACCCCTACATCGCGTCCAAGGCGGTGCTGATCGTGCGCGGCGACAACACCGACATCAAGACCTTCGCCGATCTCAAGGGCAAGAAGTCGGCGCAGTCACTGACCTCGAATTTCGGCAAGCTGGCCGAGACGAACGGCGCCGAGCTGGTCGGCACCGATGGCTTCGACCAGTCGATCCAGCTGCTTTTGACCGGCCGTGCCGACGCCACCATCAACGACAGCCTGTCGTTCCTCGACTTCAAAAAGCACAAGCCCGACGCCAATGTGAAGATCGCCGCGCAAGAGGAAAACGCCGACTATTCCGGCGTCATCGTGCGCAAGGGCGATCCCGAGCTGGTCGCCGCGATCAACAAGGCGCTGGCCGACATCAAGGCGGACGGCACCTATCAGAAGATCGCCGACACCTATTTCGGCCAGGACGTTTCGAAGTAAGTTTTCCTGGGATGGGCCGGTTGCCGGCCCGTGCGATGCATCCAGCGGCGAGCCGTCTTTGACGGTTTGCCGCTTTTGTCGTGATATGGCTGACGTCTAGCATTCTGGAGGGTCTTTCGTGCCGCACTGGCTGCAACTGATGCTGGAGTCGCTGCCTTCGCTGCTGTGGGCCGCGCTGATCTTCACCGTGCCGTTGACGCTGCTGTCCTTCGTGCTTGGCCTGACGGTCGGCTTGGGCGCGGCGCTCGGCCGGCTGTTCGGACCCAAGCCGCTGGTCGCGCTCGTCCGCTTCTATGTCTGGATCTTTCGCGGCACGCCGCTCCTGGTGCAGCTGTTCCTGATCTTCTACGGCCTGCCGTCGGTCGGCATATTGCTTGATGCCTTCACCGCGGCGCTGATCGGCTTCACGCTCAACATCGGCGCCTACACGTCGGAGATCATCCGCGCCGCCATCGGCTCGGTGCCGAAAGGCCAGTGGGAAGCCGCCTATTCGATCGGCATGACCTGGAGCCAGGCGATGCGGCGCACCATCCTGCCGCAAGCCGGCCGGGTCGCGGTGCCGCCGCTGTCCAATACCTTCATCTCGCTGGTCAAGGACACCTCGCTGGCAGCCGCCATCACCGTGCCGGAGATGTTCCAGGCGGCGCAGCGCATCGTCGCCACCACCTACGAGCCGCTGATCCTCTATGTCGAGGCGGCAATCCTATATCTGGCGATGAGCTCGGTGCTGTCGGCCCTGCAGACGCGGCTGGAGGAACGGCTCAACCGCTATGGCGGCTTCCTGGAGGCACGCTCATGATCGGCCTCACCGACATCGAAAAGCGCTTCGGCGACAATCTGGTGCTGAAGGGTGTGACCGTCGCCATCGACGAAGGCAGCGTCACCGCACTTGTCGGCCCTTCGGGTGGGGGAAAAAGCACGCTGTTGCGCTGCATCAACCTTCTGGAGATCCCGACATCGGGCACGGTGCGCATCGGCGACGAAACGCTGGAATTCCGCCCGGGCATCAAGGTGGCGACCGCCGATATCAGGCGCCTGCGCCTGCAGACCGGCATGGTGTTCCAGAATTTCCAGCTGTTTCCGCACCGCACCGCGATCGAGAATGTCATGGAAGGCCTGGTGACGGTGCTGAAATGGTCGCCGCAGAGGGCGCGCGAGCGGGCGCTGGCGCTGCTGGAGAAGGTCGGCATGGTGCACAAGGCCGATGCGTGGCCGGCGACGCTGTCGGGCGGCCAGCAGCAGCGCGTGGCCATTGCCCGGGCACTGGCGCCGTCGCCGAAAGTGCTGCTCTGCGATGAGCCGACCTCGGCGCTCGATCCGGAATTGGCACAGGAGGTGGTCGACGTGCTTGGCAAGCTCGCCAGCGAGGGCACGACCATGGTGATGGCGACGCATGACCTGCGCCTCGCCTCCAAGATCGCCCAGGAAGTGGTCTTCCTCGATGCCGGAATTATCGTCGAGAAGGGGCCGTCTGCAGTGCTGTTCGGCAATCCGGAGCGCGAACGGACCAAGCGGTTCATCGCGACGCTGAAGCAGGAGGCGGAGAACGAGGCTAAGGGGTGAGTCTTCTACTTCCCCCCTTGTGGGAGGTCGGACCGAAGGTCCGGAGGGTAGGCGCTGCCCCCCACCCCGCTGCTTTGCAGCGACCCTCCCCACAAGGGGGGGTAAGCAAAAACCCGGCGCGAGGCCGGGTTTTTCAGAACTCGAAGATTCAAAGGCTCAGGCAGCTTCTTCCTGCTCGGCTTCCTCGTTGTCGGCCTTGGCGCCGCGCTTAGGGCCCTTGTTGAGATTGACCTCGATCAGGCGCACGGCTTCGGTTTCCGACATGCGGTTGACGGCCGCGATCTCGCGGGCCATGCGGTCGAGCGCCGCCTCATAGAGCTGGCGTTCGGAATAGGACTGCTCCGGCTGATTGTCGGCACGGTAGAGGTCGCGCACGACTTCGGAGATCGAGATCAAGTCGCCCGAATTGATCTTGGCATCATATTCCTGGGCGCGACGCGACCACATGGTGCGCTTGACGCGGGCGCGGCCCTGAACGACCTTCAGCGCGCGCTCGACATAATCCTCTTCCGAGAGCTTGCGCATGCCGATGGAGGTCGCCTTGGCGACCGGCACCTTCAGGCGCATCTTGTCCTTCTGGAAGTCGATGACGAACAGTTCCAGCTTGTGACCGGCCACTTCCTGCTCATCGATCGACACGATCTGGCCGACGCCGTGCGCCGGATAGACAATGTACTCACCGGTCTTGAAACCATGACGCGCGCCGGTGGACTTCTTCTGCGGGGTGATCGTAGCCATTACGCCGTGAACTCCTTGTTGTGGTGCCGGCGTCCTGCCGGCCCGAACTCGTGCGATCGGGGGACCCGATCCTTAGCCGCACAACAGATGAACCCATCGGAAAAGCCGGACCGGCAAACCGCACAGATTGCGACCGCCTGGCCCAGATCGCTCTGGTCCGGAATGGGATTTTCACCTTTCAGTGATTTGGGGCGTCTGCGCCATAAATCGACGTGTGTCACCGGCATGTTTGGCTGATGTAACACAAAAAGTCGGAAGAATCAAGGTTTTGCTGCGTAAGCGAAGGCCACAGGTCCATGCCGCCTGTCAAGACGATCAATGCGGCATGGCTCTTACCTTGGGTAATACCGGCCTTCGCGGCCGGCTTGTCAATCGCCTTCGCCGGGCTCGGCGGAGAAGTATTTCTCGAATTTGCCAGCCTCGCCGTCGAAGGTTTTAGCGTCGGCCGGCGGCTCCTTCTTGGCGGTGATGTTAGGCCATTTCTCGGCGTATTCGGTGTTGATCTGCAGCCATTTGTCGAGGCCCGACTCGGTGTCGGGCTTGATCGCGTCGGCGGGGCATTCCGGCTCGCAGACGCCGCAATCGATGCACTCGTCGGGATGAATGACGAGCATGTTCTCGCCTTCGTAGAAACAGTCGACCGGACAGACCTCGATGCAATCCATGTATTTGCATTTGATGCAGTTGTCGGTCACGACATAGGTCATCGGTCGGCTCCGGGACGTCCCAGCTCTATTGGGCCAGTTTTGTTGGGCTTTTTCCGTGAGGTAACGCCTTTGTCCGTCGCTTGCAAGGGCAGCCATGCCCAGCGGCATCGGCGTTTCCGGAATGAAATTCCAGCACGCCGGGCGCAGAAGGGCATTTGGTCTCCTGTTTGCCGGGTCCGGTTTCCGTCTGGCGTCTGTCGCCGTGCCAAAACGATAGCAGGCGCGCTTGGTCACAACCTCTTGGGCGACAAGCCTCAATCTTCGCCGAGCAAGCGGTCGGTCTGGCGGCGCTCCCGTTTGGTCGGGCGGCCGCTGCCGGCCTCGCGCAGCGCCGGGATGGCATCGGGCACGCTGTCGGCCTTCGGCGTGGGCGGCGGCGACATGTCCTCGTAGAGGGTACGGGCCTCTTCGGCCGGGCCGCGCCGCACACCGGCGCCGAGCACCTTCCAGACGAAAATGCGCCGGTCGAGCGTGATGGTCAGCACGTCGCCCGGCTTGACCAGATCCGAGGCCTGCGCTGCTTTGTCGCGATTGATACGCACGCGGCCGGCGACCACCAGCTTCGCCGCCAGCGAGCGCGATTTCACGGCCCGCGAGAAGAAGAGCCATTTGTCAATGCGCTGGCGGCCTTCAGCAACCATCGAAGCGCTATCTCTTGGTCTAGGGGCCTACTTCTTCAGCTGGTCGCGCAAGGCGGCGAGCTTGGCGAAGGGTGAGTCCGGATCGAAGCGGACCGGGCGTTCCTCGCGCGGCTTTGGTTGGAAGACGGGTTTCGCGCTTCCCTGATCGGGGCGACCGCCCTTGCCTTCGGGCCTGCCGCCCTTCCAGTCGGGCCGGCCGTCGCGGCGTTCTGGACGCTCGCCTTGCGGGCGGCCGTCGCGGCGCTGTTCACCTTCGCCCTGCGGCTTGGGCTTGAACTTCGAGCGGTCGAAGCGCGGTTTGCCGGCGCCGTCGCGGCGGCCTTCATGGGCCGGGCGCTCGCCTGGCGTGCCTGTCGGCTGGGCGCCGACGGCATCGGCCGGTGCATTGCCTCGGCCGCGCGCCTGGCCGTTGCGCTGGCGATTGTTGCGGCCCTCCTGATGACGGGGGCGCTGGTCGAAACGGCCTTGACGCCACAACAGGATCGGCTTGGGTGCCTCGGCTTCGGCGGGCTCGCTGGCCTCACCCTCCCCCTCGTGGGGAGGGTCGGCGCGCAGCGCCGGGGTGGGGGGAGCGCCAGTACCGTCAGCACCGCCTGCAAGGGATTCATCAGCTCTAAATGCGTCGTCGGCGCCATCACCCCCACCCGCGTCGCTTCGCGCCGCGACCTCCCCCATCGAGGGGGAGGTGAGGGCGTCGGCGCTTTCGGTGACAGCGACGTCAGCGATGGCTTCCGCTATTGCAGGAACCTCTTCCGTAACTTCGGCGGGAGCTTCGGTTGGCTCTTCCGCGACAGGTTCTGCGGCTGTTTGCGCAATGGCTTCGGCCGGAGCTTCGACCGCCGCCGGCTTAGAATCTTCGACCGCGGCTTCGGCGGCTGCATTTGTTGCGGCGGCTTCGGCTGCCTTGGCCTGTTCGGCGCGTGCGGCCTCTTCCGCCGCGAGCTTGGCGGCTGCCGCTTCGCGCGCGGCATTGTCCTGCGCCTCCAGCCGTGCCTTGACCTCGGCCGCCGGCTTGGGCTCGGCGCGGTAGCCGAGGCCCTTCAGGATCTCTTCCATGTCGTCGGCGGTCGCGCCGAGGATCGACATCATCGGCGGCGTCACCATGAAGGATTGGCCGTCATAGGCGCCGTCCGGCCGCTGGCCAAGGCCGGGCTTCCAGTTGGTCGCCGGACGGATCAGGTCCGCCAGCCNCCAGCCGCTCCAGAATATCGATGCGCACGGCGCGGCGGCCAAGATTGCGGTAGCCGGCAAGCTTGTAGAAGGCCTTGTCGAAGGCCGGATCGATGACCACCGAGGTGCGGCCCGATGCCAGCGCGTGGACCACGTCGCCAAAGCCGGGCTTGTCCTTGCCGTCGTTCTTCAGCGCCCACAGCAAGGTCACCAGTCCGGCCGGTGCCGGCTTGATCAGCGCCGGCACGAAGACATGGTAGGCGCCGAAGCGCACGCCAAGCCGGCGCAATGCCGCACGGCCTTCCTGGTCGAGCGACTTCATCTCCTCGGCGATGTCGCGGCGGTTGATGAGGCCGAAGTTCTCGACGAGCTGGAAGGCGATGCCACGGCCGATGCCGGAAATCTGGTCGGCATTCTTCAGATCGACCAGTGGCTTCAGCAGCGTTTCGATCTGGAAATTGACGAACCGTTCGGCACGCGCGGCGACCTTGTCGCGCGCCGGGCCGGTCAACTGTTCGTCGGCCAGCAGCACCAGGCGCGGCTTCAGCGCGTCCTCGCCTGAAACCAGCGTGCCGATCGGTGCGCCTATCCAGCGCAGCGTGCCGTCCGAACCAAGCGCAAGGTCGCCGTTGGCGCAGGCGCCGAAGCGTTCGGCGCGCGCCTCGAATTCGGCGGCCAGCGCCTTTTGCGCGGCGGTGCGCACGGCTTTGGCGTCTTCGCCACCGGCCGTCTGGTCGGCGGTGAAGCGGAACCCTTGCAGCTCGCCGACATGATGGCCTTCGACAAGGACGGTTCCGGTAGGACTGATTTCGGCTTCAGGCATGGTATTTTCTCTAAGGCGCCGCATGAGGACGGAAGTCCTGCGGTCTACGAAGCGTTTCGTCAACCGCTCATGCAGCGCATCCGACAATCTGTCTTCGATTTCGCGCGTCTTTTCCTGCCAGTGTGCCTGATCGGCCAGCCAGCCGGGCCGGTTCGACACGAATGTCCAGGTGCGGATCTGGGCAATGCGGTGCGACAGCGTGTCGATGTCGCCCTCGGTGGTGTCGGCGCGGCGTACCTGCTCGGCCATGTAATTCTCGTCGACATGGCCATGCCGGGCGAGGTCCATGTAGATCGAGGCGATGAGGTCGGCATGCTGGGCCGGCGCGATCTTGCGGTAGTCGGGGAGCGCGCAGGCCTCCCACAGCAGCGCCACGCGCCTGGCATCGGTGGCCAGCGCGCGGATGTCGCCGTCGCGCGACAGATATTCGAGCGCCTGTGCGTCGACCGCCGGCAGCGCGCGCGTCAGGCCCTCGACCGGGGCGTTGGTCTCGATCGAGCGCTTCAGCGCGTCGAGGCTGGCGAAGTCGAAACGTGCGGTGCGCCACTGCAGCACCTTCACCGGATCGAATTCATGGCCCTCGATCTTCTTGACCAGTTCTTCGTCGAGCGGATCGACCTGGCCGGTGACGCCAAAGGTGCCGTCGCGCAGATGCCGGCCGGCGCGGCCGGCGATCTGGCCAAGCTCGGCCGCCGTCAAATTGCGGTACTGGTAGCCGTCGAACTTTCGGTTCTGGGCAAAGGCGACATGGTCGAGATCGAGGTTGAGACCCATGCCGATAGCATCGGTGGCGACGAGATAGTCGACATCGCCGGACTGGAACAGCGCCACCTGAGCGTTGCGGGTGCGCGGCGACAGCGCGCCGAGCACGACGGCGGCGCCACCTTGCTGGCGGCGGATCAACTCGGCGATGGCATAGACCTCATCGGCGGAGAAGGCGACGATCGCGGTGCGACGCGGCAGCCGGGTCAGCTTCTTGGAGCCGGCATAGGCGAGATGCGACAGCCGCGGCCGGGTCACCACCGAGACGCCCTTCAGCAGCCGCTGCAGGATGCCATGCATGGTGGCCGCGCCAAGCAGCAACGTCTCCTGGCGGCCGCGCAGATGCAGGATACGATCGGTGAAGATGTGGCCGAGATCGGAAGAGCACACGTCTGNTATGGCGACGAAGGCGGCATCGGTCTCGCGCGGCATGGCCTCGACGGTGCAGACCGAATATTTAGCGCCTTTCGGCTGGATCCTCTCCTCGCCGGTGATCAGCGCCACCTTGTGGGCTCCGACCTTTTCGCAGACGCGGGTGTAGACCTCCCGCGCCAGCAGCCGAAGCGGCAGGCCGATGATGCCGGTCTCATGCGCCACCATGCGCTCGATGGCGAGATGGGTCTTGCCGGTGTTGGTCGGCCCAAGCACGGCGGTCACGTCGCGGCCCGACAGGATCAGCGGCTTGGTGTGTTTCGGCTGGATGTTCATCGGCTCGGAAATAGGGCTTTCTGGCCTCTCATTGTCGGGAGCGTGCCCTGGACGGCGCGTATGACAGGCGACACATAGGGATTTCGGGCGCGAAGCGAAAGCGGAATGTTCCACCGTCGGCTCGAAGGCGCCTTTGTCAAGCTCCCGATCGGTTGCGGATTAAGAGTTGGAACGAGTCTGGAACGAATCGGCGACGAATCGCTGACTCCGTCAGATTCAGCTTTTGTTCACGGCTACATATGGATTTTGTGACGATGAGTCTCACCACATGCTGAATCGTTGAACTGGCCCGTTTTATGCTAGGTGGCCTCCGTCGTTAATCTTTGCCGGCAAATGAGGAGAGCGGCTCGATCCGCCCCACTCAAGGTTATGGGATTGTTAATCTTTCTGAATTGATCGTTAAAGCATTGCGGATGATTTCGGGCCGTTAATGTTAACTTCCGCTCAAAGCCGGAACGAATCGGCGACAAAACAGCGCCGACGGTACTTTCCCCTTTTGTTCTCCCAATATCTTGTGTTGTGAACAGCTTATCCACCGAGAATCCACAGGCCTGGCGACGGGTTTTGCACAGATGCCGCTGCCGCCATTAACCTTTGCGTGCCGGATTGGATCATCGTGCTGGAACGAGGCATTTTGCTGCGACAGCATATCAACGAAAAACGGACCGGTTTCCCGGTCCGCCCGGGTTTTCGTTGTCCCAGCTTGTCTCGCTGAAACCATCGCCTCAGGTGAAATACTGACCGCCATTCGCGGTGAGGGTCGAACCAGTGATGAAGCCGGCATCCTGCGAAGCCAGGAAAACGACACAGCGCGCGATCTCTTCCGGTTCGCCGAGGCGGCCGACGGGGATCTGCGGGATGATGCGCTCGTTGAGCACCTTCTCGTCGATCGCCTTGACCATCTCGGTGGCGATGTAGCCGGGGCAGATGACGTTGACGGTGATGCCCGCGCGAGCCCCCTCCTGAGCGAGGGCCTTGCTGAAACCGATGTCACCGGCCTTGGCTGCCGAATAGTTGACCTGGCCGGCCTGGCCCTTCTGGCCATTGATCGAGGAGATGGTGATGACGCGGCCGAACTTGCGGTCGCGCATGCCGCTCCACAGCGGGTGCGTCATGTTGAAAACACCGGACAGATTGGTGTCGATGACCTCTTTCCACTGCTCGCGCGTCAATTTGTGGAACATGGCGTCGCGGGTGATGCCGGCATTGTTGACCAGCACCGAGACCGGGCCGAGATCGGCCTCGACCTGTCTGATGCCGACGGCACAGGCATCATAGTCGGCGACCGACCATTTGTAGACCGGAATGCCGGTCTCGGCCTTGAACTTCGCCGCCGCCTCGTCGTTGCCGGCGTAGTTCGCGGCAACCGAATAGCCGGCGTTTTTCAATGCGATCGAAATCGCGGCGCCGATGCCGCGCGATCCACCCGTGACGATTGCAACCTTGGTCATGCGCTCCCTCCCTTTGGTCGGGAGAGCGAATAGGGAGTAGCGAATAGCGAGTAGGGATCAAATGTCCCGTCGCGCTGACGCCATTCTTCCCTATTGGCTGCTCCCTATTCGCTAGTCACTTCTCTTTGTTAGAGCGCTTCCACGCACATGGCGACGCCCATGCCGCCGCCGATGCACAGGGTGGCCAGGCCCTTCTTGGCGCCACGGCGGCGCATCTCGAAGACCAGCGTGTTGAAGACGCGGGCGCCGGATGCACCGATCGGGTGGCCGATGGCGATGGCGCCGCCATTGACGTTGACGATCGAAGGATCCCAGCCCATGTCCTTGTTCACGGCGCAGGCCTGCGCGGCAAACGCCTCGTTGGCCTCGACGAGGTCGAGATCGCCGACCGACCAGCCGGCCTTTTCCAAGGCCTTGCGCGAGGCGGGAATGGGTCCAGTGCCCATGATCGCCGGATCGACGCCGGCCGTTGCCCAGGATGCGATGCGCGCCAGCGGAGTGATGCCGCGCCTGGCGGCTTCCGCCTCGCTCATCAGCAGCGCGCCAGCGGCTCCGTCATTGATGCCGGACGCGTTGGCGGCGGTCACCGTGCCGTCCTTGTCGAAGGCCGGCCTCAGCTTGGTCATGGCATCGAGCGTCGCGCCGTGGCGGATATACTCATCCTGGTCGACAATGGTGTCGCCCTTCTTGCCCTTGATGGTGAAAGCGACGATCTCGTCCTTGAACTTGCCGGCCTTCTGGGCGGCCTCGGCCTTGTTCTGCGAGGCGAGCGCGAAATGGTCCTGGTCTTCACGCGTGATCTGGAACTGGCGGGCGACGTTTTCGGCGGTGTTGCCCATGTGATAGCCGTTGAAGGCATCCCATAGCCCGTCCTTGATCATGGTGTCGATCATCTTGTAGTCGCCCATCTTGACGCCGGCGCGCAGGTGCTGGGCGTGCGGCGACATCGACATCGATTCCTGGCCGCCGGCAACGATCACCTTGGCGTCGCCGGTGGCGATCTGCTGCATGCCGAGCGCGATGGCGCGCAGGCCCGAGCCGCAAACCTGGTTGAGGCTCCAGGCTGTGGTTTCCTTCGGCAGGCCGGCCATGATCGAAGCCTGGCGGGCCGGGTTCTGGCCCTGAGCCGCAGTCAGCACCTGACCGAGGATGACCTCGTCGACCTCGGCCGCTTCGACACCGGCGCGGGCCAGCAATTCCCTGACGACAACAGCGCCTAGCTCATGCGCCGGAGTGGCGGCAAAGGCGCCGTTGAAGGAGCCGACCGCGGTACGCGCGGCGCTGGCAATGACTATGGAAGCGGACATTTTCTTCTCCAGACTTCATGAGTTTGTTCTGCCGTTGAGGACTTTTCTTGCCCTTTCCCAATCCCAAGTCAAACCGGAAATGGGCATGGCGCCCATGCGCCGCAAGCAGGCCGCGCATCGGCGTGACGGCAGGGCGGGCGCTGCTGCGCAAAATATTTTGCCTGCTATGCAGCAATATATGATCCCGCACTGCACAAACTGCTTGGAATTATGAGGCTTTTGCGCATATCCTTAAAAAGGGCGCAATCGTTACCGGCCGCTTACTCAGGCGCGCCGGTGTCCGGGGAGGATGCAGATGGCCGCAAAAGACGATCCGATTGTTATCAAGAAATACGCCAATCGCCGCCTCTACAATACGGGGACGAGCACCTATGTGACGCTCGAGGATCTGGCCGAGATGGTCAAGAAGGGCGAGGAGTTCACCGTCCAGGACGCCAAGACCGGCGATGACATCACGCATCCGGTGCTGACCCAGATCATCTTCGAACTGGAGAACAAGGACGGGCAGAACATGCTGCCGATCCCGTTCCTGCGCCAGCTGATCGCCTTTTATGGCGACCAGATGCAGATGATCGTGCCGAGCTTCCTCGAACAGTCGATGATCGCCTTTTCCAAGGAGCAGGAGCGCTTCCGCGAGCAGATGAAAGGCGCCATCGGCAAGTCGCCGCTCGACGTGATGAAGATGGCGACCCCGATCAAGGCGCTGGAAGAACAGACGCGCCGCAACATGGAAATGTTCCAGAACGCGATGCGGCTGTTCACACCATTCCCGCCCGCGGGCTCGGCGCCTGCCGCGGCTCCCGCCGAGCCGGCCAGGAAGGAAGCGCCGGAGAAGCCCGACGACCTGCAGCAGCTCAAGGACCAGATCGCTGCCATGCAGCGCAAGCTCGACACGATGTCGTGAGCGCTGTCATTCACGCAATCTACGGCAGCAATCCCTCATAGCGGCCGCGCGGCCTGATGATGCTGCCGCTCACGATCTGTTCGACCACGTGCGCGGCCCAGCCGACGCTGCGTCCGAGTGCGAACAAATGGAATGGCGCATCGCGGGGCAAGCCAAGACTGCGCGTCAGCACGGCCAGGGCGAAATCGATATTCGCTGAAGCGCCGGTCGCGGCCATGGCGGCGGTTTCCAGCGATCGCAAGGTCTCGTCGGTGTCGTCGATGGCCGCCAATAGTGCCGTGGCGCGAGGATCGCCCTCGGGATAAAGCGGATGGCCGAAGCCCGGCAGCGGCAGGTCGTGGCCGAGCCAGCGCCGGATCGTGGCATCGGCGCCGTGCCGTGCCGCATCGTCGGCAAGTTGCATCACCGCTTCGCTGGCGCCACCGTGCCGGGGGCCGGAAAGCGTTGCCAGGCCCGCCAGCAGGCAAGCGGCAGGCGAGGCTCCGGTCGAGGCCGCGACGCGGGCGGCGAAGGTCGATGCGTTGAGTTCGTGGTCGGCGAGCAGCACAAGGGCGCGCCGGATTGCTTCCGCACCGCCATCATCCACCGACCAGCCCCGGGCCAATCGCCGATGCAACGGGTCGGATCCCGGCGAGGCACCAATGGCGCCGGCCAGCACGCCGATCGCGCGCGCGGCATCGGCGCAGAGCGAGGCGGCGCTGCGTCCAAGCGAGGGCCGCCCCTGGCCGGCAAGCGTGGCAAGGTGCGCGAAGGCCGGGACCCGGCCAAGCTGGCCGGAGGCATCCGACGCCTGCGCTTCGAAACTCACCGGTTCTGGCCGGGCCCAAAGCAGGGCGGCAGTTTCCTCCAGCNCTCCAGCGTGGCATGTTCGCAGAGCGCAACGGCGTCCCGACCCCGATAGACGAGCCTACCATGCCAAACGGTCGAGATCGCCGTTGCGATCGACGGCTCGCCCCAGGCGATGGCGCTTTCGGCGATGGCCGAGGGGCTGCGTCCGCGCGCCCTTCGCGTCGCCAGCGCCGCCACATCGTCGGCGCGGTACTGGCTGCGGCGCGGATCGGCACGGTCGGGCCGCATGCCGATGCGCCCGCGGCTGACATAGGCGTAGAGCGTCTGCGGCCGCACCTTGAGCCGTTCCAGCGCCTCTTCCCGTGACAACCATTCGGACATGTGAGCCTGACATTGATTCTGTTGATCAAGATTGATGCCTGTGTCGCCCACCCTTATCTCCCATGCGCAAAAGCTTCAAGGAGACAGCTATGGCGAATGGGCTCGATGACGTGGTGGCGGCCGAAACAATCCTGTCGGACGTGGATGGCCTGGGCGGCCGCCTGACGATCCGCGGCCATTCCTTGCCGGAATTGGCGGGACGATGGACCTATCCGCAGGTCGTCCGCCTGCTGCTGGACGGTTTCTTCGACGACCTGCCCGGCGATGCCGAACTGGCGGCGAGCTTGGGCGAGGCACGCGTCGAGGTGTTCGATCGGCTCCAGCCTTCGCTGGTGCTGCTGGCGCCGCTCGACGTCTACAGTGCCATGCGCGCCGGCATGGCGCTGCTGCCGGACGGCGAGACACTGAAGGATGCCTTGCGGCTGATCGCGGCGCCCGCGGTGCTGACGCCAGCCCTGTTGCGCCTGCAGCGCGGCGAGCAGCCGGTTGCGCCGGACGGCAAGGCCGACCATGCCGCCGACATGTTGAGGATGCTCAGGGGTTCCGTCCCGCCACCGGCATTGGCAAAGGCGCTGGATACCTATCTGGTGACGGTCTGCGACCACGGCCTCAATGCCTCCACCTTTGCCACCCGCGTCGTTGCCTCGACACTGGCCGGGCTGACCTCATCGGTGCTTGCCGGCCTCGGCGCGCTCAAGGGCCCGCTGCATGGCGGCGCGCCCGGCCCGGTGATCGAGATGCTCGATGCCATCCAGGCGCATGGCGCCGCGGCCGGCTGGCTGCGCGACGAGATCGCACATGGAAGGCGGATCATGGGGTTCGGCCATCGCATCTACCGTGTGCGCGATCCGCGTGCCGACGTGCTGAAGGGCGTCGTGCGGCAGATTGGCGGCGAGGGCGAGACCGGCCGCCGGCTGGCCTTCGCAGAAAAGGTCGAGCAAACGGCACTCGATGTGCTTCGGCTCGCCAAGCCGCAACGCTCGCTGCAGACCAATGTCGAGTTCTACACGGCGCTCGTGCTGGAGGCCGCGGGCTTTCCGCCAAAAGCCTTCAGCAATGTCTTCGCCGCTGGGCGCGTCGCCGGCTGGATCGCCCATGCGCGTGAGCAGCAAACGACCGGCCGGCTGATCAGGCCGCAATCGCGCTATGTAGGGCCGGTGCCGAACCTCGTCGCCTAAGCCTCCTGTCTGTTTTAAAAGACGCCTCTTCTTCGCTTTGCAGCGGAGAGGCTTCTGCGCATGACCGAAATTTCATGTGATCACGCGACCGTGTTCGTGTTCTTGCCTTGGTCCGCCCTTATATGCTGCACTGCAACATAGACCTGCCGTGACCCTGCCGCTCCGATTCCCGGATCGGATGGGTCGGGCACCGAGGTGACAGGAACGCCATGACGAAGAACGGCAAGGCGGAGGAAAAGAAGAAGATCAACATCGCCCTTCAGGGAGGCGGCTCGCATGGCGCGTTTTCCTGGGGCGTGCTCGACCAGCTGCTGGAGGACGGACGGCTGGAGATTTCGGCGGTGTCCGGCACCAGCGCCGGGGCCATGAACGCGGTGGCACTGGCAGATGGATTTGTGCGCGGCGGGGTCGACGGCGCGCGACAAAAGCTCGATGATTTCTGGCATGCGGTGGCGGCAAAGGGCCGGTTCAGTCCGGTGCAGCGCATGCCATGGGACGTCGCTTGGGGCAATTGGTCGATCGAGAACTCGCCGGGCTATGTCTTCTTCGACACCATGTCGCGGGTGTTCTCGCCCTATGTCGCCAACCCGCTTGGCCTCAATCCGCTGCGCGACGTGGTTCAGCAGGAGATCGATTTCAAGAATGTCCACGCCTGCAAATCGATGGAACTGTTCATCTCCGCCACCAATGTCGAGACCGGACAACTGCGGGTGTTCTCCGATGGCGAGATCGATCTCGACACGGTGATGGCCTCGGCCTGCCTGCCGCAACTGTTCCGCGCCGTCGAGATCAAGGGGGTGCCCTATTGGGACGGCGGCTATGGCGGCAACCCGGCGCTCTATCCGTTCTTCAAGACGGCGGCGACCGAGGATGTGCTCCTGGTGCAGATCAATCCGGTGGTGCGGGAGGGAACGCCCAGGAGCGCCAACGAGATCCAGAACCGCATCGACGAGATCACCTTCAACGCCGGGCTGCTGCGCGAATTCCGCTCGATCGCCTTCGTCAAGGAACTGATCGCCGCCGGCCGCCTGCCGCATGGCGAATACCGCGACATCCGCATGCATCGCATCGATGCCGACGAGGCGTTCAAGGATCTGTCGGCGTCATCGAAGGTCAATGCCGAATGGGCATTCCTGACCTATCTGCGCGATCTCGGCCGCACCGCCGCCAGCGACTGGCTGGAGGAAAATTACGACGCCGTCGGCAAACGGGCGACACTCGATCTTTCCGGCGAACTCGATGACGGTTTCAAGCCCGTGCGGGGTCCCGCACCCGGCCGGCGGGTGAAGGAATTCCTGGCGGCGCGCAAGAACCCGGAGGCGGAGCGCCGTCGGGCCTGAGCCCGTCGTTTCCGAAGAGCGATAGCCGATCTGCATTAGCGAGGGATTTCGGTATCCATGAATGTCGGGCAGGCCGACAACCAGTGCGTGTGAATAGCGCATCATCATGCTGACGCCTGCTGCCACCGACCTTCCGGCAATGCCGTGCGCTGTCGCGCGATATTGCCGGAAACCGGCGAGCGGAACGGTTGGCACCGTCGTTGCGCGTCGCATGGACAATGACCGGCGTTGCCGCACCCAAAGGGCATTCGGGGATGCGTCATGAATGGCAGATCCGGCGCCCCTCCGGTGTTGGACGCACAGGCGCTTTCGACGCCAAGCTCGATGCCGACGGACTGGTTTTTGGCAATCTAGACCGGAATGACAGTCCCGGCCATTTCATTATTAATTCCAATGCATTGCTTAGATTTTCCGGTCTCGGGTGTCAGTTGCCTGCCGACAGCCGAAATGATTTGTTCATTCATGAAAATCAGCGTCCGGATCAACGATCCGGCGCGCGACGGCAGCTATGTTTTCGAGAACGCCACGCTGCCCGTCGGCAATGCCAAGCCAGTCGTCCCGGCTGGTCGTGAGGGCAGATCGTGAGCCGGCAGCAGGCGCTCCTCAGGGGCTGGCCAGGACGTCACGGACCGTTTCGCGGCTGCCACACTCTGTCCGGTTCCGCAATGCCGTTGCAACTTTCCGACTATATTGCGGTGCAACTTTGATGTAAAAGCCCGCTCGCCGATCACGGCAATTTGAACACGGTCAGGCGCGCACCCATATCGGCGACGCGCCCGCGTCATGAGGGCGCGGTGCTGGCCGAACCCGCAGTGGAAAAAACGACGATGCCGAGAATCAGGTTTCACAAGCTTGCAGCCATTGTTGTGCTTATTGGTTTCGCGGCCTGGATGGCGACAGGCGAATTCTCGTCGGTGGGCAGCGCCGCTGTTGACCACCAAAAGGCGGGCGAGCCCGCCAAGGGGCAGGACGCTGGCAAACCGAAGGCTGAAGCCGAGCCGAAGGCGCCGTTGCGCACCGTCGCGGTGGTGACGCCGCCGCGCAAGACCTATGCGCGCGCCATCCGCGTTTCCGGGCTGACCGAGGCCGACAAGCGCGCGGTGCTGGCAACCCGCGTCGCCGGCGTCATCGACAAGCTGCCGGTCAAGCAAGGCGATCACGTCAAGACCGGCGACCTGGTGCTGATGCTGGCCGCCGAAGAAAAGATCTCGATGGTCGACAACGCCAAGCAACTCGTTGTTCAGCGTAAGGCCGAGCTCGATGCGGCGGAGCGGCTCGCCAAGACCGGCAATCTGCCCAAGCTGCAGCTCGACACCGCTCGCTCCAATCTGACCCAGGCACAATCGCAGCTGGATACCGCGCAGGCCGAACTGGACCGTAACGAAGTCAAGGCGCCGTTCGACGGCGTCATCGACCGGGTGCCGGTGGAACTTGGCAGTTCCGTCATGCAGGGCGGCGAGGTGGCGACCATCCTCAAGCTCGATCCGGTGATTGCCCGCGGTGAGATCAGCGAGCGCGACCTGGGCTATCTGAAGCTCGGCGACAAGGCCAATGTGCGGCTGGTCAGCGGTCAGACCGTGGAAGGCACCGTGCGCTATATCAGCCGCGACGCGTCGTCGGCGACCCGCACCTTCCGCGTCGAGGTGGCGATCCCCAATGCCGACGGCTCCGTGCCGGCCGGCATGACGGCGGAAATCCAGCTCAGCGCGCTGCCCACCGACGCGGTGCTTTTGCCGCGTTCGGTGGTGACGCTCGGCGACAAGGGCGATCTGGGCATCCGCGCCGTCGGCAAGGACAACAAGGTGGCGTTCTTCCCGATCGACCTGGTTGACGACACGCCGACCGGTCTCGTGCTCGGCGGTATCCCGGCCGATGCGCGCATCATCGTCGCCGGCCAGGAATTGGTGAAGGAAGGCGACGAGGTCAAGCCGGTCGAGGCCGACCAGGCGACCATCAACAAATTGATCGGCGAAGCCACCGCCGGGACGCAGTAGCGTAAGGAGCGCCGGCGCCGGACCTTGCCCGGCGACGTTAGTCCGTTCGCCACTCCCGAAGCAACAGCAGGCAGATGTCATGGATATCGTCAGACTCGCAATCAACAATGCCCGCCTGACCATTTCGGTCCTGGTCTTCCTGCTGATTGCAGGCTGGGTCGCCTATCAGTCGACGCCGAAGGAAGCGGAACCCGACGTTCCGATTCCGATGATGTATGTCAGCCTGATCTATCAAGGCATTTCGCCTGAAGATTCCGAGCGCCTTCTGCTGCGGCCGATGGAAAGCAAGCTGAAAAGCCTGAAGGGGCTCAAGGAAATGCGCTCGGCCGCCTTCCAGGGCGGCGGCTACGTGCTGGTCGAGTTCCAGCCGCAGACCAACCTTGCGACGGCGCTGCAGGATACGCGCTCCAAGGTGCAGGACGGCAAGGCCGACCTGCCGCAGGCAGCCGAGGAGCCCGTCGTCACCGAGGTCAATATTTCCGAATTTCCGGTGCTCGTCGTGACCCTGTCGGGCGATCTGCCCGAACGTGTCCTGACCGCCGCTGCGCGCGAATTGCGTGACCGTATCGAGGAAGTGCCCGGCGTTCTCGAAGGGTCGCTGCAGGGCTCGCGCGACGATCTCGTCGAAGTCGTCATCGATCCGATGAAACTGTCTTCCTATGGCTTGCAGCTCGACCAGCTGATCGGCGCCGTCGGCGCTTCCAACAGCCTGGTCGCCGCCGGCAACATCGAAGGCTCCGAAGGCAAATACGCGGTCAAGGTGCCATCGCTGATCGAGACGCCCGAGGATGTTGCGGCCTTGCCGGTGGTCGCCGGTCCCAATGCCGTGGTGCAGGCCAAGGATATCGCGACGATCCGCTCGACCTTCGCCGATGCAGAGACGATCACCCGCCTCAACGGCAAGCCGGCCATCGCCATCGAAGTCAAGAAGCGCATCGGCGCCAATCTGATCGACACGCTCACCAAGGTGAGGGAGGTGTCCGACGGCTTCGTCAAGACGATGCCCGAGGGCATGCACGTCACCTACACGCAGGACAAGTCGGTCTTCGTCAACCAGTTGCTTGGCGACCTGCAGAACCATGTGATGATCGCGGTGATCCTGGTGTTCATCGTCATCCTCTATGCGCTGTCCGGCCGTGCCTCGCTGCTCATCGGCCTGGCCATCCCGTCGTCCTTCCTGATCGGCATCCTGTTGCTGGCCATGATGGGTTACACGATCAACATGATCGTGCTGTTCAGCCTCATCCTGGCCGTCGGCATGCTGGTCGACGATGCCATCATCGTCACCGAATTCGCCGAACGGCGCATGAGCGAGGGCATGCCGAAGCAGGATGCATTCGCGCTGGCCGCCAAGCGCATGGCCGGTCCGGTCATCGCGGCGACGATGACGCGCATTGCCGCCTTCTCGCCGCTCCTGTTCTGGCCCGGCATCATCGGCGATTTCATGAAGTACATGCCGATCACGCTGATCGTCACGCTGTCGGCGTCGATGCTCTACGCGCTGGTCTTCGCGCCGACGCTGGGCGCGATCTTCGCCAAGGCGCCGCAGCATCACGAGGATGACAATCGCGACGGCTGGTACATGGCCGTCGTCAAGCAAGCGGTGCGCTTCCCCATCACCGTGATGGTGCTCACCGTCGTCCTGCTGGCCGGCATCTTCGTCGGCTATTCGAAATACGGCGCAGGCGTCGAGTTCTTCCCGAGCGTCGAGCCCGACTACGGCCTGCTCTATGTGCACGCCCGTGGCAACCTTTCGCTGGCCGAAATGGACACCGCGACGAAGATCGCGGAAAATCGGATGCTTGGCTGGCCCGGGATCAAATCCGTCTACACCCGCGTCGGCAAGACGCAGGGCGGCGGCCAGGATGTGCCCGAAGACGTGGTCGGCGTCATCCAGTATGAATTCATCGACTGGCGCGAGCGCAAATCGGCGAACCAGATCCTGAACGATCTGCGCGGCGTAATGGCCGGCATTCCGGGCGTCGACGTCGAGGTTCGCGTGCCCGAGGCCGGACCGCCGACTGGCAAGCCGATCCAGATCAGGCTGTCGGCCGTCGATCCCAAGGGGCTCGACGACAAGGCCCGGGCCGTTGCGGCGCGCGTGGCCAAAGTGCCCGGCGTCATCGATATTTCCGATGGCCTGCCGCCACCCGGTGTGGACTGGGCGCTCGAGGTCGACCGCGCCAAGGCGGCGCAATACGGCATCAGTCCGACCGCTGTCGGCACAGTCGTTCAGTTGGTGACCAACGGGCTGAAACTCTCGGAATACCGGCCGGCCGGCGCTGATGATGCCGTCGATATCAGACTGCGCCTGCCCGAAGACCGGCGCACACTGTCGACGCTCGACGAACTTCGTGTGCAGACCTCGCAAGGCTCGGTGCCGATCTCGAACTTCGTCATCCGCAAGCCCGAGCCGACGGTCGGTATCCTCAACCGCATCGACGGCGCGCGTACGGTGGTGGTGCAGGCCAACGTTGCCGCCGGCCAACAGGTCGCGGCTGTCCAGCAGGAGGTCACCAAGGCGGTCGCCGACATGGATCTCGGCAGCGGCATCCGCTGGAAGCTGGCCGGCTCGAATGAGGACAGCGCCGAAGCCAGCGCCTTCCTCAGCAAGGCCTTCGGCGCCGCGATCTTCCTGATCTTCCTGGTGCTCTTGGCGCAGTTCAACAAGTTCACCAGCGTCTGGCTGGTGCTGTCCTGCGTGGTCATGGCGACGATCGGCGTGTTCCTCGGGCTGCTGATAACGGGCGAGACGTTCGGCATCGTCATGTCGGGCATCGGCGTCATCGCTCTGGCCGGCGTGGTGGTGAACAACAACATCGTGCTGATCGACACCTATGACCGGCTGCGCGAAGAGGGCTGGGACAAGATGGAGGCCGTGCTGCAGACCTGCCGCGAGCGCGCGCGCCCGGTGGTGCTGACGGCGGTGTCGGCCATTCTCGGCGTGCTGCCAATCGCCTTTGGTCTTGGCCTGGAAATCTTCCACCACGAGACGACGATCAACGCGCCGTCGACGCAATGGTGGATTTCGCTGTCCTCGGCGATCGTCTTCGGCCTGTCCTTCGCCACGGTGCTGACGCTGGTGGTGACACCCTCGATGCTGATGGTGTTCACCCGCGCCAAGGTCAAGCCCGGCGCCCGGCGCAGCTTGTTCAGCCGGCTGTTCCGGCGCGGCAAGGGCGAGATCTCGTCGGATGCGCCAAAACCGGATGCCGGTTCGGAACCAGCGATCGCCTTCCCGAAAGCCGCCGAATAGGCACGACTTCCCGATTTGAGTGCAAAAGGCCGTCCGGAACAACCGGGCGGCCTTTTGCATTGTCCCTCAGCCTGATGGGTTCAAATGCGGGGAAGTCTCATGCCGATCACCACCATCGTCATTATCATCCTGGTCCTTGTCCTCATCGGCGCGGTGCCGGCATGGCCGCATTCACGCTCCTGGGGTTATGGGCCGTCGGGCATTCTTGGCGTGGTGCTGGTGGTGGTTTTGATACTTGTCCTGATGGGCCGGATCTGAGCTGACGCGCAGCCGTTGGCGGTGCGTTCAGGCGGTCTTGGCCAAAGTTCCGGCCGTCGCGATGCCGATGTCCTCCAGAGCCTCGGCGACAGCTTGGTCAAGCGCCGTATGCGGGATCTCGCCGATGATGCCTTCCAACCGCGTCGAGGCCAACCGGTGCGGCTCGAAGCGCAGATAGGACATCGAGACGATCTCACGCCACATCGCCACGAACGGGCTGCCGGCGCGCAGCACCCACCAAGGCATCGAGGTCATCTTGAGCGGGTGGCCAACAGCCTTCGAGGCCGCCGCCTTGATCTCCAGGTCGGTGACCGCGTGGCCGGGAAAGTTCAGCGCCTCGTAGGAGCCGAGCTTGTCGAGATTCTTGACCAGCGCGACGAAGCCCACGGCGAAGTCAGGCAGATAGGCCCATTCATGCACCAGATCGGCCGGGCCGGGCGCGGTGTAGATGCCCTTGGCGATCTTGGCGGCGACGATCAGGTCGAACCACGAGCCGCTGCCAGTGCCACCGAAGAAGTCGCCGGCCCGCAGAACAATGGTGCGCACGCGGCCGGCGTCGGCCTCGCTGCGAAAAAGCGCCTCCATGGCGCAGCGGATGCGGCCTTTTTCCGTCGTCGGGTGGAAGGGCGTGTCCTCGGTGATCACCGCCGGCATCGGCGAGCCGTAGTTGTAGACGGTGCCGGGGAAGAGATGCAGCGCGCCGTTGGCATGGCAGGCGCCCATGACGTTCTCGGCCATCGGCAGGCACTTGCCCCAGTCGGTGTAGATCGGGTTGAGGCCGTTGAAGATGATGTCGACACCTTGCGTGGCGCGGATGAGGGCCTCGCGGTCAAGCGCGTCGCCGGCAATTGCGGTCGCACCCTTGAGTTCGACCGGCAGCTTGCCGGTGCGGGTGACGGCGCGGACGTCGAAGCCGGCATCAATGAATGCCTTGGCGACGACGCGGCCGAGCCGACCATTGGCGCCGAGAATTGCGATCTTGGTCATTTGAGTTACTCCTGGTTGGTTTGTTGCGGTCGGTATCGTTGTTTGCAGGCCGAATATGATTGCCGCACGGATGAATTGAAATTGACCATGAACGCAGTTCTGTTATTCATTCTTGAATGGTTGATATCGACTGGAACCTGATCAAGAGCTTCGTCACGGTGGCGGAAACCGGCAGCCTGTCGGCCGCGGCGAGAAAGCTGTCGGCAAGCCAGCCGACGCTTGGCCGCCACATCTCGGAATTGGAACAGGCGCTCGGCGTCACGCTGTTCCGGCGCGGGCGAAGCGGCTATGCGCTGACGGAAGCGGGGGCCACGCTGTTCGAGCGTGGCAAGACGGTGAGCGAGCAGGCAAGTGCCTTCTCACGGCTGGCGCTGGGCTCGGTCGAGGCCATCGAAGGCACGGTGCGCATTGCCGCCAGCGAGGTGGTGGCTGCCTATGTGCTGCCGGAGATGATGGGGCGGCTGGGCATCGAGGAGCCCGGCATCGAGGTCGAGATCGTTGCCTCGAACCAGGTCGAGAACCTGCTGCGCCGGGATGCCGACATCGCCATCCGCATGGTCAAGCCGGCGCAGAACGAACTGGTGGCGCGCAAGGTCTGCGATATCAAGCTCTGCGCCTGTGCGGCCATTTCCTATCTCGACAGGCGCGGTCGCCCCCTGGCGCCAGCCGACCTCGTCAATCACGCTCTGATAGGCTTCGACCGCAGCGACGAGATGATCCGAGGCTTTGTGCAGTTTGGCATCCCCGTCACCCGGAACAGTTTCCGCTTCAGGGCCGACAACCAGATGGTCCTGTGGGAGGCTGTGCGGGCAGGAAACGGCATCGGCCTCGGCCAGGAGCCGCTGGCCGAGCGTGACCCGCTGGTGGAGAAGGTGCTGCCCGGCCTGCCACTGCCAGCCTTGCCGGTCTGGCTGGCCATGCATCGCGACGTGCGCAGCAGCGTGCGCCTCCGCCGCGTGGCGAATTTCCTCCAGGAGGAACTGAAATGCTATTCGGCCGGCGCGGCCGCGAATTCGGCGCGGTGAGCAAGGCCCGCCATCAACAGCACGACAATCAGCAGACCAGACATGGCAATGAAGATCGGGCCGAAGCTGGAATGTTCGGCGACGAAGCCGATCGCCGATGGCGCCACGAGGATGCCGGAGTAGCCCATGGTGGTGACGACACTCATGCCGGTGCCCGACGACATGCCTTCCTGGTTGCCGCCGGCCGAAAAGATGATCGGCACCATGTTGGCGATGCCGAAGCCACAAAGGGCAAAGGCCGCGATGGCGAGCCAGGGTGAGGGCGACAGGCCGGCAACCAGCATGCCGGCGGCGGCGACAACTGCGGAGCCACGCAGGGTCGTCACGGCACCGAAACGGTTCCGCACGCCGTCGCCGAAGAAGCGCATGATGGCCATGACGCCGGAAAAGGCGGCATAGGCGAGGCCGGCAATGGCAAGGTCGGCACCGAGTTCCTGCCTGAGGTAAAGTGCTGCCCAGTCGAGCACCGCGCCCTCGGAGACCATCGTCAGCAACGCCATCAGCCCGACCAGATAGACCAGCGGGTTCGCCGGCAGGGCGAACTTGTGATGCTCGGCCGCCTGCGGCTTGCCCTCGGCAATGAGATGGCCGATCGCCAACGCGATCACCACGAAAGCGAGCGCGGTTACCACCCCGGCATGGGCGAGATGGCCATAGTTCTGGATGGCGAAGCCGCCAAGGGCGCCACCGGCGAAACCGCCGAGGCTCCAGAACCCATGCGAGGAAGACATGATCGCACGCGACAATTTTCGCTCCACCACCACGGCATTGGCGTTCATGGCGACATCCATGCCGCCGATCGAGCCGCCGAAGATGAACATGGCGATCGCCGCCAGCGGCACGTTGGGCGCCAGCGCCACGACCAGCAAGCCAAGGCTGCCGCAAAGACCGAACCAGCGCAGCACGGTGCGCGAACCATGTTTCGAGATCAGGTGGCCGCACCAGGTCATGGCCGTGACCGCGCCGGCGCCAAACAGCAGGATCAAAAGGCCGAGCGTGAACTTTGAGATATCCAGCCGGGTCAGGAACACCGGGATCTGCGGCGCCCAACTGCCGGTTAGAAAGCCGTTGGCCAGAAAAATGGCCGCGACGGCCCACCGTCCGCGAATGGCAGTCTGCATGGCGGTTGACGCAATCATACGGCGAATCCGGTCGAGAATTGGACTTTGCGCGGGAAATTAGATCGATTCAATTTGCAGTCAAGCGTCGGTTGCCTGGAAGTGTTTGGACCAAAGACGCAAATAAGGCCGGTATCGTTCGTAGCGGACTTATCCGCGTTGGAGATTAGCGAAAACGCTTCTCTCTTCGTCATCCACGGTCGGAGCAAGGAGCGAAGCGACCCGGCGCAGACCCGAGGATCCATGCCGCGACTTCTGAGCGATGCTACGGTGCAGAACTCGCTCCGGCTGGGCGCGGCGATCATTCTGAACCGCTGTGCTTTTTGGCGACCGTCACGGCATGGATCCTAGGGTCTGCGCCGCGTCGCTTCGCTCCTTGCTTCGCCCTAGGATGACGAAGGCGCGTAGCATTATCGATGAAGAACGTGGATTGCTCTAATGATCCGTGGGCCGCCTTGCCTCGAATTCGGCCTTCTTGGCTTCGGAAGCTTCGGTCTGGTGAAGCGCCTGCCATTGCGCATAGGGCATGCCGTAGACGATCTCGCGCGACTGGTCCTTGTCGAGATCGACGCCTTCGGCGTTTGCCGCCTCGCGATACCAGTTCGACAGGCAGTTGCGGCAGAAGCCGGCGAGGTTCATCAGGTCGATGTTCTGCACGTCGCTGCGTTCCCTGAGATGCTCGACCAGCCGGCGAAAGGCGGCGGCTTCGAAGTCGCGTTTCTGCTCATCGCTGAGTTTGGTCATCGAAACCTCCGTCATAACGGCCCGGTGCGCGAGCCGAACATCTTTACCGCATGTATATCGGGACGGCGGTCGATGGCGTCAACGATCGGCGCCAGGCGTTCGGCCCAGGCGATGGCGCCCTTCTGATCCGATATCAGATCCTGGCGGATTTCGATCAGCGCATGGGCATATCCGTTGACGATGGCATGCTTGAACATGGTGTCGCCGCGCAGCGCGCCGTCATAGGGTTCATTGTCGCCAACCACGAGACCCTCGTCCTCGGCCAGCATGTCGATCAGCGGCCGCGCCACCCGGTCGTCCCGATCCCAGAGGATCCCGACATGCCACGGACGTTGCCTGCCCTGCATGACCGGCGTGAAGGAATGCACGGAGAAAATGAAAGGTGCCTGACCGGACGCTTGCGCAACCGAAGCGATCATGGCGCCGACCGCGTCGTGATAGGGCCGGTAGAAGCGGTCGAGCCGCCTTTCACGCTCCTCAGGCGCGAGCGGATAGTTTCCGGGCACCACCGTGCCGTCGTAGAGCTGGCGGATGAGCGTCGGGTCGTCCTCACCGCGATTGGGATCGATCAGCAGCCGCGAGAAATTGGCGAGCACCGCCGGGACGTCGAGCAAGGCGGCGAGTTCGCGCGTCACCGCTTCGACACCGATATCGTAGGCGATGTGGCGGTCGAACTCCGCCGGGGGCAGGCCGAGGCTGCCATACTCGTCGGGCAGGTCGCGGCGGGCATGATCGGCCAAGAGCACGATGCCTCGCTTGCGATCGCCCTCGACAATGTCGAAAGGCGCGAAAACTGTGGATCGGGTCATTGGCGGGAAATGGTCTGTTCGCTGGCTTCCGGGGAGGGTGCTATCGTCATTCCACGAAGGCGACGCTTGCGCAATGCCGTTGTTTGGCCAAGGTTTCCCGGGAAATCTGGCGGAGGTCGGCGAATTGTGCGCCGGAGCCTTTCTAAATCGATTGGAATTGAACAAAACGGTGCGTTGACATGCGCCCGGACTTTTCCGAAAAGGGGCGCAGAGAGATGCTGATGTGGTTCTTGAGGGGTTTTGGAATGGGTTCCGCCGGCAGGCAGCGCATGCGCTCTGTCTTTGCCATGCCGCTCCTGACCCTGACCGTCGGCATGTCGGCAATGGTCATGGCCTCGCCGGCGCGTGCCGATTTCCGTGTCTGCAACGCCACGCAGAACCTGATCGGAGTTGGCATCGGCTATCGCGCCAAGGCCGGCTGGATCACCGAAGGCTGGTGGCACATCGAAGGATCGAGCTGCAAGACGTTGATCGAAGGGCCGCTGTCATCAAGGTTTTACTATCTTTATGCAGAAGACGCCGAGCGCGGTGGACGCTGGGACGGCCCGATCAACATGTGCGTGGCTGAAAAAGAGTTCAAGATCGCCGGCGTAAACGACTGCGTCGCCCGGGGCTTCCAGCGCGCCGGATTCCAGGAATATGACACGGGCGAACAGGCAAGCTGGATGGTCCAGCTGACCGATGAGCCCGCAACGGGAGGCGCTCCAGCCGCCCCGGGAACAAATAGTCAATGAGACGCAGCCGCAAGGTCAAGATCCTAGCCACCATCGGTCCGGCCTCCTCCTCCGAGGAGATGCTGAAGAAGCTGTTCGAAGCCGGTGCGGATGTCTTCCGCATCAACATGAGCCATACCGATCACGAACTGATGCGCACGCTGGTCGGCCGCATCCGGGCCGTCGAGGAACAGGTCGGCCGGCCGATCGGCATCCTCGCCGACCTGCAAGGGCCGAAGCTGCGCGTCGGCAAGTTCGCCAATGGCAAGGAAGTGCTGACGCTGGGCCAGACCTTCACGCTCGACGACAATCCAGAGCCGGGTACGTCGGCCAGGGTCTATCTGCCGCATCCGGAAATCCTGAGCTCGGTTGAACCAGGCCACCGCCTTCTGATCGACGACGGCAAGCTCGAACTGAAGGCGGTGAAGAGCAACGGCAAGTCGATCGTCTGCACCGTCGTTGCCGGTACCACGATTTCCGACAAGAAGGGCGTCAGCCTGCCCGATACCGACCTGCCGGTCGGCGCGCTGACCGAAAAGGACCGCAAGGATCTCGACGCGGTGCTCGCCACGGGCGTCGACTGGGTCGCGCTGTCCTTCGTGCAGAGGCCCGAGGATCTGGCCGAGGCGCGCAAGATCGCACGCGGCCGGGCGCTGATCATGGCCAAGATCGAAAAGCCGCAAGCCGTTGCCCGGCTGGCCGAGATCATCGAATTGTCCGACGCGCTGATGGTCGCCCGTGGCGATCTCGGCGTCGAGATGCCGCTCGAGGCCGTGCCCGGTATCCAGAAGCAGATCACGCGCGCCGCGCGCCGCGCCGGCAAGCCGGTGGTGGTGGCCACGCAGATGCTGGAATCGATGATCACCGCGCCTGTGCCGACCCGCGCCGAGGTGTCCGACGTCTCGATCGCCGTGTTCGAGGGCGCCGACGCCATCATGCTGTCGGCCGAATCGGCGGCTGGTGCCTATCCCGTCGAAGCGGTGGCAATGATGAACCGCATCGCCGCCAAGGTCGAAACCGATCCGACCTATGCCGGTATCATCAACGCGCAGCGCTCCGAGCCCGAAGCGACCGGCGCCGACGCCATTTCGCTGGCCGCCCGCGAAATCGCCGAAACGCTGAAACTGTCGGCGATCATCACCTACACCGCATCCGGCACCACCGGCCTGCGCGCTGCCCGCGAACGGCCACAGGTACCGATCATCGCGTTGTCGCCGATTCTCAACACGGCCAGGCGGCTGTCGCTGTTGTGGGGCACGCATTGCGTCGTCTCGCCCGATGCCACCGACCTCGACGACATGGTCAACCGTGCCTGCCGCATCGCGCTCGAAGAGGAATTCGGCAAGCCTGGCGACCGCGTCATCATCACGGCCGGCGTGCCGCTGAGGACGCCCGGATCGACCAACATGCTGCGCATCGCCTATGTCGGATCGGAAACTGCCGGCCGGTAAAGCGGGGCTTCAGCCTGTCGCAATTCTGAGTGCTCGTGCCGCGGCTTCAGCGTGATCCCTGCGCTGAAGAAACCGGTGTGCGCGAGGAATAGGGTCGTGCAGGTACTGATCCGGGCCCAGTATCTTTCGCCGGTTGAGTTCGGCCGTGTCGAGCAGATCGAAATCGACCTTCTCGATCGTGCAATGCCATCCCGCACTGTGCGAGGCCCATCCTTTGCTGTGGTGTACCAGGAGCCGCTCACGGCTGGAGTAGCCGTGGTAGTCGAAAGCGACGATGCCGTTCGTCACATACATATGGTTTCCCGAAAAACCTTCGCCTGGAATGATCCGCTCTGCGTAAAATCCCCCTAGAGGGGGATGCTTGAGGAAGGTGCCGGCGAGAATGGCGCATGCGCCATGACCGAAGAAGATGCGATCCGGCAGTGCCCATCGCTTTTCGGGGTTTCTCTTTATGCCGTGCTTCAGGACGTACATGCCGCTCGGGTCCTGATGGCGCCTTGCGATGACCATTTTCGGGAGACGCGCATCAGGTCGGTGCCAGCTCAGCTTCAGGTTCATTGATGTCGGCGCACTTGCCGGCACCGTATGTATCGCCTGCAATCCGTGCTTCCACCACCTTGGCCATAGCCTCCAGATCGACGGTCTTGCCGGCAACCTTCTCGATGGCGCCGACCACGAGGTCGGAGGCGATCCAGTCGGGCTTGTGGCCGAGATTGCGCACCCAGATCAGTTCAGCGCCCGATATGTCACGCGCCAGGCCGACGGAATGGATATGCGCATAGACGACCTTGTCGCGGTCGCCGGAGATGATCACGGTCGGCGCCGTGATGTCATTGTAGCGCGGTGCCGCGCCGAGCGCATAGCGATAGAGCCCGGCGACGTCGGTGGCGTTGGCGCGAAAGGCCGCCGGCCGCAGCACCAGCGGGATCGAGGCCATGCCGGGATAATTGTCCGGCACCTTGTTGGGCGAGAACACGCAGGTGGTGGCATCGGCCATCTGCAGCGTTCCGGCGGGATAGGCCAGCGTTTCGGAGAACAGCCGGCCGATCACCGGGAGGGTGGTCAGATCGTAGTACCAGGCAGTCGCGCCGCCCGGCCAGGGATGGGTCGCGGGCGCGAGGAAGACGAGGCCGAGCGTCTTGTCGGCGTGTTCGCGGCCAAAGGCGGTGGTTATGGCTCCGCCGAAGGAATGGCCGACGATGATCGCCTTGCGGATGCCGAGATGATCCATGAGTGCGGCCAGCGTTCTTGCCTGAGCCGACGGATCTTCATTGTTGCCGGGTCCGCGCCCCGACCAGCCGTGCCCCGGCCGATCGAAGAACAGCATTTCGGCGCGTCCTTCGAGCGGTGGCCGCAGCGGCAGCATCTGATCCCGGAGATTGGCGCTGGCACCATGCATGAAGACGATCGGCGGCAGGTCCGCATTGGCGGGCGCCGGGACGTGGATATAGTGGATGCGCGCGCCGTTGATGTCGGCGAATTCACCGATCGGCGGATTGCGACGCTCGATCAGCCATGAACCGACGCGGGTGACGCCGACGAAGCCAAAGACAAGCGCCATCAGGAAGGCGAGTGCGGCGGAGATCAGGTTCATGGGGAGATATACGGGAGTGGGAAGGGATAAGTTCTGGAACAGGGAATAGGCAGTAGGCAGTAGGCAGTAGGCAGTAGGCAGTAGGCTGCGTTTCACAGTGCAATCTGCAACCCTACTGCCTTACTCCCTATTCCCTACTGCCTCAAATGCCTTCTCCGGCAAGCTCTTCCGAAAGCGTCGCGACCTGGTCCTGGGCGCTGCGCATCATCGGGTAGATGACCAGCACCTTCTGCCAGGCCTCGAGCGCTGACTGCTTGTGGCCGGTCAGCGCCATGATCTGCGCCAGACCGGACAGCGCGCCGAAATGGCGCGGCTCGAGCTGCAGCGCGCGATCGATGTCGGACATCGACTTGCCGTAGTTCTTCATCATGAAATGCACCGTGGCGCGCCGGTTCCAGCCTTCGGCGTAGCTCGGCTGCAAGGTCACCACCTGATCGAGGAAATCGAGCGCGACGTCGAACTTCTGGTTCTCGATCGCCTTTTGCGACCACTGCATCATCAGGTCGATCGAGGCGCTGCCTGACTGGGACCATTCGTTCCAGATGTTGCCGGCGATGCGTTCGGCCGCCTTTTCGTTGCGCTCGCGCTTCAGGTCGGTGAACAGCTTGTCGAGCCGGTCCTGCTTCGTCATCGGCGCGGCCGGTGCATTCGGGGCTGCCGGCGGAGCCGCCTCGTCATCCGCCAAGGCCGGCAGGGCGCCCGAAACGAGCAAAGCTGTCAAGAATGCAAAAAGAATCCGCATCGCCCGATCCTAGTCCCGGGCGGCGGAACATCAAAGTGATTTTAGCGTGAGAGGCCGGCAGGCCGACAAGCATCAATTGGCGGAGGCAAAGCCTCCGGCCGAAAACTCAGCCCTGGCGCGCCTTGTAGCGGGGGGCGGTCTTGTTGATGATGTAGACGCGGCCTTTGCGGCGAACCAGCTGGTTGTCGCGGTGACGCGCCTTCAACGCCTTGAGCGAATTCTTGATCTTCATGGTCTTGCCTGTCGGTGTGGACCCGGTCCCGGGTCGAAATTTTAAGGCGCGCCAGAAGACGCGCCTTTGAACTGTGGGTGGCTCATAAACGAGGAGGCTTGTCCGTGTCAACCGCAAGCGTGCTCCACTCCGCCTTATCATCAAATATACGCCATATCGGCCTTGCGGCATTGCATGGTCGTGGCCCGGCTGGAATGATCCGCCAGCCGTGACGTGATTTGGGGGATGACCATGCGCCGAATTTTCCTGTCCGCCTGCCTTGTCCTGCTGGCCGAAACCTCGATTGTCCGGGCGCAGGAATGCGACCGCTCGGACGACAGTCAGCAAATGATGAACATCTGTGCCGGCGAGGATTACCAGGCCGCCGACGCTAGGCTCAATGCGGCCTACCAGGACCTGATCAGCTCGGACGATGCCGACGGCAAGAGATTGCTGCAGGCGGCACAGCGTGCCTGGATCGCCTTCCGCGACGCCGAGTGCGCGCATTCCACGGCCGCCAGCGCAGGCGGTTCCATTCACGCGATGGCGGTTTCGCAATGCCTCACCAGGCTGACCGATGATCGCACTAGGCAACTCGCCGCCGCGGCCAATTGCGAGGAAGGCGATGTCAGTTGCGCCAGCCCCGATGAGGACAGCGACGAGGTGCAATAGGCCCGTTTCGAAGTTAAGTACGGCGGCCGATGCGGGTGAAATGGCCCATCTTGCGACCGAGCCGCGCCTCGGCCTTGCCGTAGAGATGCAGCATCAGGTCGGGCTCGGCGAGCAGTTCGGGGACACGCAGCACGTCATCGCCGATCAGGTTCTCCATCACGCAATCGGAATGACGCCTCGGGTCTCCCGGCGGCAGGCCGGCGACGGCGCGGATGTGCTGCTCGAACTGCGAGACGGTGCAGGCGGCTTCGGTCCAATGGCCGGAATTGTGGACGCGCGGGGCGATCTCGTTGGCCAGCAGCGAGCCATCGGCCAGCACGAAGAACTCGACGCCGATGACGCCGACATAGTCGAGCGCCGACAGGATCTTTGCCGCCGCCGCTCGTGCCGCCTGCGCTGTTTCAGGCCTGATGGCGGCCGGCAAGGTCGAGGTGTGGAGGATGCCGTTGCGGTGGACGTTTTCGGCCGGATCGTACGCGGCGACCGCGCCGTCCAGGCCACGCGCCGCGATCACCGATATCTCGCGTTCGAACGGCACGAAGCTTTCCAGGATCAGCGGGACATTGCCCATCGCCTCGCAGGTGCCGGCAAAACCGCCGGTTTCCATGTTGCGGAAGACGCGCTGGCCCTTGCCGTCATAGCCCATGCGCCGCGTCTTCAGGATGCCGCTGCCGCCGAATGCTTTCAGCGCCGCTGTCAGTCCGTCGTCAGTGTCGACGGGGCGGAAATCGGCTGTGGCAATGCCGATGCCGTTGAGGAACGTCTTCTCGCCCACCCGATCCTGCGCCACTTCGAGGGCGCGTGGCGGCGGGTAGACCGGCACCTTGGCGGCGAGCGCGCCTGCGGCGGCAACCGGAACGTTCTCGAACTCGTAGGTGACGACGGCACTTGCCGCTGCCAGTTCGGCAAGGGCCGCCGGGTCGTCATAGGCGGCCGTTATCTGCTGGTTGGCGACTTGCGCGGCCGGACAATCCGCTTGCGGCTCCAGCACGATGGTGCGGTAGCCGAGGCGGGCGGCTGACATCGCCAGCATGCGGCCGAGCTGGCCGCCGCCAATGATGCCGATGGTCGATCCGGCGGGCAGGCTCACGGCGTGTCCGTCGGCTCGGTCGCGAGCTTGGCGGTCTGCGAGGCGCGCCAGGCATCGAGCCGCTGGGCGAGCTTGTCGTCGTTCAGCGCCAGCACGGCAGCGGCCAGCAGGGCGGCGTTGGCCGCACCAGCCTTGCCGATGGCCAGCGTCCCGACCGGAATGCCGGCGGGCATCTGGACGATGGAGAGCAGCGAATCCTGTCCAGACAGCGCCTTCGATTCCACCGGCACGCCGAATACCGGCAGCGGCGTCATCGCCGCCGTCATGCCCGGCAGATGAGCGGCCCCCCCGGCGCCGGCGATGATCACTTTGTAGCCGGCAGCCTTGGCGCCCTTGGCGAATTCGTAGAGCCGGTCGGGCGTGCGATGCGCGGAGATGATCAGCCGCGTGTGCGGAACGCCCAGCGCGTCCAGCGTTTCGGCGGCTTGGCGCATGGTCGCCCAGTCGGACTGGCTCCCCATGATGATGGCGACGTCGGCGCGTTGATCGTTCAAGCTAATGCTCCCAGCGACAAAGGCGCGCCTTAGCGGAATTCGGGCGCCACGGCAAGGATACGCAGCCGAAGTGGCCGCGTATTGACTCACACCGCAGCCTTGCGGAAGCGGGCGACGAAGTCGTCAAGCTCCGGCCGCTCCATGTCGGAGATCGCCCAGTAGGAGAAGGCGCCATCGCTCCAGTGGACCATCGAGAAGCCGCCCGACGAAAGGTCGTCCGGCTGGGCGGTCTTGCCGCCTTGCTGCGGCTCGGCGACCAGTGTGATCAGGTGCTCGCGGTGCCGGTAGACCAGTGCCGGCACCGGCCGGCCCGATATCACCTCGACCCGGCCGCCGATCAGCGCAAAGCCGTCCTGGGCAAGATCGGGCGCCGGCGGCGAGACGCCGATCCGGGCATCGAGCCAGGGCTTGACCGTATGGCGGTCGGACGAGACGATGTCGATCGGGCTTGCGGCCAACAGGCTGCGGCGATGGCCGCTGGCGACCGCGGCGGCAAAGCCATCTTCCGCGCCACTGAACATCACCCATTGCGTCGCCCCGCTGGCCAGCACCGCGCTGATCATGATCGACGCGGCCATGGCGCGCCAATCGAACGAGCCGAAGCGGTGCGCCCTTGGTGATGGCCGCGCCTGGGAAGGCCGTGTCCCGGCTTCCCGGCGCTGGCCGCCACCGGCACCTGCGATCAATCCCGGCAGCGCCGACGGCACGTCCCGTTGCGGCTCCGTCGCCCCGGCCTGCTCCTGTTGTTCGGTGCCGGCCATGCCGATCGCCGCGATGCGGGCTCGAAAGGCATTGCTGACATCGGGGCGCGGCAAGCGGCTCACCGCTCCCCGCAAGGCCATGATACGGGCATGCTCGGCGGCAAGCCGCGGGTCGGCGGCGATGCGCCGCTCCACGGCAAGTGCGGCGGCCGCATCGAGCTCACCATCGGCAAGGGCATGAATCATCAGTCTGATACCTTCGGGATCATTGGGCAGTCCGTCGTCGTGTGTCATGACGCTCTCCCCAGTTCAGACGCCAGCAGGCCGCGAGCACGGGCCAGCCTGGACATCACCGTACCGATCGGCACGGCAAGCATAGCCGCTATCTCGCGATAGCTCAGGCCATTGATGTCGCGCAGCACCAGCGTTTCGCGAAACGGCTGCGGCAAGGCGGCGATCGCCGCCTCGAGTGCCTCTGTATCGGCCCTGGCGATCAGGCTTGCCTCCGGGCCATCCTCGTCCGGCAGGCTGGTGCCGTGCGCGGCGGCCATGTCGTCGAGATCGCCGAGGTCGCCGACGGCCGTCATGCCGCGCGGCCGGTTGCGCGCCATCCAGGTGTAGGAGGTGTTGCGCACGATGGTCAGCAGCCAGGCGCGGGAATTGCCGCCGGCATAGCCTGCGATCCCGGCATGCGCCTTGATGCAGGCGTCCTGCACGACGTCCTCGGCATCGGCGGCATTGCCGGTCAGCCAGCGGGCAAGTGCCAGCGCGTCGCCGAGATGCGGCAGAACCACCTCTTTGAAGCGTTCCGCCAGCGCCCTCTCGCTCAAAGCAGCACCATGATCCGATACTCCGGACAAGACCGGGCGTGCCGCCTCAGGACGCGACAGCGAGTTTGCCTTGCTCGCAGGGGTAAAACCCCTGGGAACAGGCAAGGTCGCCTGCCTTGCTGGAAGTGAATTCATCTGCGTCACCGGTGTCAAGAACCACAGAGGAGGGATCGATGGCGATCATGCGCTCCAGCACATGGCGACGGCTGACGCCGCGACCATGTTCGCCGGGCTCGCGATGATAGGGCATGCCGACCTCCTCAACGCCAGCAGTGGCGTATGACAAGGAGACTTGTTGCGGCTGGGGTTTATTCCCGCAGCGCGCAAATCAGGCTGTTCACAGTCGCGTGATCAGCCTGATTTAGCCAGTCGATGCTGGTTCCGCGTTCAATCCGGCCAGCGCAAGACGCCCGACGAATCCTTGCGGGCGGCTTTCATCGCATCGGCAGGCCGGTCCTTCGCGGTTAGTACAGCGCGCAGCCGTTCGGCGACGATCTCGGCCTCGCCGGGGTGAAGGTTGCAGGGGTCGAGGAAGAAATGGCCGCGCTCGACCTCGTGGTTGCGCACGATGATCGGCGGCGATCCTGCCGCGAGCGCCGAGGCGAGGCCGGCGGCACTGAACCGGCTCTCCGGCGAGACGAAGATCTGCAGCCGGTCGAGCGGATTGGCGGTCGGATCGGGGATGATGTTGGCAAAGATGCCCGGCAGTCCCTGCAAAGCGTCCAACCAGAGGTTGAGCGCAGCCTCCTCGCGACGGCGGATGCCGGCGTGGTCGCGCTTCTCCCAGGCTTCCAGCGCCGCCATGGTGCCGGCGATGCTCTCCTTGCCGACCTTCATGGCGCGCGCGACGCCTCGGTTCTGCAGATAGGCGGAGCGTACCAGATCCTTGCGTCCGGTGACGATGCCGCTGGTCGGGCCTGAGAGGAATTTGTGGCCGCTGTAGATAACGATGTCGGCGCCGCGCGCGAGGAAGCCGCGCAGGTCATATTCGGACGCGGCATCGACAATCACCGGCACGCCCTTGGCGTGGCAGATCTCGCAGAACTCCTCCAGCGACAGCATGCCGTATTGAACCGTGTGGTGGGCGACGACGTAGAGGCCGGCGGCCGTGCGCTCGTTGACCGCTTCGCGCACGTGATAGTCCTGCGTGACGCTGACGGTGCCGGCGGGGATCACTTTGGCGCCGGCGACGCGGACCGACTGGTCGATCGGCGCGCCGTAATTGACGATGTGGCCAAGCTGGATGACGACCTCCGACTTGAGGTCGCCCGTGTCGTCAGGCAGGCGCTCGATGGCGAGAAGGCTGGTTCCGGTCATCGCCCCGGCGATCGCCATGGTGATGCCGCTGGCGCAGCAGGCGGTGATGAAGCCGGCCTCGCCGCCGGTGAGGCGCGCGACCACCGTGCTCGCGGCGCGCTGCAGATCGTCCATCTCCACCCATTGCGAGGCCATTTCGGCCATGGCGCTGATCGCTTCGGGAACGATGATCGATGCGCCCAGCGCGGTCATTGTGCCGGAGACATTGATGATCGGCCGCAATCCCAGCCTTTCGCGGATCGTGGTGTTGGAGCCGGTGTCGGAATAGGTTTTCATGTCAGCAGGTCCCGTGAGTGACAAATCAGGCTGCGGCGATCTCGACGACCGCCTCGATTTCGACAGTGATGTTTCCAGGCAGCGAGCCGACGCCGATCGCCGAGCGCGCATGGCCGCCGATCTTGTCGAAGACATCGGCGAACAGGTCCGAGCAGCCGTTGACCACCTTCGGATGGTCGCTGAAGGTCGGCGTCGCATTGACGAAGCCGAGCAGCTTGACGACGCGCACGATGCGGCCGAGATCGCCGGCGGCGGCATGCATGACGGCGAGCAGATTGAGCCCGGTGAGGCGGGCATGCTCATACGCCTGCTCGACCGTGACGTCCTCGCCGACCTTGCCGGTGCAAAGCGTGCCGTCGGCGCGCAGCGGTCCCTGGCCGGAGAGGAAGATCAGCCGGCCGCTCTCTGCATGGGTGACGAAGTTGGCGATGGGCGTCGGCGGCTCGGGCAGCTTCAGGCCGAGTTCGGCGAGCCGGATGTAAGGCGTCATGGAAGAAGGCTCCCTTGGATGGCTTCAGCCATCCGATATTCAAAAAATGGGCGGTGTCGGCCGTCCGATGTCAGAAATGCGAGGCGCGGAAGCGCGCCAGGAAGGTGCGGAGACGCTCATTGGCTGTGTCCGCCGCGAGGATTTCCTTGGGCGGACCAACAGCGCCGACGCCACCATCGGCCATGAAGACGATGCGGCTCGATGCGTCGCGGGCAAAGGCCATTTCATGCGTCACCATCAACATGGTCATGCCGTCCTCGGCGAGGCTGCGCACCACGGCCAGCACCTCGCCGACCAGTTCGGGGTCGAGCGCGGAGGTGATCTCGTCAAGCAGCAGGATTTTGGGCTCCATGGCCACGGCGCGCGCGATGCCGACGCGCTGCTGCTGGCCGCCGGAGAGTTCGGCCGGCAGGCTGTCGGCCTTGTGGGCCAAACCAACGCGGCCGAGCCAGTGTTCGGCCGCCTGGCGCGCCTCGGCCTCGCTCTTTCCCCGCACCTTGGTGAGCCCGAGCATGATGTTGCCGGCCGCTGTCAAATGCGGAAACAGGTTGAAGCTCTGGAATACCATGCCGGTCTCGGCGCGCATACTGGCCAAGTCGCGCTCGCTGCGGCGCTGGCGCGTTGCGGCCTCGCGGTAGCCGACCTCCTTGCCGTCGATGCGGATCGAGCCGCTGTCGTAGCTCTCCAGGAAATTGACGCAGCGCAGCAGCGTGGTCTTGCCGCTGCCGGAGGGGCCGATGACGGTGACCACCTCGCCACGCTTGACCTCAAGGCTGACGGAACGCAGCACCTCGACGGCGCCGAAGGCCTTGGAGACATCGCGCACGTCGAGCAGCGCGGGACTGACAGTTGAGGCTTCGGACATCGTGCTATTCCCGGATGAAGGAGAAGCGCCGCTCGAGCCGCCGGCTGGCGAGCGAGAGCGCGTAGTTGACCGCGAAGTAGATGAGCGCGCCCAGTATATAGAGCGGCATCGCCTCATAGGTGCGGCCGATGACCTGGTTGATGGCCTGCATCAGATCGGTGATGCCGAGCAGCGACACGAGCGCGCTGCCCTTGACCGCATCGGTGACGCCGTTGATCCACGGCGGCAGGAAGCGCCGGAAAGCCTGCGGGAAGATGACGTAGGCCAGTCGCTGGCGGAAGGTCAGCCCGATCGCCATCGCCGCTTCGGACTGGTCCTTCGGGATGGAGCCGACGGCGCCGCGCACATATTCGACCACTTGCGCCGTCTTGAACAAGGTGAGCGCGAACACGGCGGCCCAGAACGATGGCAGATGAAGCCCGATCGCCGGCAGGCCGTAATAGACGAAGAACATCAGCACCAGGATCGGGATGCCGCGGATGGTGTCCGAGAAGATGCGCACCGCCCAGCGCAACGGAGTGGGGCCATAGACCAGGCCGACCCCCAACAGGACACCGGCGAGGAGCGACAGGACGACGACCAGCAGTGACACCCACAAGGTCACGGCGAAGCCTTCGGCGAGGAACGGCAAGGCGTAGAAGATCTGGCCAAGCATGTCAGCGCGCCGCCCTGAACCGGCGCTCGACGAGCCTGAGCGCGAAAAGCAGGGCATAGCCGGTGACCAGATACATGGCCGTGGTGACCAGATAGACCTCGACGATGCGGAAGGTGTTGAAGTTGATCCACTGGGCGCCGTAGGTGAGCTCCGGCACCGAGATGACCGAGGCGATCGAGGTGTCCTTGAACAGCGATATGAAGGTGTTGGACAGCGCCGGCAGCGTGATGCGCAGCATGGTCGGCAGGCGCACATGCAGTAGCCTCTGCCACGGTGTCAGCCCGATCGCCTTGCCTGCATCGAGCTGGCCGCGCGGGACGGCTTCGAGGCCCGAGCGAAACACCTCGACCAGATAGGCGCCGCTATAGACCGACAGCGTCAGGACGAACGATGTCGGCGCGCTGTAGGCGAGGTCGACCACGGTCGGCAAGCCGTAGAAGACGAGATAGACCAGCAGGATCAGCGGTACATTGCGGATGAATTCGACGTAGGCGGCGATCACCGCCCGCACCACGCGTCCGGCCGAGACATACCAGACCGCGAGCACCAGCCCGATGACGACGCCGATGGCGATCGAGATGACGGCAAGCTCGAGGCTGAGCAGCAGTCCGCCCCACAGCTTGTCAAAATGCCGCCAGATCAGGTTGAAATTGAGGGCATAGCCCATGCGTCCGCCTCGGTGTGAAGGGCGTCGGAAGAAAAGCGGAAGGGCGAATGCCGCCCCTCCGCCTGCTGGGTCAGATGACCGGGAAGCCCGGGTGGCGCGCCGGCGGCTCCTGGCCGAAATAGTCCTTGAAGGCAGCGTCGTAGAGCGCTGATTCATGGCCGAACATGGCGATGGTGAAGGTCTGGTCGACGAAGGTCAGCCAATCGAGATCGCCTTGCCGCAGGGCCGCGCCATAGAGCATCGAGTACCAGCTTTTGCCGGCATCGAAATATTTGTCGGGATTGCNCCTTGCCGCAGGGCCGCGCCATAGAGCATCGAGTACCAGCTTTTGCCGGCATCGAAATATTTGTCGGGATTGCGCGAGGCGAGCCAGCGCACGGTGGAGAGATCGACCGCGGCCGCATCGACACGCTTGGACTCCAAGGCTTGCAGCACGTTGGCCTGGGTATCGATCTGCATCACTTGCGCCTGCGGCAAGGCATAATGGACCGAAGGTTCCGCATCGACGTTCTGCAGGATCGAGATGCGCGTCGCCGAACCGCCGGCAAGCAATTTGTCGAAGGTCTTGTTCTCGGCGTTGGGAAGCGTCAGCAAGGCGACGCCTTCGACGTAATACGGCCTGGTGAAGTTGATCAGCTGCGAGCGCTGCGCCGTCATCGTCATGAACTGGATGGTGATGTCGACCTTGTTGGTGGTGACGTTGGGAATGCGCTGCGCCGGATCCTGCATGACGAACTCGACCTTGGTCGGATCGTCGAAAAGGCCCTTGGCCAGGATGCGCCCCATGGTGATATCCATGCCGACCAGTTCGCCGGCATCGTTCTCGAAATGCCAGGGCGCGTTGGTGCTGCCGGTGCCGACGATGAGCTTGCCGCGGTCGAGCACGGTGCGCAGCAAGCTGTCGGACGCTGCCTGGGCGGCGGCCTTCTGGGCATCGACGGTTGCCAAAACGCCGGCCGTCGCCAGTCCCGCCATTCCCAATTTCAGAAAATCACGTCTTCCGGATGTGTCGTTCACGGCGACCTCCTTTCGTGTTGTGTTCCCCTATGCACAGGCAAGACACGTCATTGTTTTCACAGCGATTGTCTCTTACAAGAGACGTATGTATCCTGTACAAGACAGATACTAACATCAGGAACCGACAATGCAAGATGGCAATGCCCTGGCTGTTTCAGCCGGCGAGAAGATTTCCGGCTCTCGGGAAAAGGGTCTCAACCGGGTGCTCGAAATCCTGGAGTTTCTTCATACGACGCAGCGCGCCATCGGCATCGGCGACCTTGCCAAGGGGGTGAACGCACCGCGCTCGACGATCTACACGCTGGTGCGATCGCTGGTCGACGCCGGCCTGCTGGAAATGGAAGGCGACGGCAACCGCGTCTATTTCGGCAAGAAGCTCTACCTCTACGGGATGGATTATGTGCGCGGTAACGACCTGATGCGGCGCGGGCGCCAGGAGGTCGACAATCTGTCGCGCGAGACCGGCGAGACCTCGGAACTGTGCATGTTGCAAAGTGGCCGCTACACCATCGTCCATGCGAGCCCGGGTACCAGGCCGTTCCGCATCAGTTCGGCCACCGGCCTGCAGATACCGCTGCCGTGGACCGCTTCGGGGCGGCTGCTGCTGGCGGGGCTGGACAGGGCCGCGATCGAAGCCATGGTATCGGACGACGATCTCGTGCTGCCCGACGGGCGCAAGCTCAAGCTCGACGATTTCGTCGCCGACATCGCCAAGGCGCGGGTCACCGGCTACTGCGTCACTTCGGGGCTGGTCGATGCCTATACGAAATGCCTTGCCGTGCCGGTCTTTTCAGCGCCGGGCAAGGTCGAGGCGACGATGTGCCTGGTGGTTCCCATCGATACCACCGATGAGCGGACCGCCAGCCTCATCGGCCTGCTGCGCGAGCGCGCCGCCAGGCTATCGATCGCCGGATAGGCGAAGCATGATGGAGGACGCCTGGTGCCCGCGGCTCAAGCGATGATGTCGGGGATGATCTTGTCTTCCAACGCCATCAGCCGATCCTTGAGAACCAGTTTCTTCTTCTTCATGCGCTGGATTTGCAGCGGATCGCAACCCATGGCGATCATCGCGTTGATCGCCGCGTCGAAATCGGCGTGTTCCTGCTTCAGCCGGGAAAATTCGAGGCGAATATCGGCCTGTTCCTGATCGGACATTCTCTACCGTCTGCACGTCTGCGGCGCCCAAAAACTGGGCCTGATTGGGCGGGGGCGGCAATTTCTGCCACCGGCGCGCAGGCCATATCACATTTCACATTGTCGTGGAATGCTACCACGCAGCATTCGACATCCCAGCCGGAAGGTGGCACAGTGTCATTGTGCCGTCACAGAAGCGACCTGCGGTGGACGTGCCTTTGACGGCTGCAATCGAGGAAACCATGAAAGGGAGAACCAATCATGTCTCTTGCATCCCATCTTGATGAGTTGCAGCGGAAACACGGCGACATCGAACGCGAGATCGATGACGCGATGAACCACCCGTCGGTGGACGACCTCGAAATCGTGAATCTCAAGCGACGCAAGCTGGCACTCAAGGACGAGATTGAAAAACTGAGGGCGACCACGCATTGACGCTCACCTGATATAGCCGCTCGCCATTTGCGGTTTTCCTTGCCGGCGGCAAGCGCCGCCGGTGTGAGTTTTGATTTTCACCGCTCCACCATGAGCCGCAGCTAATATCTCTACCGGTCTCACTTTTTGACCCCGGGTCGTGGACCGTTTCAGGTCCCCGGCGGGGATCAATCGCTGCCAGTGGCGACCTGTCGCCATTGACAAGCCATCTTTGCTCATCCACCTCATGCCCGAACTTCAGCGTATCGGCCCCGGGGAGCGTTCGTGCGTCCAAGTGGACGCACGGGCCTTCAGAGACAAAAGGCTGCCGGCATGACCGGATATTTTTCCTTTCCCTTCCCTCGCCGCACCTCGGTCGGCGTCGATGTCGGCGGCGTGGTCGTCGGCGGCGGCGCGCCGGTCGTCGTGCAGTCGATGACCAACACCGATACCGCCGACATCGACCAGACGGTCGCGCAGGTCGCGGCGCTGCACCGCGCCGGCTCCGAGATCGTGCGCATCACCGTCGACCGCGACGAGAGCGCGGCCGCCGTGCCGCGTATTCACGAGCGCTTGCTGCGGCTTGGCATCAACGTGCCGCTGGTCGGCGACTTCCACTATATCGGCCACAAGCTTCTGACCGACCATCCGGCCTGCGCCGAGGCGCTGGCCAAATACCGCATCAATCCCGGCAATGTCGGCTTCAAGGACAAGAAGGACCGGCAGTTCGCGGCGATCGTCGAAATGGCGATCAGGTACGACAAGCCGGTACGCATCGGGGTGAACTGGGGCTCGCTCGATCAGGAGCTTTTGACCCAGCTGATGGACGACAACCAGGACAAGGGTTTCCCGCTGACCGCGCAGGAAGTCACTCGCGAGGCGATCGTGCAGTCGGCGATCCTGTCGGCCGAGATGGCCGAAGAGATCGGCCTTGGTCGGGAGAAGATCATCCTGTCGGCCAAGGTCAGCGGCGTGCAGGACCTGATCGCGGTCTATACCGAACTTGCCACCCGCTCCAACCACGCGCTGCATCTCGGCCTGACCGAAGCCGGCATGGGTTCGAAAGGCATCGTCGCCTCGTCCGCCGCGATGGGCATCCTCTTGCAGCAAGGCATCGGCGATACCATCCGCATCTCGCTGACGCCGGAGCCGAATGGCGACCGCACGCGTGAGGTGCAGGTGTCGCAGGAGCTGCTGCAGACCATGGGTTTCCGGCAGTTCGTGCCGATCGTCGCCGCTTGCCCCGGCTGCGGCCGCACCACCTCCACCGTGTTCCAGGAACTCGCCCAGAACATCCAGGCGGACCTGCGCAAGAACATGCCGGTGTGGCGTGAAAAATACCCCGGTGTCGAGAACCTCAAGGTCGCGGTGATGGGCTGCATCGTCAACGGCCCGGGTGAATCCAAGCATGCCGATATCGGCATTTCGCTGCCCGGCACCGGTGAGACGCCGACGGCTCCCGTCTTCGTCGACGGCAAGAAGGCGGCGACATTGCGAGGGCCGTCGATCGCATCGGATTTCGAGAAAATGGTCGCCGACTATATCGAGCAGAGGTTCGGTCGCGGCGGCAAGGCCGCGGCAGAGTAGGGCAAATGCAGCGTTTCCTCTGGGTGGCGCTGATTTCCCTGTGCGGGCTGGCCTGGTCGACGATGGTTCAGGCGGACCCGCCGCAATCGGCCAAGCAAAGGCTGATCGACAAGGTCTGCAACCTGATCCAGGCCCATGCCGACCAGAACGGGCTGCCCCGGGATTTCTTCGCCCGGCTGATCTGGAAGGAAAGCCGGTTCGATCCCAACGCGGTCAGCCCCGTCGGCGCCGAAGGCATCGCCCAGTTCATGCCGGGCACCGCCAAGATGCGCGGGCTCGCCAATTCCTTCGACATCAACCAGGCGATCCCGGCGTCGGCGAAATACCTGGCCGAAATGAAAGTCAGCTACGGCAATCTCGGCCTGGCGGCGGCCGCCTACAATGCCGGCGAAAGCCGGGTGTCGCGCTGGCTGGGTTCGGGCGGTTTCCTGCCGATGGAGACCGAGAGCTATGTCTTCGACGTCATGGGCGAGCCGGTCGACAAGTTCACCGACCGTGCCTATGCCGGTAAGGTCGAACCCCTCGACGCAAAGAGGGATTTTGCCGCCGCCTGCCGCAAGCTGCCGGTGATCATGTCGAGGACCGTCGCGATGGCTTCGATCAACGTCAAGCCGTGGGGCGTCCAGGTGGCGGGCAATTTCCGCCGCAGCGCGGCGATCGGCCAATGGCTGCGGGTGAGAGGCCGTTTCCCGGCCCTGCTCAGCGGCCATGACCCGGTGGTGAGCCGTGTGCGTACGCCGATCGGCCGGCGCGGCATCTATGCCGTCAGGATCGGGGTGAATGACCGCGCCGACGCCAATCTCATCTGCCAAAAACTGCAGAGCGTCGGCGGAGCCTGCGTGGTGGTGCGCAACCGATAGCCGACCCGTCGCATCCAGCAACAATTTCGACTATCGGCGGCGATCGATTGCCGGGCTTGCCCTGCCTCAAACACGACAAGAGCGGCCATATGTTCGACGCCTATATTATCTGCGGCACGCCGAGAACCGGGAGCACTTTGCTGTGCAAGCTGCTGGCCTCCACCGGGGCATCAGGCGATCCTCACTCCTTCTACCGGCGGCAGGATGTGACGGAGTGGGCGCAGGAGTGGAAACTGCCAGCCCGCGAGACGATGGACGAGCTCGAATTCAGTGTTGCCTATCTCAATGCGGCAATCGCTGCAGGGAAGGGCGGGACAGGCATCTTTGGCCTACGCCTGATGCGCGAAAACCTGGATGAGCTTTCAGGGATCCTCGACCGGATTTTTCCTGGGCTTGCGTCGGACACAGCGCGCTTCGAAATGGCCTTTGGTCGTATCCTCTACATACATCTGTCGCGCGAGGACAAGCTGGCGCAGGCTGTCTCGCTGGTGAAGGCGCAGCAGACCGGCCTTTGGCATGTCGCGCCCGACGGAACCGAGATCGAGAGGGTCGGAATTCCCGGGCAACCTCGGTATGATTTCCAGCGGATCAAGGGCGAGCTCACCGAGCTTGAAGCGTATGACGCGGCCTGGAACACATGGTTCGCAAAACACGGCGTCACCCCGTTGCGGGTAGGCTATGAGCGCCTTTCCGCCGATCCGGCCGCGGCGTTGCTAGCCATCTGCGAAGCCCTGGGCGTTCAAGCGCCTGACGCCGAGGCGGTGCGGCCGGGCGTCGCAAAGCTCTCCGACGAGACGAGCCTGGACTGGATGCACCGCTTTCATGTGGACGCAGCTGTCTGAGGTGTCGATGGAGGGTGCTCAGGCCGTCTTGGCCACCACCGTCTCGCTCAGCCATGTGCCGATCTTGGCGCCGAGGCGATCGGGTGAAACCGGCTTGGGCAGATAGTCGTCCATGCCGGCCTCGATGCATTTGTCCCGGTCGCCCTTCAGCGCATGCGCGGTGACGCCGATGATCGGGATGTGGCCGCCCGAAGAGGTCTCGATCGCCCGGATGGCGAGGGTCGCTTCATAGCCGTTCATCTCGGGCATCGAGACGTCCATCAGGATCAGCCTGGGTCGCAGCGACCGGTACATCTCGACCGCCGTGCGGCCATTGCCGGCGATGCGGTAGCTGAGGCCCAGGCCGTTGAGGATCTGGCCGAACACAAGCTGGTTCACGTCATTATCCTCGGCAATGAGGATGTCGATCGGCCCGTTCGGCGTGGCGGTGGATTCCGGCGCCGGGACCACGGGCAAGGCGGGGCCACGGATGACGGTGAAGGGGAGCGGTGCCGCCTGGGGCTGAGGCTGGACAGGCTCGCGCGTGAATTGCGCCTTGCCGACCTGGGAGCGGGCCTTCTGGATGACCGAGATGACGGTGCCGAGCAGAACCGCGGAGCGCGCCGGCTTGGTCAGATGCGCGGCAATGCCGAAGTCGATGATCATCTTGCCGAAATCGACCTGGTCGACCGAGGTCAGGATGACGATAGGGATGGCCGACAGCCGGCTGTCGGCGGCAATGGCCCGCGCGACGTCGGCACCGTTCATGCCGGGCATCTGGTAGTCGAGGATGATGCAGTCGACGGCGGCACCCAGCTGGTAGGCGCGGTCGAGGAAGGCCAGTCCCACCGCGCCGCTTTCGGCGGCGGCGCAGTCGAAGCTCCAGCTCCTCAGCTGTTCGAGCAGGATCTCGCGGTTGACCGGATTGTCGTCGATGACCAGCACGCGGGCGCCGGTGACGTCCACCGGCACGATCTCGTCGCGCGAGCCGTATTCGACCGCTTCGCCGAAATACATCACCATCACGNGGTTGACCGGATTGTCGTCGATGACCAGCACGCGGGCGCCGGTGACGTCCACCGGCACGATCTCGTCGCGCGCCTGGGCAGTGTGAAGGGGCAGCGGCACTGCGAACCAGAACACCGAGCCGCGGCCGATCTGCTCTCGACGCCGATCTTTCCGGCCATCAGGTCGACGAGACGGGCGGCGATGGCAAGTCCAAGCCCGGTGCCTTCGTGGCGGCGGGTCGACGATCCGTCGACCTGGGCGAACTTCTCGAACACGTTCTGCAGCTTCTCGGCCGGGATGCCGATGCCGGTGTCCTCGACACGCAGCTTGAGCTGGACGACGCCGTTGACGGTCTCGCCGCCGACATCGATCAGCACATGGCCCTTCTCGGTGAACTTCACCGCATTGCCGACCAGGTTGGTGACGATCTGCCGGAACCGGCCGGCGTCGCCGACGACATAGGCCGGCAGGCGCGGGTCGACACGCACGATCAGCTCGAGGTTCTTTTCGGCGACGCGCGCCGATACCAGCGTCGCCACGTCCTCGACCGCTTCGGAAAGGCGGAAGGGTGCGGGGTCCAGCGTCAGCTGGCCGGCATTGATCTTGGAAAAATCGAGAATGTCGTTGATGATGGTGAGCAGCGCGTTGCCCGATTTGACGATCACGTCGGTGAAGGTCTTCTGGCGAGCGGTCAGTTCGGTTTTGGCCAGGAGTTCGGCCATGCCGAGCACGCCGTTCATCGGCGTGCGGATCTCGTGGCTCATATTGGCCAGGAATTCTGACTTGGCACGGTCGGCGGCCTCGGCCTTGAACAGGGATTCGGCCGATTGGGCAAAGGCGCGGCGGATCGCCTGTTCCATCGGCCGGAAGATCCAGAAGGCGACGACGGCCAGGACCGCGAACAAAAGGCCGCTCGCCCAGAGCAGCAGCCGGTCGCTGGCGATATCGGCCAGGTGACGCTCTTCATCCATGGCGGTGCGGACGCGGACCAGCATGGGTTGGACGAACAGATCGTTCTGGTTGCGGATTTCGCGGGAGCTCCATTCGTCGGTCTTTTGCGCCACCGACATCAGGTTGAAGTTGCGCACCATGTCGCGCGGCGACCAGAACAGGTCGCCGTTGACGGAGGCCGCTTCGAGCTCGTTGAGGGTCCCTGCGGACAGGCGCGACCGGATCGCGGCGAGCTGCGCGCTCAGCGTTTCGATCTCGCCGGTCAGGCGCTCCGAATGGCCACGCGCCGCGGTGGTCAGGGCATCGCGCGTTTCTGCCCGCCAGGCGGAGCTGGTTGTCTCGGAGAAGCTGGTTGCGTTGCGCAGGTCGCGGGTGAAGATCACGAGATTGGCGCTCAGCGCATCGACCTCATGGCGGAAGGAATTGACGCGATTGAGCGCGAAAATGATGATGGCCGAAGCCAGCGCGAAGGCCAACAATCCTGAAAGATAACGAATCCGGACCAATCGGATGAAGGAAGAATATTCCGGCATGCGCAACCCCAACACATACGCATTATTTTAGTGGTCGGGATTACGCTTCATTTACATTAAGATTTCGTTCGCGCGGACCGGCGAGTTGCTCGACAACGGAGTAGCGAGATCAGATCGATGCCGTGATGCCGCCATCGACATAGAGGATATGGCCGTTGACAAAGGACGAGGCATCGGAGGCGAGGAAGACACAAGCCCCGACCAGCTCCTCGACCTTGCCCCAGCGGCCGGCCGGCGTGCGCTTTTCAAGCCATTCGGTGAATGCCGGGTCGGCGACCAGTGCGGCATTCAGCGGCGTGTCGAAATAGCCGGGCGCGATGGCGTTGCATTGCAGGCCGAACCTGGCCCAGTCCGTCGCCATGCCTTTGGTCAAATTGCCGACCGCGCCTTTGGTCGCCGTGTAGGGCGCGATGCCGGGGCGGGCAAGCGCCGTCTGGACGCTGGCGATGTTGATGATCTTGCCGCGCCCACGACGGATCATGTGCCGGGCGACGGCCTGGCCGACATGGAAGACGCTGGCGACATTGGTCTGCAGCAGGCGTTCGAACGCGTCGGCGGGAAAGTCCTCGAGCGGCGTGCGGAATTGCATGCCGGCATTGTTCACCAATATGTCGATCGGCCCGCCGGACAGCTCGAAACTGTCGATCGCGGAGCGGACCGCGTCATGGTCGGTGGCGTCGAAGGCGAGCGTTTCCGCCCCGCCGATCTGCGCTGCCGCGGCGTCGAGCTTTTCCGCGTCACGGCCGTTGAGGATCACCGCGGCGCCGGCTTGGCGCAGCCCTTTGGCCAAAGCGAACCCGATGCCTTGCGAGGAGCCGGTTACCAGCGCCCGGCGCCCGGCGAGATCGAACAGATTGGATGACATCTACGCTGATCTCCGTTGGTTCTCGCCATGCGGTCCCGATATCGGCGCCCGCCGTCAGTTGTTCCGCGTCGCGACGAATGTGGCGGCTGCCTTCAGCAACGCCGCCTGTTCGCCATAGGGTTCGAGCAACGTGTGCGCCTGCTCGACAAGCCCGTGCAACTGGCTTCGCGCCCAGTTCGTCCCGTGCAGCGCCACCAGCGTTGCCTTGCCGGCGGCGGCGTCCTTGCCGGTGGCCTTGCCCATCTGGCTGGCGTCGGCCGTCAGGTCGAGCAGGTCGTCGGCAAGCTGGAAGGCAAGGCCGACGGCCGAGCCGNCCGAGCCGTATTCGGCCAGCCGCTCGCGGTCTTCGGCCGGAGCGCCGGCGATGATGGCGCCCGCCTCGCAGGCGAAGCGGATCAGCGCGCCGGTCTTCATCGCCTGCAGCCGGATGATGCCGGCTTCGTCCGGCGACGTGCGCTCGGCCTCGAGGTCGAGCGTCTGGCCGCCGACCATGCCGCCGGCTCCCGCGGCGCGGGCGAGCGCCAGCACAAGGGCAGCCCGCCGCTCGGCCGGCAGCACGGTCGCCTCGCCGGCAATGATGTCGAAGGCCAGCGTCAGCAAGGCATCGCCGGCCAGGATCGCGGTCGCCTCGTCGAAGGCCTTGTGCACTGTCGGCTGGCCACGGCGCAGATCGTCGTCGTCCATCGCCGGCAGGTCGTCATGGATCAGCGAATAGCAGTGCACGCATTCAAGTGCCGCTGCGACGCGCAGCGCCGCCTCGCCATCGGCTGAAAAAAGCGCCGCGCTTTCCATCACCAGGAAAGGACGCAGGCGCTTGCCGCCGTTCAGCACGCCATGGCGCATCGCCGCCATCAGACGGCCGGGCCGCGCGATCTCACCTGTAAGCGGACGGTCGTCGAGCAGCCGCCGCAGCAGTACCTCGACGGCGGCTGCCCGCCTGATGAGCGCCATTTCGAACGCCATTTCGTCGTCATTCGTCATGGCCGGGAGCGGTAGCCGACACTCAGACGTTGCGCAAGAAGGCAAGCGCCATTATGCCGGGGGCAGGGAGAAGCACGGGTTGGGCGGCTTGGCGGAACCGATCGTCGATCATGAAACCGAAAAGCTGGACATGGCGCCGAGATCGCGCGGCGTGAACCGCCGCAGTCTCAGACGCTGGGTCCGGCGTGGCATCGTCGTGGCCGCCGTACTGGCGCTCATCCCGGTGGTATTCACCTTTCTTTACCTGCCACCCTTCGTGCATCCGGTGTCGACGCTGATGCTGAAGGATCTGACGACATTCTCCGGCTATGACCGGCGCTGGGTATCGATCGACGATGTCGCGCCGGTGCTGGCCCATTCGGTCATCATGTCGGAGGACGGACAGTTCTGCTTCCACCGCGGCGTCGATCTCGGCGAACTCAGGGGCGTCGTCGACGACGCGCTGGCCGGCGAGGCGACGCGCGGTGCCTCGACCATCACCATGCAGACGGTGAAGAACCTTTTCCTGTGGTCGCGGCCGCTGGGCTCGGTGCGCAAGGTCGTCGAACTGCCGCTGGCCGTCTACTTCGACGCGGTGATGTCGAAACGGCGCATCATGGAGATCTATCTCAACATCGCCGAATGGGGACCGGGCATCTATGGCATCGAGGCCGCGGCGCAGCACCATTTCGGCGTTTCGGCAAAACAGCTGTCCAGACGGCAGGCGGCACTTCTGGCCGTCACACTGCCAAACCCGATCGCCCGCAACCCGGCGAAACCCGGGCCGGGTCTGAGAAGGCTTGCCAATCTGATCGAACGCAGGGCCGGCCGTTCCGGCGCCTATGTCGGTTGTCTCCGGTAGGCTTGCTCAAAAAAATTCACGGCAGCGCTGGCCAAAACAGCATCAGGCGTGTATAGGCACCCGACTTTCTCAGATTTAGGCCCCGACATGGCCCTTTCACGAGGGCGGGCGGGGCTTTTGACCATGTAGTGGAGCATATCCATGGCCGTTCCGAAACGCAAAACCTCTCCGTCCAAGCGCGGCATGCGCCGCTCGGCCGACGCCCTCAAGGCCCCGACCTATGTCGAGGACAAGAATTCCGGCGAAATGCGCCGCCCGCACCACATCGACCTGAAGACCGGCATGTATCGCGGTCGCCAGGTGCTGACCCCCAAGGAAAGCTGAGACCAGCTTTTCCCACGGTTTTGGTTGCAAAAAAAGACCGGCCAGTGGCCGGTCTTTTTGCGTTTGGAGGGCGTCCGGGCCGGCATGGCCTATGCCAAAGGCAAGGCGGTCGGTGGCGATATTCACCGGAGTGACCTTGCTGTACTGGGGTTTGAACGCTTTCGTCGCCGCCATTTCATGTGGCTGAAACACCCGGGACCCGGCCGCTCGAGCCGCGGATGATGGCGAAGGCGAGGCAACAGAGGAGACCCCATGTCCAAGCTGACCGTCACGCCGCGCACCGTCTTCCAGACATTCCTGGACTTTCCGCTGGTCGAGGATCTCGACCGTTTGAGTGCCGATGTCGCCATCATCGGCATGCCTTACGGCGCGCCCTATACGATCGACGAGACCATCAACGACCAGACCAATGCGCCGACCGCGGTGCGGCGTGCCTCGCAACGTATCAGCCTTGGGCTCGATCGCTATGATTTCGACATTGGCGGCACCCTGTTCGACGGGCAGGACGTCAAGGTGGTCGATGCCGGCGACGTGCCGGGCGAAGCGTCCGATTCCACCGGGCATTACGCCAGAGCCGAGGCGGCGATCCGCAAGATACGTGCCGCCGGCGCGCTGCCGATCACCATCGGCGGCGACCACGGCATTCCGATCCCGATCTTCCGGGCGCTCGATGGGGAGGGGCCGATCACGCTGGTGCAGATCGATGCCCATCTCGACTGGCGCGACAATGTCAACGGCGTCAAGGAAGGGTACTCCAGCCCGATCCGACGGGCATCCGAAATGGCGCATATCGAGGCGATCTTCCAGCTCGGCATTCGCGGCCAGGGCAGCGCCCGCATGGAAGAAGTCGAAGCGGCACGCGCCTACGGCTCCAACATCATCACCGCTGGCCAGTGGCAGGAAATCGGCACGGCGGCCCTGCTCGAGCGCATTCCCGATGGCGGCCGTTACTACCTCACGATCGACGCCGACGGTCTCGATCCGGCCGTGATGCCGGCGGTGGAGGGACCGTCGCCCGGCGGCGTCACCTATCGCCAGACGATCGACCTGATCAAGGGGCTGTTCGCCAAGGGCGAAGTGGTCGGCGTCGACATCGTCGAGATCGCGCCGGCACGCGATATCAACGAGATCACGTCGATGACGGCAGGCAACATCATCCTCAATGTCATCGGTGCCGCCGTTCGCGCCGGTCAATTCAAGCGCCAGAACTGAAAATCAAGCGCTAGAACTGAAACCCTGTCAGCCGGGCAACGGCTGACAGGGTTGTTGCACCCGGTCTTCGACCGTGTTTGCGGCTTTGCACGAAAAATCTTGACGGCGTGCCTGCGGCGCATTCTACAGAAGATGCCCCCATATGGAGACGCCAGATGTTCGGTGCCGTCCCGCTCTTGATCGTGCCTTTCATTCTCTACAATCTTGGACTGCTCGGAATTTTCGGCGGCGGTGACGATCCGTGGGCGAGCGAGGTGTTCTCGTTCCGCATGATGTCGGGCGGGGTGTTCTCGATGACGCTCGGCGACCTGATGATATTGATCGGGCTGATCTTCCTGTTCCTCGAAATGGTGAAGTCGGCGCGCACCACCAGCGCCTCGATCATGGATCATCTCCTGTCGACGCTGGTCTTCGTCGCGTTCCTGGTCGAGTTCCTGCTGGTGAAGGGCGCGGCGCACTCCATCTTCTTCACGCTGATGATCATCGCGCTGTTCGATGTGCTGGCCGGATTCGCGGTGTCGATGCGGTCGGCCAGCCGGGACATCAACGTCAACTAGAACCGATGCCTCAGCCGGGATCGGCGGCAAAGCCGGCGGCCTCGATGCCGGCGATGGCCGCGGCCTCGTCGTTGTCCGACGTATCGCCGGAAATGCCGACGGCACCAATGACGGCACCGGCCTTGTCGCGGATCAGCACGCCGCCGACCACCGGCAGAACGCGTCCGCCCGACACGTCGGAGATGCCGGCGACGAGATGCGGGCGCTCCTTGGCGAAGGCCTCGACCTTGCGCGAACCCATGCCGATGGCCAGCGCGCCATAGGCCTTGCCGGCCGACATTTGCGGGCGCAGGAACGAGGCGCCGTCCTGGCGCTGGAAGGCGACCAGATGTCCGCCGGCATCNCGGCCGACATTTGCGGGCGCAGGAACGAGGCGCCGTCCTGGCGCTGGAAGGCGACCAGATGTCCGCCGGCATCGAGCACCGAGACGCCAAGCGGCTTGAGCTTGAGATCAGCGCCCTTGGCGAAGGCCGCGGCGATGATGTCATTGGCTTCTTCCAGCGGCAGTGCGGTCATTGCAGTCTCCTGTTTGAAATGAGTCAATCTTCGACCGCCAGCCGGATGAAGCAATCCCGCTTTCGGTTGAAATTGCTTCTCGTGAAGCAGTGTGATGGACGGCCGTGGAGCGAGATGGACCCGATATGCGATCGACAATCGTTCGGTTCAGAACCAGGTCGAAGCTGCTGGCGGCGCCGTGCGTTACTTTTTCTTGGCGCGGGCGGGCTTCTTGGCGGGCACTGCCGGCGCGTTGGCAAGGTCTTCGGCTTCCTTGGCGAGCCGCAGCGCGCGCAGCTTGTCGGTCTTGGCCTTGCGGGCGTCGCTCTCGGCCACATATTCCGCCATCGCCTTCTGGCGGACGGTCGCTGCTTCTTCCTGCTTCTTGAAGCGCAGATCGGCGCGCGCGCGGGCCGTATCCCTGGAGTTCTCAACCAACAGCCTGTCCAATCCCGTAAAGTGCGTTTTCCGCCTCTTGTAGCAGAGGCGGCCTCTCAACGGGGAAAATAGTTGGTCACGCGGCCGGGCTCGCGGCGCGCGCCTTGCTGGCGACGACGGCCTCATAGGCCGCTTGCAGGGTCGCCCGCACGGATGGGCCGGCCGTCGGGGCGGCCGGTTCGCCGAGGTGCTCATGGCGCAACTCGTCCATGAATTTTTCCCACATCGGCGGTCCGCCCTTTTCCAGAAGCTCGGCGCGGATCGACAATTCCTCGCTGGTCGGCAGCCAGACGCGACCCCAGGCGCCGAGATGGGCAAGGATCGGCACCAGCGTGATGGCCATCTCGGTCAGGCTGTAGATCGCCTTCTGCTTGTGCGAGGGGTCGTCGGCCTTGGTCAGCATGCCCAATTCCATCAGCCGCTTCAGCCGGTCGGCGAGGATGTTGGAGGCGATGCCTTCCATCGATCCGTTGAGCAGTTCGCGAAAATGGCGCCTGCCGCCGAAAATCATGTCGCGGAGGATGACCAGGCTCCAGCGGTCGCCGAACACTTCCAGCGACAGGTTGATCGGACAGCCGGACCGGCGATCAAGGCTCATTCGATTCTCTCCACAAAACCAGTTGCATTATCGTATCAGTTTTATTATGGTGCAACCGATTGCAAAATGCAATCGGATTGGGAGGCCATACCATGACGACGATCAATCACCCGGAGATCATATCCGAAGCTTTCGGTGATCCTGAAAGTCCCCCGCTGCTGCTGATCATGGGCGCGATGGCCTCGATGCTCTGGTGGCCGGAGGCGCTTTGCCGGAAACTCGCCGATGCCGGCCTCTACGTGATCCGCTACGACAATCGCGATACCGGCCGCTCGACCAAATATCCGCCCGGCGAGCTGCCCTACACATTCGACGACATGGCCGATGATGCGATCGGTGTCCTCGACAGCCATGGCATCGGCAAGGCGCATATCGCCGGCATGTCGATGGGTGGGATGATCGCGCAACGCGTGGCGCTCAAGCATCCCTCCCGTGTCGCGTCGCTGATCGTGATCAGCAGCTCGCCGATGGGCATGGACACCTCGCATCTGCCGCATATGATCGATGCTTACGCCGAGCATTCGGCCGAGGGCGCTGGTGTCGACTGGTCGGATCGCGGCCAGGTGATCGAATTCATGGTACGGGATATCAGGGCGATCGCCAGCACGGCGCATCCCTTCGACGAGGCCGGAATGAGAGACTTTATCGAACGGGATTATGACCGTTCCGGTGGTTTCCTGAGCGCCACCAACCACTTCCTGCTGAAGGGGAGCGACGAATGGAACGGCCGCCTGCACGAGATGACGGCGCCGTTGCTGGTCATCCACGGCACGACCGATCCGATCTTTCCGGTCGAGCATGGCGAGGCACTGGCGAAGGCGGTCGCCGGCGCGAAACTCCTGCGCGTCGAAGGCGGCGGACACGAGATGCATCCGCAAGACTGGCCGGCGATTGCCGCCGCCATTGTCGCGCATATCCGATCCAATTGAGACGTCCCGGGCGAGCCTTGACGGACAAGGCTTGCCGCAATAGTTAAGTAAACGCTTCAGTGTTCAAAGCGCAGGCATCCGGCCTCCGATAAACCAGAAACGGACGAGAAAAGAATGTCCCTGACCCTTCACTTCCATCCTCTGGCCTCCTTCTGCTGGAAGCCGCTGATCGCGCTTTACGAGAACCGCACGCCATTCACGCCAGTCATCGTCAATCTCGGCGATGCCGGTTCCCGCGGCGCCTTCCTGAAGATTTCGCCGACCGGCAAGATGCCGGCGCTGCGTGACGATGCGCGCGACCGCAGTTTGCTGGAATCGACCATCGTCGTCGAATATCTGGCCGCGCACTATCCGGGCCCGGTCGAACTCGTTCCCGCCGATATCGACCAGGCGCTGGCGGTCCGCCAAGCCGATCGCTTCTATGATTTCTATGTGCAGGAGCCGATGCAGAAGATCGTCGGCGACCGGTTGCGGCCGCAGGACAAGACCGATCCATTCGGCGTCGAGCAGGCACGCGACCAGCTGCGCAATTCCTACGCCATCGTCGAGCAGGAGATGCAGTCGAAGGTCTGGGCGATGGGCGATGCCTTCACCATGGCCGATTGCGCGGCCTCTCCGGCGCTCTTCTATGCCAACAAGGTGGAACCGTTCGGCGACAAATACCCGGCCGTGAAAGGCTATCACGACCGCTTGCTGCAGCGCCCCGCCTTCAGCAGGGTGATCGAGGAGGCGCAGCCCTACTTCAAGCTCTTCCCCTACAATAACGGCTGACCGCGATGCTGCACGATGCCGCCCAGCTCGACCTGATGTTCCAGGCGCTCGCCGATCCGGCGCGGCGGCAGATGGTCGACCGGCTGTCGCGCGGCCCTGCCTCGGTCAGCCAGCTGGCCGAGCCGCTGGCGATGTCGCTGTCGGCCGTCGTCCAGCACCTGAACCTCCTGGAGGCAAGCGGGCTGGTGCGCACGCGCAAGGTTGGGCGGGTGCGGACCTGCCAGATCGAGCCGAAAGCCTTGAGAGCGGCCGAACACTGGATCAACGAGCGACGTCTGTCCTGGGAGCGCCGGCTGGATCGGCTCGGCGACTTTCTCGCCGAAAGTTGAAACGAAGCAGGAGACGATCATGCCCGGCAAAACAGATCGGACCACCGCTGCGACGTTTTCATTCCACAGAATCAATCCAGCTGACCAACAAGGACGCATTCCATGACCGAACGATCCGTTGTCCACTCCACCTTCGTCATCGAGCGACTCTATCCGGCGCCGCCGTCGAAAGTCTTCTTCGCGCTCAGCAACCCGGACGCCAAGCGGCGCTGGTTCACCGATCCCGACAACCCGATGCCCGGCCGTTTTGAATTGGACTTTCGCGTCGGCGGCAAGGAGGTCAATGCCGGCGGGCCGAAGGACGGGCCGATCCACGTCTACACCGCCACCTATCAGGACATCGTGCCGGACCAGCGCATCGTCTACAGCTATGACATGCTGTTCGGCGCAACCCGCATCTCGGTATCGTTGGCCACGATCGAACTTCGCGCCGAAGGCAAGGGCACGCGGCTGGTGTTGACCGAGCAGGGTGCTTTCCTCGACGGTCACGACACGTCGGACACACGTGAGCACGGGACCGGGGTGTTGCTCGATTTGCTCGGCGTTTTTTTAAGCTCCGGCAACTGAAGGACGAGAAGCCGGCAAGCACATCAAAAAATCAGGCTTCCCAAAATTGATCGAGCCAGATGTTGAGCCTCAGGAAGCCGGCGTTGCTTACTGTATAGACACGCCGCGTGCCTTCGGCCTTGGCATGGACCAGACCGGCGTCGAGCAAAACTTTCAGATGCTGTGAGACGGCCGGGCGTGAAACCGGCAGCCCGGCTGCCAACTCGTTGACGGTCTTCGGGCCGCGTCGAAGTTCTTCCAGAAGGTGGCGCCGATTAGGGTCGGCGATCGCCATGAAGGCGTCGGAAAACATCATCGCTTATTTGTGGGGCAAAGTCTTTCGAATCTCAACTGCTTGCTTCTGCTTTTCTTCTTGGGTCAAGACGCAGTGCTTCCGGCGTCACGGAGCGGTCGGCCGGCTGGGTCTTGAACGCGTCACGGCCTTCGATCGGCACCGGGGCGCGGCGGCTGATGCGCAGCAGCGTGTAGCCGCCCAGGCAGAGATGCGCGAAGGCGGTTGCCAGGAACAGGCCCTCCGGACGCATCCAGCCCATCAGGGCCGCAGCCAGCAACGGCCCGATCATGGTGCCGAAGCCGTAGAGCAGCAGCAGCCCGCCCGATACCTTGACGAAATCCTCCGACCGGGCGTGGTCGTTGGCATGCGCGACGGCGATCGAATAGAGCGTATAGGCGAAGGCGCCGTAGGCTGCGGTGAAGACGATGACGAAGACACCGGAGCGCGGTTCGAACACGAAGATCATGAGCGCGACGAGCGCCGCGCCGAAGGCGGCACCCGCCAGCACGAAACGACGGTCGGTCTTGTCGGACAGGCGTCCGGCGGGAAGCTGCATGGCGGCGCCGGCAACGACCACGAGGCTCATCATCAAGGCGATTTCCGCCGTGGAGATGCCGATGCGAGCGCCATAGACGGCACCGAGCGTGCCCCAGGCACCATTGGCGATGCCGATCAATAGACAGGCGATCGCGGAGACCGGCGAGTTGGCGTAAAGCCCTTTGACGTCGAGCTTGACGTCCTGCAGCGGCTTGGGGTGCGACGCCGTCGACACCGCGGTCGGGATCAACGACAGGCAGAACAGGATGCCGGTGATCATGAACAGCGACGCCGACTTCACGTCGCCGCCGGCGACGATCATCTGTCCGCCCATGATCGAGGCATAGGTGACCATCATGTAGAGGCCGAAGACGGTGCCGCGGTTCTCGTTGGTGGCTTTCTCGTTCAGCCAGCTCTCGATGACCATGAAGGCGCCGGCCATGGTGAAGCCGGTGAAGGCGCGCAGCAGGATCCAGACATATTCGTCGATGATGAGACCGGTGAGCAGCGCCACGATGGCACCGGAGGCGGCAAAGGCGCCGAAGGCGCGCACATGTCCGGCACGGCGCACGATGCGCGGCGCGAAGAAGCAGCCGGTGACGAAGCCGCCCGCCCAGGCCGTGCCCATCAAGCCGAGCGATGCGGTCGAGAAGCCCTGCACCTGGCCGCGCAGCGGCAGCAGCAGCCCGTGCAGCCCCGATGCCGCCAGCAGGAAGGCGGTGCCGCGAAGCAGGGAAAGGATCGGTCTGTAGGATGCGAGCATTTTTTGATCCGGCTGGACTCTGGAACGGGTGACAGGGTCTGAAGACAGTCGCATTCGGGCTTTTCGGCGGCGGCCCGTGCCACTGACGGATTATCCGCGGCGGAACAGTGCCTCGGCCGCCGACTTGGTGCTGTCCTTGGTTTTGAGTTCCGCCTCCAGCCTGGCGATCTCGTCGCGCAGGATGCCTATCCGCTCCGACAGTTCACCGACGGACAGCAGCGCCAGATCCTGCCCGATTTCGTGCGGGCGCGCCTTCTTCTTGGGTTCGTCGTCGAAGATCGCCATCGTTGCTCCTCCTCCGCCACACCAGATTGGCCATTTGCCTGATTTGGCAATGAGCATACATAGGGCGGGGGTGTCGATGCAAACAGCCGGTAAGAATGCGGCGAGGAAAGACGGGAAACTTCATGGCGAGCGGACAGAAAATTCCGGCAAGGATGACGGCGATCGCAATTTCGGAGCCGGGTGGCCCACGGGTGCTGAAGCCGGAAATGCGCGATGTGCCGCAGCCCGGTCCCGGCGAGATCCTGATCAAGGTGCATGCCGCCGGCGTCAACCGGCCCGACGTGCAGCAGCGCAAGGGCGCCTATCCGCCGCCGCCCGGCGCATCGGACCTGCCGGGCCTGGAGGCGTCGGGTGAAGTCGCCGCCCTTGGCGACGAGATATCGCGCTGGCGCATCGGCGACCGGGTTTGCGCGCTCACCCCTGGCGGCGGCTATGCCGAATACGTCAAAGTCCATGCTGGCAGTGTGCTGCCGCTGCCGGCCGGCTTCACCCACACCGAAGCGGCGGCGGTGCCGGAGAATTACTTCACCGTCTGGCACAATGTGTTCGAACGCGGCGGCCTAAAGAAGGGCGAGACACTGCTTGTGCATGGCGGCTCGTCCGGCATCGGCACCACGGCGATCCAGCTTGCCTCGGCCTTCGGCGCCTATGTCGTCACCACTGCCGGCAGCAAGGAGAAGTGCGACGCCTGCCTGAAGCTCGGTGCCGACCGGGCGATCAATTATCGCGAGGAGGATTTCGTCACGGCGGTCAAGGAGGCGACGGATGGCAAGGGCGCCAATGTCATCCTCGACATGGTCGGCGGCGACTATGTCCAGCGAAACTACGAGGCCGCGGCCGTCGAGGGCCGCATCGTCCAGATCGCCGTGCAGGCCGGTGCTGTCGCCAGCGCCGATTTTTCGAAAATCATGGTCAAGCGGCTGACCCATACGGGTTCGACGCTGAGGCCGCGTACCGTCGAATTCAAGGCGGCGATCGCGGCAGCGCTCGAAGCGCAGGTGTGGCCCCTGCTTGGCACACGCAAGATTGCTCCCGTCATGGACATGATCTTCCCCCTCAGCGAAGCCTGGCGCGCGCACGAGCGGATGGAAGAGGGCGAGCATATCGGCAAGATCGTGCTCGACGTCGGCTAGCAGGCTGTTGAATAGGGCGTATCGACATTCGGTGATGCCTGCCTGGCCGGTATCTCTGCGTCCTGGGTCAGCGCGGCACGCGCCTGCCTACAAGATGAACAGAACCTTAATGGTGCAATGCAGCATTTGCATCATTGCTATGCAAAATCAGCCATTCAAGTCGCCCTCGATGATGACTATTTGAGCATCATCGAAACGAACACCCCATTTGGAGGACTACCATGAACCCGATCCGCGCTTTCCGTAACTGGCGTATGTACAACGAGACCGTGCGTGAACTGAACCGCCTCAACGCACGTCAGCTCAGCGACCTCGGCATCAACCGTGGCGACATCGAACGGATCGCCCGTCAGGCGATCTGACTTCAAGCGTGACCCGGCCACAGGGCCGGGTCCACGCCTGGAAGTAGAGCCGTCGAGACGTTACCCGTCTCCGGTTCCGAACCCGCTGGACACTGTCCGGCGGGTTTTGTCTTTTTGGGCCAAGAAAAAGCGGCCGGTCAACTGTCCCGCGATATCGGCGGCGGCGGGCTTGACCTCAGTTTTCGGCATGGCACTTTTGGCAGGCGGTTGCCGCGGGACGGCGTGGTGGCGCCAAGACCGGAACCCGCCAGCGGAGCCAGATGGTCGCGCTGCTCAACGGCGCCGAGCCGTTCCGTTAGCCACCGGTTCGCGGTTTCCGGCGAGTGCATCCAAAAACGTTGCGAAACGGGCAGGGAACGGTTATACAGGCCGCGAATTTCCCATTTTGGTGGCTCTAAACCACCGCCCGCACGGGAACGCGGGCGAACGAGAAGGATTTTTAAAATGGCCAATACGCTGCTGATGCCCAAGGCGACCGCCGTCTGGCTGGTCGACAACACCGCGCTCTCCTTCGAGCAGATCGCGCAGTTCTGTGGGCTGCATCCGCTCGAGGTCAAGGCGATCGCCGATGGCGAATCGGCGCAAGGCATCAAGGGCATGGACCCGATCATGACCGGCCAGCTGACCCGCGACGAGATCGCGCGCGCCGAGAAGGATGCCAACCATCGGCTGAAGCTCTCGGACCCCAAGGTTCGCGTGCCCGAATCCAAGCGCAAAGGCCCGCGCTATACGCCGCTGTCGAAGCGCCAGGACCGGCCGAATGCCATCCTGTGGCTGGTGCGCAACCACCCCGAACTCAAGGACGCGCAGATTTCGCGCCTCGTCGGCACCACCAAGTCGACGATCGAGCAGATCCGCGAACGCAAGCACTGGAATTCGGCCAACCTGCAGCCGATGGACCCGGTGACGCTGGGCCTTGCCTCGCAGATCGACCTCGACATGGAGGTCAATCGCGCTTCGCGTGGCCGCGAACAGGCGCAGCCGGTCGGCGACACGCTGCTGCCGGCGGCCCTGACCGAGCGGCTGGTGCCGACTGCGGAGAAGCCGAAGGACGAGGACGCCGAACTCGATGCCAACGCCGTGTTCGCCAAGCTCTCGGCACTGAAGTCGAAGGATGAGGATTCCGGCGACGAGGAATGAGCGCCCGCAACATGACGACAAAAAAGCCCGCTTCGAGCGGGCTTTTTTGTCAGTTTCGCGCCGCGCGGTCCGGCGCCATGCCGTAGTCCTCGCTGCGTTCCACCGCGCGGTAGAAGTCGGCGAGCTGCTTGCCGCGCTCTGGCTTGAAGATGCGGCCGGCGATGACCACCGAGGCGATGCGGTCGATGCGGAAGGCGCGGAAGTCGTCGCGCATCTCGCACCAGGCGACCAGCGTCCATACCTTGCCCCAGAACCACAGGCCGAGCGGCCGGATGTCGCGCGCGGTGCCGCGCCCTGCCTCGTCCGAGTAGTCGATGGTCAGCACCTGGCGCTTTTCCACCGCGCGCTCGATCAGGTCGATCGCCTCGCGGGCGGCGTCGCTGACCACCCACATCGGCGTGTGGATCTCGGTGCGGGCAATGCGGTCCTTCTCGGCATCGGGAAGCACGGCGCCGATCTTGACCAGCGCCTCGTCGGCGGCACGCGCCATGGCGGCGCCGCCGAAGGCGCGCACCATGCGCGCGCCGGCAACCAGCGCCACGATCTCGTCACGCGTGAACATCAGCGGCGGAAGGTCGAAACCCTCCCTCATCATGTAGCCAACGCCAGCCTCGCCGTCGATCGGCACCCCGGTCGACTGCAGGTCGGCTATGTCGCGATAGATCGTTCGCTCGGAAACCTCGAGCCACGTGCCGAGCTTCTGGGCGGTGACCAGACGGCCACCACGCAGATGCTGCACGATCTGAAAGAGCCTGTCGGCGCGGCGCATCGTTTGCTTCCCCAGTGTTTTTCCTGGAGCAGTTCACCGTTTTATGGAAACGGCGACCTGCTCCAACTCTTTGTCTTGATGCAATTCCGGACGGAAAACCGTTCCACACCGGAATTGCTCCATGCATGCAGTGGCTCCCGGACAGGATCCACTTCCAAATGACATGCATTAAGGTTTCAGCCCTTCGCGCTTGCGCTGCGCGGCAACGAACTCCGCGCCAAAGGACAGTTTTTTCGTTGTCGGCGTCTTCGCATCGAGCACGCGCCAGAATGGGGCGATGTCGCTCAGCGTCATGCCGCGTTCGAGATCCTCCCTGGCGGCTTCGGCAACGGTGCGCAGATGATAGCCTATGGTGACCGGGCATGTCACTTCGGCGCCATGTTCGACGGCAAGCGCGGTGCGCAACGCGCGCACCTCCATCTCGACGCCTTGGGGAATGGAACGGATGAAATCGTCGACCTGCCGCGCCGTCGGCACCAGTATCGGCTGGCCTTCGACGACGTCTCCCATCGTGCGCGGCGTTGGTTTCACGCCGTTGATGCCCGGCGTGTTCAGCCTGTCGTTCCAGCTTTTCATCGATCGTCCTCTCGGCCGGCCATGCGCATTATCCCACCATCGCACGCAGCTCCTGACAGCATACTGTCAGGAGGCTTCAGCATACTCCCTGGCGAACAGCCCCCGCATCTGCGCGAGATCGCCGCCCTTTTCGGGGTAGAGCGTCTGCAAAAAGGCAAGGGCGAAGGTGCCGGGCGCCGAACCCGGCGCGGAAACGATCCTGCCGTCGGCCACGGCATGCAGGACGTCCTGGTAGTTGATGTCGCCGGCATAACCGGTTTCGTGGCGGTTGATCCAGTCGCGGCCATTGCTGGTATGCCTGGCCTTCGCGAACAGGCCGGCCCGGGCCAGCGCAAGCGTCCCGGCGCAGATGCCGCCAACGACGCCGTCGCGGGACGCGACGGCCGTAAGCAGTCCTGCGACATCCGGCTGTGCCTTGCCCGCCCATTGATCGGAACCGATTACGGCGACGGCATCGAGATCTGCATTCTCATCGACACTCGCGGAGCGGTCGGGCGTTAGCCGAAAACCGCTGATTCCGGTTACCGGCTTGCCTTCAGGCGTCAGCGAGACGGCGCGGGCGCCGAACCATTCCACCGCCGAGGCCGCCAGCAAGCCATATTCCCAGTCGGCGAAGCCTTCGATGAACAGAAAGCCGATTGTCTTCCGATCAGGCATAAGCTCGCTCCATCCCTTTAGCGCCGGACTTTGTTTTCATGCATGTCGCGATATATCTGGGCGTTGACGCGCCCATGTCCAACGCGCTGTCTCGAAATCTTGTCTCAATTGCCGCGATGGCGACGATCGGCATACATGTCCGGCCAGCCGATATCCTTGCGGATGTCCGCCGGCAGCGAATTCATGAAGCGCTGGGTGCGAATTTCGTTGCGCATGGTCCGCACCTTGCCGACATAGTGCTGCACGCCGCGAAGAATGGTAAACCCGTTCATGACTATTCTCCTCTCTCTGACTGGAGGCAGTATCGCATACCCCTCCTGACAGCAGTCTGTCAGGAGGATGGCAGGCGCACGACAATAGCGCGGACGGGCGCGGGTCGCCGGGGTGTGGTTCTTGGGACCACGGCTTCCGACCAGCTTACCGACAGCGGATTGTTCACTGATTAGGGGAAAATCAATCTGCCGTTGTTCAATCAGCGGCGACGGACTGTCGGAGCGCGTGGCCTTCAGCGTCATGGCTGCCGTTCCGATATGGAAGGAGAAAATTCCCCCCAAAACAGGGAGACACCCGATGAGTCTGCAACTGACAGGAATCCACCATCTCACCGCCATCACGGCCAACGCGCCCGGCAATCTTCACTTCTACACGAAGGTGCTCGGCTTGCGGCTGGTCAAGAAGACGGTGAACCAGGACGACACCTCGGCCTACCACCTCTTTTATGCTGACGGCGAGGCTACGCCGGGCACCGACCTCACCTTCTTCGACTGGCCGGTCGGGAACGAGCGGCGCGGGACGCACAGCATCGTGCGGACCAGCCTCAGGGTCGGCAGCCGGGAAAGCCTTGCCTGGTGGAAACGACGCCTGACCGGCGAGACGATCGCGACGGGAGAAATCGCCGAGATTGGCGGCTATGCCAGCCTGGATTTCGAAGACCCCGAGGGCCAGCGCCTGCGGCTGGTCAGCGATGGCGGCAAGGGCGACAGTCATTCCTGGGCGCAAAGTCCGGTTCCGGCCGAGCACCAGATCCGCGGGCTCGGACCGATCGTCATCAGTGTCCCCGACATCACCAACACCGAGGCGGTGGTGAGGGGGGTCATGAACATGCGCAAGGCGCGGGAGTATGCGTCGCCGGAAGGCCAGGTTCACGTCTTTGAAATGAGCGAGGGTGGGCCGGCGGCGGAGCTGCATGTCCTGGTGCAGCCAGGTGTCGCGCCGGCAAGGCAAGGCGCCGGTGCGGTCCATCACGTTGCGTTCAGGGCGCCGGACCAGGAGACGCTGCATCAGTGGACGGCGCGCCTGGCCGAATTCCGCCTGCCGTCGAGCGGCGAGGTCGAGCGCTATTACTTCCGCTCGCTCTATTTCCGCGAGCCGAACGGCATCCTGTTCGAGATCGCCACCGATGGGCCGGGCTTCACCGCTGATGAGCCGCTGGAGACGCTGGGCGAAAGCCTGGCCCTGCCGCCATTCCTCGAAGCAAGGCGCGCTTCGATCGAGGCTGGGCTGAAGCCGCTGAAATAAGCCGCTGCGTGCTCAAGGCGGGCGCCGCGTCCCGGTTCGGGATCGCGGCGCCGGTTCTTTCCCGGAGACCGGACGATCCGCTTTGACAGCCAGCCACGTTGCTGGTCAAAGGCGGCATGACGAAATTCCTCGCCCTTGTCATTATCGGCTTCATGATCATCCAGCTGATCAAGCCGCTCGGCTGGCCCGGGCTCAAGCGACGGGCTGATTTCTGGAAGCTGGCGCTGCTCGCCATGGCCGCGATCTCGCTGGCCGCCGTGCTCGGGCATTTGACATAGGGCGGCCAAGACGAGCCTACCCGGTTGGCGTTCAGCCGGCGATCACTGGGCCGACAAGATGCTCGGCCCAAGCCCGGTAGCCGGCCTCCGAGGCGTGGAAGCCATCAGAGGCAAAGCCGGCCTCGGGATCGGTGATCGGCAGGCGAGGCGCGGGCACCGCGCCGCGCTCGAGGCACAGGCGCTCGCCCATGCGGTTCATCGCTGTAGCGCGGACTTCCAGGATCTTGCCGAGCAGCGACGGCATCGCCGGTGCCCGCGTGAACTCCAACACCGGCGACCACACCACGCGCGCCTCCGGCCATTTGGCGCGCAGGCCGTAGAGCAGGCCGCCGAACTCCTTCTTGAAGCGCGGCACCGAGTGGAAATTCTTGGTGTCGTTGGTGCCGATGGCCAGCACGATGTGCGTCCACGGATCGGCCGACAGATTGGGCAGGACATGATCGCGGACCTGGCCCGATGTCGCCGAATTGAAGCCGGCGGCGCGCCAGCGGACCGTGCGGCCGGTGCGCCGCGAAATCATCACGGCGAGTTGCGCGGCAAGCCCGTCCTCGGAATTGCCGATGCCGACCGAGGCGGCCGAGGAGTCGCCCAGCACCAGCAGCGAGATCGCAGGTGCTTCGCCTGATATTTCATGCATGACCGGTCCCTGCGCCGGCAGCATGCGGGTGGTGCGACGGCGCACGCCCAAGCCCTGCCAGACGTAGACGGGGTAGGCGAGCCAGGTGAGAAGGGCCGGGAAGCGCATGGCGATACCGTGAAATGATCAGGCAGGCTTAGCGCATGTTCGGGCCGAGGTGAACGCCTTCAGTCGCAGCAGTTGGACTTGCCGGCCTGGTTGTCCTGATATTCGTCATGCAGCCGCACCCAGTCCATCAGGCCGTGATAGGGACCGTTCTCGTTGCGGCCCTTCGGCGTCATGTCGAGATAGTCATAGGTGCCGATCTGCGCCTCGCCGCCGCGGGCCCGCGACATGAAAGTGAGGAAGATGTCGCCGGTCTCGTCCTTGTAGAAAACACTGGTGCCGGGAAGTTCCTTCGAGGTGCGGGGGCGGGTCTCGAAATTGTAAGTGGTTTCGCCGGCGGCGATCTGCCTGTCGGTGAAGGAGACCTGCATGTCGAAGTTGAAATCCGACGCATAGGACGACACCCAGTCGAACTTCCAGCCCATGCGCTGCTTGTAGGGCAGAAGCTCGGCCAGCGGCGCGCGCGAGACCACGACCAGCGACACGTCGTGGTGCTTGAGGTGCTGATTGGCGCCGTCGATGTGGTCGGCAAGGAAGGAGCAGCCCTCGCAATGATGCGAGCAGCCCGGACCGAACATGAAATGGTAGACGATCAGCTGGCTGTTGGCGCCAAACAGGTCGGCCAGTTTCTTCGGTCCTTGCCCGGTCTCGAAGACATAGTCCTTCCTGATCTTCAGCCACGGCAGTCCGCGCCGCTCGGCCGCGACGCGCTCACGAAGCCGCGTCAGTTCCTTCTCGCGAGCCAGATGCGCCTTGTGCGCCTGGAACCAGTCTTCGCGTGAAACAACCTTGTTGCGATGCATGTATCTCTCCCTGTCTGCATCCCAAGGACGTTCGGGACGAGCGAAAACCGACATCGCCGCCAAGGAGATAAGGATGGAGACGCGCCGTCCCAAGCCGGCATGCCACAAACAAAAACCCGGGCGCGGCGGCCCGGGTTTGAAGGAAGACGAAAAAGATGTGGTCAGGCGGCCTGTTCCAGGCTCGCTTTCCATTTACCCAGCGCCGCAAGGTGGTTCATGTGGGCGCGGTGGGTAAAGGCGGCCTGGCCGGCGGGGACGTTCGATGCCTTGCCGCTCCAGGCCTTCTGCGGGGCGGCCTGCAGCGCGCGGCCGTAGGAGAAGGTCAGCTTCCACGGGTGCGGACCGATGGCGTTGATCGCGCTGAGGTTTGCGGTCGCCTCCTCGTCCTCCTGGCCGCCGGAAAGGAAGGCGATGCCCGGCACCGCCGCGGGCACCGTCTGGCGGAACAGTTTTATGGTCTTCTCGGCGACTTCGTCAGGGCTGTCCACCGTGCCTGACTTCTTGCCCGACAGGACCATGTTGGGCTTCAGGATGGTGCCTTCGAGCACGACGCGGGCTGCATGGAGTTCGTCATAGAGCTTGATCAGCGTCGCCTTCGATATCTCGTAGCAAGTGTCGATGTCGTGGGCGCCGTCCATCAGCACTTCCGGCTCGACGATCGGCACGATGCCGGCTTCCTGGCAAAGCGCTGCATAGCGGGCGAGCGCGTGGGTGTTCGCAGCGATCGAGGTGGCCGAGGGCACGCCCTTGCCGGTATCGATGTCGATCACCGCGCGCCATTTGGCGAAGCGGGCGCCGAGCTGGTAATAGTCGGCAAGCCGCTCGCGCAGGCCATCGAGGCCTTCGGTGACGGTGTCGCCGGGAAAGCCGGCCAGCGGCTTGGCGCCGGCATCGACCTTGATGCCGGGAATGGCGCCAGAAGCCTTGATGATGTCGACCAGCGGCGTGCCGTCGGCGGCCTTCTGGCGGATCGTCTCGTCGTAGAGGATGACGCCGGAAATATACTTCGTCATCGCGTCCTTGGCGCGGAACATCATCTCGCGGTAGTCGCGGCGGCTATCGGCGGTCGATTCGACGCCGATGACGTCGAAGCGCTTCTTGATCGTGCCCGAGCTTTCATCGGCGGCCAGCAGGCCCTTGCCGCCCGCCACCATCGCGGCGGCAATGTCTTCGAGACGTTCGCTCATACTTGCTTCCTCCTGAAGGGGTTCTTCCGCGCATAACGGAAGTCTACCGCCAAAGGAATGGCATCGGAAAGCTCGAATCGATTGAAAGTCCCGGGCCGCCTCTCCGGCTCTCGCCGAGTTGATCGGACTGCCCGTTTTTCCTGGAATGCCTACCGCTTCAGCACGTCGACGCCGGGCAGCGGCTTGCCTTCCATCCATTCCAGGAACGCGCCGCCGGCGGTCGAGACATAGGTGAAGTCGTCGGCGACACCGGCGTGGTTGAGCGCTGCCACCGTATCGCCGCCCCCGGCAACGGAGACCAGCTTGCCGGCCTTGGTGCGCGCCGCGGCATGCTTGGCCGCGGCCACCGTGGCGTGATCGAAGGGTGCGATCTCGAAGGCGCCGAGCGGGCCGTTCCAGACCAGCGTCGCGGCGCGGTCGATCCATTCGCCGACGGCCGTCACGGTCTTTTCGCCGACATCGAGGATCATGCCGTCGGCCGGCACCTCCGAGATGGCGACGGTTTCGCAGGCAGCGCCCGCCTTGAATTCCTTGGCGACGACGCCGTCGACCGGCAGGATGATGGCGCAGCCGGCCTCGGCCGCCTCGATCATGATCTGCTTGGCGGTCGCGGCCAAATCGTGCTCGCACAACGACTTGCCGACATTGGTGCCGCGCGCGGCGAGGAAGGTGTTGGCCATGCCGCCACCGATGACCAGCGCGTCGACCTTCTTCACCAGATTCATCAACAGGTCGATCTTGGTCGAGACCTTGGCGCCGCCGACGATGGCGACGACCGGACGGACCGGGTTGCCCAGGCCCTTCTCCAATGCTTCGAGTTCGGCCTGCATGGTGCGGCCGGCGAAGGCTGGCAAGAGGTGTGCCAGCCCTTCCGTCGAGGAGTGGGCGCGATGCGCGGCCGAAAAGGCGTCGTTGACGAAGATGTCGCCATTGGCGGCGAGCCGTTCGGTGAAGGCCGGATCGTTCTTCTCCTCGGCCTCGTAGAAGCGGGTGTTTTCGAGCAGCAGCACGTCGCCCTTGTTCATGGCGGCGACCGCGCTTCCCGCCGTGTCGCCGACGCAGTCCGAGGCAAAGCCGACGGGACGGTCGAGCACCTGCGCCGTCGCTTTCGCGATCGGCTCCAGCGAGAACTCGGGTGCCGGGCCATCCTTGGGGCGGCCGAAATGGGCGAGCAGGATGACCTTGGCGCCCTTGCCGGACAGCTCGGCGATGGTCGGCGCGATGCGCTCGATGCGGGTGGCGTCGGTGACCTTGCCGTCGGCGACGGGAACGTTGAGGTCGACGCGCACCAGCACGCGCTTGCCGCTGATGTTGCCGATGTCGTCAAGTGTCCTGAAGGCAGCCATGCCGATCCCTTTCCTGGAAAAATCGCCGGGACCATACCCCGCATCGGCTACGATGCAAGACTTGGGCTGGGTTCGGGACGAAATTTTGAGGCGGGCGGGCACACAGTCCGTGAAGTCAGCGCCGACGTGGATGAGGGAGGCGCAAACGAGCGCCGCGGTCAGCTTCCCGTCGCTGCCTTTTCGACCGGCGGCTCAGGGGCGTCATCTGTCTTTGCCGCCACCTGCGTTACCACCGGTCTGCGCCAATCGCGGATGAAGGCAGCGAGGCGGTCGACGATCTCGCCGGCACTGAGGAAGACCGGCACCCGCGCCACCGGCGCGGTGGGCTCGAAGGAGAGACCCAGCCCGGTGATCCTGCCCTTGTCATCGACATCCCTGACGATCAGCTCGATCGGACCGATCAGCACACGGTCGGCATATTCGGCATGGCCGCCGAGCCGCGCAGTGACCAGCGCTCCGACGGTCTGCTTCTGCTCGGCTTCGGTCAGGCCCGGCGCGTAGGCGGCTTCCAGTTCGGCGGCCGAGCGCGCCGGGTCGACGGCGAAGGCGCCGAAGAAATCAGCATCCTCGGGATCGACGACGGCGCGACTGGCGAACAGTTTGTCGAGCAGGCGCGGATAGCGGTCAGGCACGAAGATGTAGACCTGGTCGCCGGCGGCGAGCCGGCCCATGTCCTGGAAGCGCATCGAGCGCCCGTCGCGCAGCACCAGCGAGGGCCGCGCCCAGCGCGGAATGCGCTCGCCGCGTGCCACCGGGCTGCCTTGTGCGACCCGATAGGCGAGCAGTTCGTGGTGGGCGGAGCCCGGCAATTCCAGCTCGACCTTGTCCAGCGGGCCGAGGCGCGCCGGCACGATGAGGCCAAGGCGACGTGCCAGCGGGCCAACCGTCCAGCCCTGGATGACCAGCGACACAAGCACGATGATGAAGGCGGCATTGAAGATGGTGCGGCCGTTCTCCAGCCCTCCAAGCAGCGGGGTGATGGCCAGCAGGATCGAAACCGCGCCGCGCAGGCCGACCCAGGAGACAAAGGCGACTTCAGGGCGGGGCAAGCGGAACGGGATCAGGCAGAGCCAGACCGCGATCGGCCTTGCGATGAACATCAGGAACAGGCCAAGCGCTATCGCCGGCAGCATGATCGCCGGGAATTGCGAGGGCGTCGCGAACAGGCCGAGGATCAGGAACATGATGATCTGTGCCAGCCACGACATACCATCCTGGAAGCGCTTGAGGATGGTGACGGCGCGGATGTCGGAATTGCCGGCGATGAGCCCGGCAAGATAGACCGCCAGGAAGCCCGAGCCGCCGATCGCGCCTGCGGCGGCGAAAACCATCAGCGATAGCGTCAGCACGAAGATCGGCAGCAGGCCATGATCGAGGTTGAGCCGGTCGACGAGACGCACGATGCCGAGGCCGCCGAGTATGCCGACAACGGCGCCGAGGCCCATGTTGACGAGGAAGCCCAGCACCAGGTTGGCGATCAGGACGTTGGTTTCGGGATTGGCGTGGGCGGCGATGATCTCGACCAGCGTGATGGTGAGGAAGATGGCGATCGGATCATTGGTGCCGGATTCCACCTCAAGCGTCGAACGCACGCGCTCGCGCAAATTGATCTCGCCAGCGCGCAGCAGGAAGAACACCGCAGCCGCGTCGGTGGACGCGACGGCAGCTCCCAACAGGAAGGATTCCAGCCAGCTGAGGTCGAGCAGATAGTAGGCGGCGGCTCCGAACAGGCCGGTGGTGAGCAGCACGCCGAAGGTCGCCAGCGACAGCGCCGGCCCCGCCGCCTGCCGCAAGGCATTGAGCGGCGTGCCGAAACCGGAATCGAACAGAATTACGGCAAGCGCCAGTGAGCCGGCAAAATAGGCGACGCGGGCATTGTCGAATTCGATGCCGAAGCCGTCGGTTCCGGTGGCGAGCCCGATGCAGAGAAACAGAAGCAGGAGGGGGGCGCCGAAGCGGAAGGCGATCAGGCTCGAAAACGCGGCGGCGACGACAAGCGCTGTGCCGACCAGCGTGACGAGATAGATCGCATGCTCCATCCGTGATTTGCCCCTCGAATTCCTGACGCATGACCCCGAAATCGGATCGATTTCGGAAAGGATCATGCGCCAAGTCAAAGTGTTACAGCGTCCTTTGCGCGTCCGAGGACGCGCGGCGCTGTAATGCGTTCCCGATTCAACGGAGAGTGGGGCGAAGGCATGGCCAGTGCAAGGCGGGAGGGTGGTTTTTTGGCCTATGCCGCTGATTTTCGGGCGACTAGCCGTTGCGGCTCCGGCAAATGAAAAACGCCCGGGCGAAGCCGGGCGTTTCAGGACTTGCGAAGACGGGCCTGCGATCAGGCGATGGTCTTGCCGAAGGCGACCGCGGTGTCGCCCATGCGGTTGGAGAAACCCCATTCATTGTCGTACCAGGACAGCACCGAAACGAAGTTGCCGTCCATCACCTTGGTCTGGTCGAGCGCCATGATCGAGGAACGCGGATCGTGGTTGAAGTCGATCGAGACATTCGGGTGATGGGTGACGCCGAGAATGCCCTTGAGCTTGCCGTTGGAGGCGGCGATCACCGCTTCGTTGATTTCCTGCACCGTGGTTGCGCGCTTGGCGATGAACTTTAAGTCGACGACCGAGACGTTCGGGGTCGGCACGCGGATCGAGATGCCGTCGAGCTTGCCCTTGAGGTCGGGCAGCACGAGGCCGATCGCCTTGGCGGCACCGGTCGAGGTCGGTATCTGCGACAGCGCGGCGGCGCGGGCGCGGTAGAGGTCCTTGTGCATGGTGTCCAGCGTCGGCTGGTCGCCGGTGTAGGAATGGATCGTCGTCATCATGCCCTTTTCGATGCCGACCGTCTCGTGCAGCACTGCGGCCAGCGGCGCCAGGCAGTTGGTGGTGCAGGACGCGTTCGAGATGACGATGTGGTCCTTGGTCAGCTTGTCGTGGTTGATGCCGTAGACGACGGTGAGGTCAGCGCCGTCGGCGGGTGCGGACACCAGCACGCGCTTGGCGCCGGCGGTTAGGTGCGCGGCGGCCTTGTCACGGGCGGTGAAGATGCCGGTACATTCGAGGGCGATGTCGACACCGAGTTCCTTCCAGGGCAGCTGCGTCGGATCCTTGATCGCGGTGACCTTGAATTTTTCCTTGCCGACGGTGATCTGGTCGCCATCGACGCTCACCTCGTGCGGGAAGCGGCCGTGCACGCTGTCGTAGCGCAGCAGGTGCGCGTTGGTTTCGACCGGGCCGAGATCGTTGACGGCGACGACGTCGATGTCCTTGCGGCCGGACTCATGGATGGCGCGCAGGATGTTGCGGCCGATGCGGCCGAATCCGTTGATGGCAACTCTGACGGTCATGTTTCTCTCCCTGGGAGTTGGAAGGTAATTTGGTCCGCAGCTTCATAGCGGCGGACGGCCGAAGAATCCAGCCATTCGAGGCATGGATTTAAATCGATTAGGTTAGGCCAGCCCACGAAAGGGCGAACGCAGTTTCGTGGGCCTGGGCACTTCAATCGGTTATTTGCCGTGCAGGCGGGCTTCCGCCGCCTTGGCAGCCGCCTCGGCGGTGATGCCGAAATGCGGATAGAGCTGCTCGATGGTGCCCGAGGCGCCGAAGCCGGTCATGCCGATGAAGATGCCGTCGGAGCCGATGAGATGATCCCAGCCCTGGCGGATGCCGGCTTCGATCGCCATCTTGATCGGCGCGTTGCCGATCGTCTTCTTCCGATAGTCATCGCTCTGCTTGTCGAACAGTTCGAAGCAAGGCACCGACACGACGCGGGTCGGGTGGCCGTGCTTCTCCAGCAAGTCGCGGGCGCCAAGCGCGATCTCGACTTCGGAACCTGTGGCGAAGATCGTCACCGCCGCCTCGCCGCTGGCCGCGGCCAGTTCGTAGGCGCCCTGGCTGCTCAGGTTCTTGTCCGAGTGCTCGGTGCGCACCGTCGGCAGGTTCTGGCGGGTCAGCGCCAGGGTCGACGGGGTCTTCTCCGATTCAAGGGCGATCTGCCAGCATTCGGCGGTTTCCACCGCGTCGGCCGGACGGAAGACATTGTGGTTCGGGATGGCGCGCAGCGCCGCCATATGCTCGACCGGCTGGTGGGTCGGGCCGTCTTCGCCCAGGCCGATGGAATCATGGGTCATGACGAAGATCGAGCGGATGCCCATCAGCGAGGCAAGCCGCATCGAGGGGCGGGCATAGTCGGAGAAACACAGGAAGGTACCGCCATAGGCGATGAGGCCGCCATGCAGCGTCAGGCCGTTGATCGCGGCGGCCATGCCGTGCTCGCGAATGCCGTAGTGGACATAGCGCTGGCCGTAATCGTCCGGCGTGATGTTCTTGGTCTGGCTGGTCTTGGTGTTGTTGGAGCCGGTGAGGTCGGCGGAGCCACCGATGGTTTCGGGCACGGCGCCATTGATGATTTCGAGCGCCATTTCCGAAGACTTGCGGGTGGCGACCTTCGGCTTGTCGGCCGAGAGCTTCTTCTTGTAGTCGGCAATGACGGCGTCGAAATTGGACGGCAGCTTGCCGCTGGTGCGACGCTCGAACTCCGCCTTCAGCTTGGCGTCGGCCTTGGCGAGGCGACCTTCCCAATCGGTGCGTGCCTTGACGCCAGCCTTGCCGGCGGTGCGCCAGGCCTCGAGGATGTCGGCCGGGATTTCGAAGGGGGGCGAGTCCCAGTTGAAGAACTTGCGCGCGCCGGCGATCTCGTCGGCGCCAAGCGGCGAGCCGTGCGCCTTGTTGGTGCCGGCCTTGGTCGGTGCGCCGAATCCGATCGTCGTCTTGCAGGCGATCATCGTCGGCTTGTCGGAATGGCGGGCGGCTTCGATGGCATAGGCGATGGCTTCAGGATCCGTGCCGTCGATGTGGCTGGCGTTCCAGCCGGAGGCCTGGAAGCGGGCGACCTGGTCGGTGTTGTCGGCGAGCGAGACCGGGCCGTCGATCGAGATGTTGTTGTTGTCCCAGAAGACGATCAGCTTGTTGAGCTTGAGGTGGCCGGCCAGCGCGATGGCTTCCTGGGAAACGCCTTCCATCAGGCAGCCGTCGCCGGCCAGCACGTAGGTGTAGTGGTCGACGAGGTCGTTGCCGAAGGCGGCATTCATGATGCGCTCGCCGAGCGCGAAGCCGACCGAATTGGCGAGGCCCTGGCCGAGCGGGCCGGTGGTCGTCTCGATACCGGTGGCATGGCCGTATTCGGGATGGCCAGCCGTCTTCGAGCCCAGCTGACGGAAGTGCTTGATCTGGTCGAGGGTCATGTCCTCGTAGCCGGTCAGGTGAAGCAGCGAATAGAGCAGCATCGAACCATGGCCGGCCGACAGGATGAAACGGTCGCGGTCGGCCCAGTGCGGGGCCTTGGGGTCATATTTCAGGAAGCGCGTGAACAGCACCGTGGCGATATCGGCGCAACCCATGGGCAGGCCGGGATGGCCGGAATTCGCCTTTTCGACGGCGTCCATGGAGAGAAAACGGATCGCATTGGCCATCCGGTCATGTTGTTCACGCGACGTCATGGTTCCTCCAGAAATGGGGGTTTGGGGCTTGGGAGAGCCCTTGAAAAGGGTGCGCGACACATAGCAGGCGCGGGCTTTTAGTCAACAAATCGGGTGCATATTTGCCGGTCTTGTGATGCCGACGGCGGGCCTACATTAGCGTTAGCGGGGGACAGTCGCGAGAGCTTTGTTGACGTCGCCTTCACCCGGTGCCTAATGTTTCCGATATAACGCGTTCTGAACGCGAACGATTCGGTGATGGGCAGGGCACAGGACGAACGCCATGACCGGGGAAACCACGCTCAAGGAAGTGATCGCCAGGCTGGGCAAGGCCATGGAGGGGCTGGAAAACGCCGTCGCGGCCAAGCTCGAGCACGAACGCGACTATTCGGAAGCCGAGGCCGAGGTGCAGCGGATGAATGCCGACCGCTCGCGGCTGGCGCAGGAACTCGACAATTCCGAAGCACGCGCCGAACGGCTGGAAGACGCCAACAAGGAAGTCTCGCGACGGCTGGTAACCGCCATGGAAACCATCCGCGCCGTGTTGGACAGATAGGAGCTGGCCCGATGGCACAGGTCACGGTTTCAATCGACGGCAAGCAGTATCGCATGGCCTGCGACGAGGGCCAGGAAGAGCATCTGATCGACCTTGCCGAACGCTTCGACCGTTATGTTTCACACCTGAAGGACTCGTTCGGCGAGATCGGCGACCAGCGGCTGACCGTGATGGCCGGGATCATGGTGATGGATGAGCTTTCCGAGCTGCAGAAACGCGTCAAGGGCATGGAAAGCGAAGTGCTCACCTTGCGCAAGACGCGCGACGAGGCGCTGACCAAGGCCGACAAGAGCGACAGCGTGCTGACCAACGCGCTCGGCGCGCTGGCGCAGCGCATGGAGGATCTCACGGCGACGCTGGCGGTCAACAAGGCCTGAGCAAGTCGCGGTTGAACGGCATCGCGCGCCGGATCTGTTGTTTCATGCAGACCTGTCTCCGGCGGAGACGGCTTCGACTTCGGCGGACATCCGAAAATCCTGCCGCAATTTCCATCGAGGACAGAATCTTTTTCGCCGCCAGCGCTGCCGCTGGCAGGTTTAAGCATTTTGTCGGCGCTGCCGGGAGTGCTAAAAAGGTGTCGAGCCGCGGCAGCGGGTTTGCGGCATTGTCAGGGGTAGGGATAGATCATGAGCCTTCGTATCAACGATATCGCACCGGACTTCACCGCCGAGACCACCCAAGGGGTGATCCAATTCCATGACTGGATCGGCGACGGCTGGGCGATCCTGTTCAGCCACCCGAAGAACTTCACTCCGGTCTGCACGACCGAGCTCGGCACGATGGCGGGGCTCGAAGGCGAGTTCAAGAAGCGCAACGTCAAGATCATCGGCATTTCGGTCGATCCGGTTGCGAGCCACGACAAATGGCAGGCCGACATCAAGACGGCGACCGGCCATTCCGTGAACTATCCGCTGATTGGCGACAGGGATCTCAAGGTCGCCAAGCTCTATGACATGCTACCAGGCGGCGCCGGCGAGACGTCGGAAGGCCGCACACCCGCCGACAACGCCACGGTGCGCTCCGTCTATGTCATCGGGCCGGACAAGAAGATCAAACTGGTGCTGACCTATCCGATGACCACGGGCCGCAACTTCGATGAAATCCTGCGCGCGGTCGATTCCATGCAGCTGACCGCCAAGCATCAAGTGGCGACGCCGGCGAACTGGAAGCAGGGCGAGGACGTCATTATCACGGCCGCCGTTTCCAACGAGGATGCGATCAAGCGTTTCGGCGCCTACGAAACCATCCTGCCTTATCTCAGGAAGACCAAGCAGCCATCGGCCTGAACAGGCGTCGGAACGTTTTTCGTCTTTTTCACCCCTACGGGCCACGTCATGCTTGACTGGCCAGTAGGGCTGGACAAGCATGCCTCTGTCGGGGTTCGGCGGAGAAAATCATTCCTGCCGCCGCGTTGGGTTGGGAGCTCGGTTTGGACATTGCTTTGGCAAGACCGCAGGTCAGGGGCTTCTATGACAAGCCGACCGGGGCCATCCAGTATATCGTCGCCGATCCGGCCACGAAGCGCTGCGCCATCATCGACCCGATCCTCGACTTCGACGAGAAATCCGGCGCAACGGGTACGAAGAGCGCGGACGCCCTGCTCGATTTCATGGAAGAGAACGGGCTGGAGCTGGAGTGGATCCTCGACACCCACCCGCATGCCGACCATTTCTCCGCCGCGCATTACCTAAGGGAGAAGACCGGGGCGCCGACAGCGATCGGCGACAGGGTCGTCGATGTCCAGAACCTGTGGAAGGCAATCTACAACTGGCCGGATTTTCCTGCTGATGGCTCGCAGTGGGACAGGCTGTTTGGGGAGGGCGAGACCTTCCGGATCGGAACACTTCCGGTCAAGGTGCTGTTTTCGCCCGGACATACGCTGGCGTCGATCACCTATGTGGTCGGCGACGCCGCCTTCATCCACGATACGCTGTTCATGCCCGACAGCGGCACGGCGCGGGCGGATTTTCCCGGCGGCAGCGCCTTGCGGCTCTGGCATTCGATCCAGGCCATCCTGGCTTTGCCAGATGAAACGCGCGTCTTCGTCGGCCATGATTATCAGGCCGGCGGCCGCGAGCCTCTGTGGGAAAGCACGGTGGCCGCGCAGAAGGCCACGAACATCCATCTGGTCGCCGCGCACAGCGAGGCCGAGTTCGTCGCCTTGCGCGAGGCGCGTGACCGGTCCCTGCCGATGCCCAGGCTGATCCTGCACGCGCTGCAGGTCAACATGAACGGCGGACGGCTGCCGGAACCGGAGGCCAATGGCCGGCGATATCTGAAGTTTCCGCTGGATGGGCTTTGAGGGATATTTTTGTGCGTCACCGCCGGTGAAACTGCCGATCTCCCACATGACCTTTCAACCAATTGTAGCTGGCCGTCTAAACTGACGTCCGGCCGGAGATGGCTGAAATCGAAAAGTAGCGTTCCTTCACACCCCCCTCTGTCCTGCCGGACATCTCCCCCGCAAGGGGGGAGATTGGCCATGGTCCCGGTTTTCGCCAACCGCCAGCCGAATATGAAAAAGGCGGCGCCAGTTTCCTGACGCCGCCTTTTGACCTTGTTGCCGAACCCGGCTTTACGCTGCCGGCTGCGCCTCGATGGTGCGCAACGCCTGCATCTGGCGCTTGGCGGCGGCCTTGACCGCATCCTGCACCTTCTCGAAGGCGCGCACCTCGATCTGGCGCACACGTTCGCGGCTGATGTCGAACTCGGCCGACAGCTCTTCCAGGGTCAGCGGCTCCTCGGCGAGGCGACGCGCCTCGAAGATGCGCCGCTCGCGATCGTTGAGCACGGCAAGAGCGCCGGACAGCATGCCGCGCCGGTTTTCCAGCTCGTCCTGCTCGATCAGCATCTCTTCCTGGCTTTCATGGTCGTCGACCAGCCAGTCCTGCCATTCGCCGGACTCACCTTCCGTCGCCCGGATCGGGGCGTTGAGCGAGGCGTCGCCTGACAGGCGGCGGTTCATCGACACCACTTCGGCTTCAGAAACGTTGAGCCGCGTGGCGATCTCGGCGATCTGGTCTGGCTTGAGGTCGCCGTCATCCAGTGCCTGGATCTTGCCCTTCACCTTGCGCAGGTTGAAGAACAGGCGCTTCTGGTTGGCGGTCGTGCCCATCTTGACCAGGCTCCACGAGCGCAGGATGTACTCCTGGATCGAGGCCTTAATCCACCACATGGCGTAGGTCGCGAGGCGGAAGCCGCGCTCGGGTTCGAATTTCTTGACGGCCTGCATCAGGCCGACATTGCCTTCCGAGATCACTTCGCCAATCGGCAGGCCATAGCCGCGATAGCCCATGGCGATCTTGGCGACGAGCCTCAAATGGCTGGTGACGAGCTTGTGCGCGGCGGACGTGTCTTCATGCTCGGCATAACGCTTGGCGAGCATGTACTCTTCCTGCGGCTGAAGCATGGGAAAGCGGCGGATTTCTTCCAGGTAGCGGCTGAGGCCGCCTTCGCCGGAAACGATACTGGGTAGTGACTGGGCCATGATAGCGCCCCCTCTCTATTGGAGTGATGCCCCCGAAACGCGGCGGGCATGTGACGCGAGCACCAAAAGGCTCGCCCGCGACATCGGATCATATACAGGAACAAAACCAGAAAAGACAGCATTTGTTCAACACGAAACGGTGTGTCACGCTGAAGTGAACAATGTCAGTCAGGTTTTTGATGGCTGGCTCAACGCCTGTCGTCGGCAGGTTCAGAACTTGCGAAAGCCGCCGACGAGTTCCTCCATGTCCCTCGGTATCGGCGCCTCGAACCTCATCGTTAGATGGGTATCGGGATGACGAAATGCAAGGAGCCAGGCATGCAAAGCCTGCCGGGAAAATGCCTTGACCTGGCTTTTCAACGGTTCGGGCAGCCGGTTGGTCTTGGTGCGGAAGGCCTGGGCGTAGTCGGGGTCGCCGATCACCGGATGACCGATATGGGCCATGTGGACACGTATCTGGTGGGTGCGGCCGGTTTCCAGCCGGCATTCGACCAGGCTTGCGGTGGCGAACTCCTGCTGTTTCTCGCCAAAACGCTCCTGGACGGCAAAATGGGTGACGGCGTGGCGGGCGTCGTCGCGGCCTTCCGGCACCACGGCGCGGCGCACCCGGTCGGCGGCGCGGCCGAGCGGCGCGTCGACCGTTCCGGTCGGCCTCTGCGGTATGCCCCAGACCAAAGCCAGATAGGCGCGTTCGAGATCGCCGGTCAGGCCATGATCGGCGAAGGCTTCGGACAGGGCCTTGTGGGCGCGGTCGGTCTTGGCCACCACCATGACGCCGCTGGTCTCCTTGTCGAGGCGATGGACGATGCCCGGCCGGCGCACGCCGCCAATGCCGGAAAGGCTCTCGCCGCAGTGATGGATCAGCGCATTGACCAGCGTGCCGGTCCAGTTGCCGGCGCCGGGGTGCACGACAAGCCCGGCCGGCTTGTTGATGACGATCAGGGCGTCATCTTCATAGAGCACATCGAGCGCGATGTTCTCGCCCTGCGGCTCGGCCGGCTCAGGCTCCGGCATGGCGACCGAGACGCTTTCGCCTGGAAGCATCTTGCGCTTGGTTTCATCAACCGGCTTGCCGTTGATGGAGACCGCGCCTTGCCGGATCAGCATCTGCACGCGGCTGCGCGACATGTCCGGGCCAAGGCTGGCAGCCAGCCATTGGTCGAGGCGCTGGCCCGCCGCATCCGCGCCCGCCACCAGCACGGTGGGTGCCTCCATCAATCGGTCCTCTATCAATTGAGGGGCCTCTTCGCTATGAGCGCTCATTGAAAAACCGTTCCGGAATGTTTTGCCATGGCCAGCCCAACCGCCGAGGAAGATCAGGAAAAGCCGCTCGACCCCGAAGTCGAAAAGGTGCGCAAGAAACTCGTCCGTTTCGTCGGCATCAATCTCGGCCTGCTGTTTCTTGCCCTTATGGTGGTGATCGGCGCCCTTGTCTACAAAGCGCGCAACGCGCCAGCGACGAACCCGACGCTGGCCGGCGATATCCAGACCCCGGCCGGCGAGCTTGCCAGCGGCGACATCGTGCTGCCGATCGGGGCCAAGGTGGTGAGCCAGTCGCTGTCCGGCAACCGCGTCTCCATCGATGCCGAGCTCACCGACGGCGGCCGCGCGATCTTCATCTACGATATCGCGGAGCGCCGCCTGATCGGCCGTTTTGCAATTCGCAACAGATGACGGGTTTCGCCGAACATCGTCGCGTCGCGACCGTTGCGCTGGTCGTCGCCAACTATGACGAGGCGATCGCCTGGTATGTCGGGCGGTTGGGTTTTGATCTCGTCGAGGATGTCGATCTCGGCGGTGGCAAGCGCTGGGTCACGGTGGCGCCGGCCAATGGCCAGGGCGCCAAGCTGCTTCTGGCCGAGGCTTCCGACGAGGCACAAAGCAAAAGCATCGGCAACCAGACCGGTGGCCGGGTTCTTCTCTTTCTCGAAACCGACGACTTCGCCCGCGATCACGCGGCGATGCTGGAGAAGGGCGTCGAATTCCGCGAGGCGCCGCGTTTCGAACCCTACGGCACGGTGGCGGTTTTCGCCGATCTGCACGGCAATCTCTGGGACCTGATCGAGCCCAAACGGTAACGCGTTAGCTGCTTTTTGTCCAATGCGTTAAAGCAGCCGAAACCCCAGTTGCTTTTTCCCAGCCGTCAGCCTATATCGCCGGTTCTTGAACGCGCCCATCGTCTAGCGGTCAGGACACCGCCCTCTCACGGCGGGAACAGGGGTTCGATTCCCCTTGGGCGTACCAAGGAAATCAATAGCTTAGCTCACTCTCGCGCTGTTTCGTCGAATATTTGCCGAATAAACGGCTGCGTACGACAGCGAATGATGGCGGCTAGCTGGAGCCGGCTAACCCGCGCCAAGTTCGCATAAAGCCCGCCATCAGGACGTAGCGGGCTGAGAATCCGCTCATCTAACCGCAGCCATGACGCTCAGCTGACGCGCTTGCGAATGCAGTGATGCGGAATTTGTCGTCGGTTTTCTCCGCATGGGCGTGATCACCTTCCATCTTTGGTTAAGAAAGTGGGCGGAGACATTGCCCATCCTCGCCAATGCCCTTGCGAAAGCGAAGTTTTGCGATGCAGAGTGGCTCGGGGGGACGCTTCGATGCACAAGGAATTTCGCGCCCAATGGGTGGCTGCAGGCTATGATCGCCATATGGGTAGTGCGGAGGTAGTACAACCGCCGCGGGACGGATTGCTGCGAGCGTATTACCTAACGACAGCAGAATATGCGATTAGCAATATTGCCCTCGGCAGAATTAAAGTCTCGCGATTTTCCGATCTAAATGATCCGTTTGAGCTCTTGGCACTCCGGTCCAGCGACCCGCACGTCAGAAGTTTCGGCCGCATTCTTCGTGAGCAGTATGACCAATCGACGGGACTGCTCTGTTTCAGCAAAAATTGGATATCACCGACATTGTGGAGCCACTACGCAGCGAAACATCGGGGAATTTGCCTCGGCTTTGACATCGATCGGAATACCTTGCTCGATGTCATTTATGCTGACGATCGAGTGCTTGAGCCCCTCCCGGACATCGCGGGGCCACCTGGCATATCTGACGATCTCTTCGCCAAGCTCTCCCGGACTAAGTTTCGTCATTGGGAGTACGAAGGCGAGACCCGCATGATGTTTCCGCTGACCTCCGCTTTGAGAGAAGGTGGCCTTCATTTCAAAAATTTTGGACCCGATCTCTCTCTGGCGGAGGTTATTCTGGGGCCGCTGTGCGAACTGCCCCTCGATGGAATAAGAGCTCTCGTTTCATCAGTAAGGCCTGGAGCCGTAGCGCTCAGGGCCCGATTGGCTTGGAACAGCTTTTCCGTAGTGCCTTTGGAAAGCTCGGTGGACTGGTAGGCAACACGCTTCAAACTCCTTGGCGTCTTGCCTCATCCCCTTCCTGCTCCTGCCCGCGAGATTCGGTTTGAGATAAGAAACCGTTCAAATGACTCTTACCACTTGCTTCGACAGAACTTTGAAATCATCACTCTTCTAGACGTAAACTGAAATCGCCCTTCCCCTGGTCTAGCTTGAATTGAATCTTCAGATGCAGAATGTCGTACAATCGAAAATCGCTCCAGGCAGCTTCGTCGAGCTTCGTGGTCGTCCATGGCTAGTTGAGGAAATTCAGGGAGAACCCAGCGGTCTTCAAACGCTCAATCTCTCGTGCATTTCGGACGACGCTCAAGGTGAACTCCTTGAGGTGCTTTGGGATGCCGAGATCGGTGCTGTCGAGCTGGATACGGATGGATGGCGCAACGTCGGCGCAGGACTCCCCGACCGGGCAGAGATGCTTGCTGCCCATCTGCGAGCCATTCGGTGGCGATCTGCGACAGCGGCTGACCGGGATCTGTTGCAAGCGCCGTTTCGGGCGGGCATTCGCCTGGATGCCTACCAACTTCTGCCCCTCCGCAAGGCTTTGCGCCTCCCCCGCGTCAACCTTCTGATCGCGGACGATGTGGGCCTGGGCAAAACGGTGGAGGCCGGCCTTGTCGCACGGGAACTCCTGCTGCGCCGCCGGATCGATTTTATAGTTATTGCTGCGCCGCCTGCCATGACGATTCAGTGGAAGGATGAACTCGAAGCCAAATTCGGCCTTTCGTTCGAGATCATCGATCGCGAGCGCATCGGGGAGATGCGGCGCCTCCGTGGCTATTCCGTCAATCCTTGGTCAACCGGTTCGCGTTTCATTGTCTCTCATCGATTGCTCACAGATGAGGTGTACGCAGCCGGCCTGCGCGACGTCCTCGGTGAATTTCGGCCAAGATCGCTTTTCATTCTGGATGAAGCGCATCACGCTGCTCCGGCAGCGGGGGTGAGATACGCAATCTCAAGTCAGCTCACTAAGGCGGTTCGTGAACTTGGGGAACGGTTCGAGCACCGACTGTTCCTGACCGCCACGCCGCACAACGGACATTCCAACAGCTTCTCGGCTTTGCTCGAGATGCTGGACCCGCAGCGGTTCACCCGTGGTGTCGAGGTTCGGCCCAGGGACCTCGAGCCGGTCATGGTTCGGCGCCTGAAGTCAGACCTTCGGCGTCTGGGCGAGGCATTCCCCGAGCGGATTATCGAAGCCGTTCGCATCGACGGCTTGCCCGAGGACACACCGGAACTCGCATTGGCCCGCCAGCTTGCCGCGTACGGTGAGCTGCGCATGAAACGTATCTCCAGCTTGCCCAATCAGAAGGCGGCCCTCGCAAAGCTCGCCTTTGTTGGACTTCAGCAGCGCCTTTTGTCCTCTGTTGCCGCATTTGCGCGGACCTTGAAGGTACATAGAGCGACCTTGCAACGCATGGTGGATGGTGAAGAAGCAAGTTCGGTCGCTGCCGCAGCGTTGGCGTTTGTGGCTCGTCCCACAAACGAGGACAGCAATGAGCTCGGGCTGGAGGATGATCGCGCAGAGAGATCGATCGACGCCGATGAGAAAGCCACCGCTGAGGCAGCTTCAGCTTTGGGTGCTGCCGGCGCTGCGGCAGGGGACTTGCGCGCCGAACTTGCCGCCGTCGATGGCATGTTGGCGATAGCTGAACCAAACGCCGGCCGCACAGATGCCCGCGTGCAATGGCTTGTCACTTGGATCAAAGCCAATCTCTTGACGGGCGAGAACTGGAATCGCCGTCGCCTCATCATCTTCACGGAGTATGAAGACACGCGGCGCTGGTTCGAACGACGGCTTCGCGAGGCCATAGAGGGAACTGACCGGGCGGATGATCGCATCGGCGTGTTCACCGGAGCGACAGGATCGGACCGCCGGGAAGAGGTAAAGCGTGCCTTCAACGCCGATCCCGACACGGAACCATTGCGCATTCTCATTTGCACTGACGCGGCACGAGAGGGCATCAATCTTCAGGCCTACTGCTCGGACCTCATCCACTTCGATTTGCCTTGGAACCCCTCGCGCCTCGAACAGCGCAACGGTCGCATAGATCGCAAGCTCCAACCCGCCAAGCAGGTCTTCTGCCGGTATTTTCGTTACGAGCAGCGCGAGGCCGATATCGTGCTTGAGGCGCTGGTTCGGAAAACGGAAACCATCCGCGAACAGCTCGGCTCCGTCGGTCAGGTGATCGAGGACCGCATCGCAAAGCGGCTCGCCGAAAACGGCATCGCGCGCGGCCAGGCCGTCGCCATCGCGCTTGCGATCCAGGAAGAAAGCGACGCCGAGCGTTTGAAGCGAGCCCGGGCGGAAATGGATGACGACGAACGCATTCGGCACGAGCGACTTTTGAAAGAGCAGACCGATCTTCAAGGAGCGCTCGAACGGTCGCGCGAACGGGTCGGTGTCGATCCCGAGGATCTGCAGCGCGTCGCCTCGGCGGCACTTTCGCGCGCCGGATATGTCCTCGATGACGCGCGCGGTTCGTTGGCGGGCAATGTCGAAACCTTCAAGCTCGATCCAGCCGATCCTGCTTTCACCAAGGATGCTGGCTGGGACGATGCCTTCGACGATCTGCGCGTTAGGCCGCGCAAGCGCGGCGAGCGCCTCGGAGATTGGCGGCGCGACGCGCCCATCCGATCAATTGCCTTTCAGCCGCCGGTTCTCAGCGATGGTCGCGACGCCCCGGACGTGGTGCAAGTCCACCTTGAGCACCGGCTTGTGCGACGGCTGCTTTCCCGGTTCATCAGCCAGGGCTTCCAGTCGAAATTGTCGCGCCTGTCCGTCATTTACGGTCCCGGCGCGCAACCGCGCGTGGTGCTGATGGGACGCCTGGCGGTGTTTGGCGCGGGGGCGGCCCGGCTTCACGAGGAGGTCATCCCCGTCACCGCGGTTTGGTCTGAATCCGAACGTGACCGCAAACCGCTCCGCCCGCTGGGCGAAAGCGGCGAGGAGAAGACACTGGACCAGCTCGAGGAGGCATTGCGCGACGCCCGCGAGGCGCCCGCCACGGCGGTTGCTCGCATTCAGGCGCTGATCGAGACGGATATCGCAAACCTCGTTCCGACTTTGGAGAGGATCGCTGCCGAGCGTTTGACGACAGTCACCGCGCAACTGAGAAAGCGCGGCGAGGAAGAAGCAAGGTCATTGGCGGATCTGCTCGACCAGCAGCGTTCGCGTATCGTCAAGGCGGCGAAGGAATTCGACCCCAATCAGTTCACACTCGATCTCGTCCCCGAGGAACGGCGCGAGCGGGAGGCCGATCGGCGGCATTGGGAAGGGCGTCTGACCCGCCTCGAGCGCGAACAGCGCGACGAGCCGCAGCGCTTACGCAGTTCCTATGAAGTGCGCGCACATCGCCTCGAGCCCGTCGGACTGGTCTATCTCTGGCCGGTTTCGGGGTGAGGGCGATGGCAATCGACATCAACCGCGATCCCGACTTTGAATGGCTCGATCATGTGCCGCCCGTCGGCCTAGTTGTCGCGCCGACACTGCTAAAGGAATTGGGTCTCGTGCCGCCGCCGCAAACGCGACTCGACACAGCCGAAGTCGGCGAGATAATCGGCGACGATCTCGCCAAGCCCTCCCTGTCCGATCCCTGGGCCTTCGTTGAAAAGATACTGGGCTGGGAGGCTTGCAACATTGCGGGTTCGCCCGGGGGCCTGTCCATCCCAGATGAATTGCTGATCGCTTTGCCGGAGCATGGCACCACGCTTGCGCCGACTTGGGCAGTTGCGGAACTGGGCGACGGCGATCGCCGATGGCAGCTGCTCGTGCGCGTCGAGGCGCGCGGCGTCGATCCGGACGGAAGGAATGCGCTCGATGGCTGGGAGGCGACGCCGCATCAGCGCTTCGAGCGGTTGCTGCGTGATACCGGAGTCTTTGCCGGACTGCTGATTTCCGAGCGCGAGGAGTGCAAAGACGGTGAGGTTCGTACCTATCCTGAGTTCCGCCTGATCTATGCGCCGCGCGGCGAAACCTCGGGCCATCAGAGTTTCCCGATCCGTCCGATGGCATTGGTCTCAGGCCGGGCCATGCTCGGTGGGTTGAAGCTGCTGCTCGATCGCTTCCGGCTGTTTTCTGATTCCGACGACCGACGCCTGCCGGCACTCTTGAAGCGTAGCCGCGATGCGCAGGCCCTGGTTTCGACCGCACTCGCCGAGCAGGTGCTTGGCGCACTGCATGAGCTCTTGCGTGGCCTGGATGCTGCCGAACCCGCGCTGGTGCGCGAACTGAGCACCTCCCGACCTGATCATCTCTATGAGGGACTGCTCACGGTCCTTATGCGGCTGGTCTTCGTGCTTTATGCCGAAGACCGAGATTTGCTGCCGTCGCGGTCAGACAACAGGGCGCGTGAGATTTACGAGACCAGTTATTCGGTGCGCGGACTGTACGCGAAGCTCACCGAGGATGCGACGCTCAACCCCGACACGATGGATGAGCGCCGGGGTGGCTGGGGCGGCTTGCTGGCGCTGTTTCGCATGATCCACAAAGGACACCGCACCGGCTTCGTGCAGGCGCGCGGCGGCAAGCTTTTCGATCCTGACGAATTCCCCTTCCTCGAGGGCCGCGCTACGAAGAACGATCCAGCGCGCATCCTCAATGTCTCTGATGGCTGCCTTCTGCGTATCCTTGAAGGGCTGATGACCTTGAAGCAGCGCGGCCAAAATCGCGAGCGCCTGTCCTACCGCGCGCTCGATGTCGAGCAGATCGGTTCAGTGTATGAGACCGTGATGGGCTTCACAGTCGAGGCCGCGACGACGCGCGTGCTCGCCATCAAGGCAGGCAAGAACAACAAGACGCCGGTTTTCGTCGCACTCGATGACTTGCTCTCCAAGAAGGGCAAGGATCGGATCAAAACGCTGAAGGAAGATGCTGGGCGCGCTTTGAGCACGGCACAAGCTAAGCCTGTTGAGGATGCCAAGAGCGTCGAGGACTTGGCAGTGGCGCTCGATGGCATGGTTGATGAGCGCGGCTCGCCCAAGAAGCGCGTCGCCGCCTCCAGTACTCCGATCCTGCAACCGACCGGCGAGCGGCGGCGCACGGGCAGCCACTACACGCCGCGCTCGCTTACCGCGCCAATCGTTAAGTATGCGCTGGAGCCGGCCTTCGCGAGGCTCGGCCGGGACGCGACGCCGGAACAGGTGCTAGACCTGAAGGTGTGCGACCCCGCCATGGGCTCTGGTGCATTTCTGGTGGAAGCCTGCCGCGCTATAGGAGAACGCCTGGTCGCTGCCTGGGCGCATTGGCCTGACAAGCGTCCGAAAATCCCAGCCGACGAGGATGAGGAATTGCATGCGCGCCGCCTTGTAGCGCAGCGCTGCCTCTACGGCGTTGACAAGAATCCACGCGCGGTTGATCTGGCGCGGTTGTCGCTTTGGCTAGCGACGCTGGCGCGCGACCATGAATTCAATTTCCTCGACCATGCGCTCAAATGCGGTGACAGTCTGGTGGGTTTGACAAGCACGCAGATTCGAGCCGCGAATTGGAATGAGGACGAGGATGGCCTGCCGCTGTTCAGATCGCTGGTCAACGAGACGGTGGATGAGGCGATGCGGCTGCGAGCGGGCATCCGCGAGGCGCCGGACGATGTCCGGCGCGCAGAGCAAGAGTCGCGCTATCGCGTCGTCGAAAGCCGAATGGAACCGCTGCGTACGATGGGCGACGCGGTGGTCAGCGCGTTCTTTTCCGCTGATAAGCCCAAGGCGAGGGAAAAGCGGCGCGCCGAGGTCGCGCGGTATATCACTGGTCACATGCAGCCGCGCTGGGATGAGATCGGGACCGCGGCCGAGTCGCTCAGACGTCGCCAACATGGCGTCACGCCCTTCCATTGGCAGATCGAGTTCCCGGAGGTGTTCTCGCGCGACAACGGCGGGTTCGACGCGATTGTCGGCAACCCGCCATTTGCTGGTAAGAACACCATCATCGGCGGCAGCGCCAAAAACTACCTGCCATGGCTACAAACGCTGCATGAGGGCGCGCATGGCAATTCCGATCTCGTGGCGCATTTCTTCCGCCGCGCCTTTGGGCTTCTGCGGCAGGGCGGCGTGTTCGGGCTGATCGCTACCAACACCGTCGGCCAGGGCGATACGCGCACCTCGGGGCTGACAAATATCCTCGCAAATGGCGGCGCGATTTCACGTGCAACGCGAAGGTTGAAATGGCCCGGCGAAGCGACAGTGGTGGTTTCGGTAGTGCACATCGTAAAAGGCGAAGCGACGGCGCCAGTGCTTGACACGCGGCAGGTGCGTCGTATTTCGGCCTATTTGGTCGAAGGCGATCTCGATACCTCGCCAGCGGCACTGGCGGCCAATTCCGGCAAGGCGTTTGTAGGTTCCTACGTACTCGGCGTGGGATTTACGTTCGATGATGTCGCCGCAGCGAAGGGGGAATCCGAGAGCCTCGAGACAATGCGGGCATTGATTGCAAAGGACCCGTGGAATGCTGAGCGCATTTTCCCATTCATTGGCGGGGAAGAGGTTAATACCGATCCTGAGCATCGATATCACCGCTACATTATCGACTTCTTCGATCGACCGTTAAATCGCGATCCAACCCTACGCGCGTGGGCGGAAATGAACGATAGTGAAATCACAAGATGCCGGGTCGAAGGGGTCGTTCCAGGCGACTATGTCGACGAGGTCGCTGAGGATTGGCCAGACCTGATTGAGATCATTGGCCGTAGGGTCAAGCCAGAGCGCGATAAGCAGACACGCCCAGCATTGAAAACACGCTGGTGGCAGTATGCGGAAAAGCGACCTGGTCTCTACCGAAAAATTCAAACTCTCGATTATGTCTTCGTAAATTCGAGCAAGGCAGCTCCACAATATGCCATAGGAAGATTGCCGAAAGGTCTTGTCTACTCACAGAATCTAAATGTTTTTGCTTTCGGAACCTTTGCAGGGTTCTGTGCGATCCAGTCATCCGCGCATGAACTATGGGCTAGGTTTGTGGGTACCACCTTCGAAGACAGGCTCACGTATGTAAAGGATGATTGCTTTGGCAGTTTCCCTTTTCCTGCCAATTTTGAAACGGACCCTCTCCTCGAAGCCGTAGGAGAGCGATACCACGCCTTCCGCGCGCGACTGATGGTTGATCGTAACGAAGGTCTGACCAAGACCTATAACCGTTTCCATGCGCGCGGCGAGAACCCGGCAGACATAATTCGCTTGCGCGCCCTACATGCAGAGATGGATGAAGTCGTTCTGCGTGCCTATGGCTGGAACGATCTGGCGGACCGCGCCGCGCCGGAATTCATCGAACAGGACGCCGACGAGGGCAAGGCGCCCAAGACCCGCCTCGACTGGCCCGTCGAGTTCAAGGACGAAGTCCTAGCCCGCCTCCTCGCCCTCAACGCCACCCGCGCTGCCGAAGAACGCGCCGCCGGGCTGACGGCGGCGGATGAGGAAGAGGACTTTGAGGATGAGGGGGAGGCGGCTTGAGTCTGACTGGTGACAAACGCGAGCATATTGCGAGGATCGACGATCACCTTGCGCAGCTAACTGACGTAGAGGTCGACCGACTCGTTCAGACTGGCGATGTGCTTTCAGACAATTCGTTAGGGATGGTTATAAAACACCCATTCGGGCAGTTCTATGCGCCGTTCGATTGGATCAACGAAGATGCTGATATCGTTCTGATCGGCATTACGCCGGGCAAGCGGCAAGCCAAAGCCGCCTTGAAGGCATTGCAGTCGGCTCTCGCCAGGGGAAAGTCGGTAGATGAGGCCGCCAAGATGGCCAAGCAGGCCGCCTCGTTCGAAGGTGAGATGCGGGACATCGCTGCTCGCCTGATGAACCGTTTCGACCTGCACAAAATTTTCGGACTGTCAGACACCAATGAGCTCTTCGGTGGCGCCAGCCAGCGTGCCCACTACACCTCGCTGCTGCGCTATCCAGTTCTGCATTGGCAGACGAAGAAGAAGCCGGACGGCAAGAAGATTACCGGCTGGTTTGACTATAGTGGCGGTGACGATGCCTTCTCGGCCGAGATGCTCCTTCGCTCAATCCGCGAAAACTTCGAGCCGGAGTTAGCCAAGTTCAGGCACGCCTGGCTCGTTCCATTTGGCCCCATCCCCGCTCGGGCGCTCGAGGGAATGGTCCAGCGAGGGCTGGTTGACCCAGATCGTGTCCTGCCTGGGATCAATCACCCGTCGGGCACCCAAAGGAATCGCCACAACTGCCAGCTCAACATCTCTGCAGACCACTCAATGTGCGCCAGGAACGTCGGTTGTGAGACGATCCGGGGCCGAAGCTCGCGGCTGGAAAAAATTGTTGCGACCCGACTCGCAAGAATCACCGGATAGGACAAAAAGATGGGTGGGATAGCTGACGAACATGTCGAGTGGGCGATTGTGAATAGGCTGAAGGCTATGCTCGACGAGCCGCCACCCACTCCGTTCAATGTGACCCAGACCTTCGCTCTATTCAGCAGCGTCTTGTTGTGGACCAAGAACCGCGCATGGGTCGCGGGCAATCGTGGCGCGCGCGGCAACTGGGAGGACCTTGCAGATCATCGGGCTCATGATGTCCGCGAAGCGATGAGAGGAGCGCTGATTACTGATGCCCCTTGGCGCCTATCACTTGCACCGCCGCAAATCACCCTGGTTGATCGAGAGGACGACCTTCCACCACCTGATCGCCGGATCAATCTCGATTTTGAGAATATGAGCCAGGAAGCATTCTTCAAATGGCTTCGTGATGCTCTTGCGCATGGCGACGGACGGACAATTCGACCGATCCATAAGCGCTCCGCACGCACAAAAAAGACGCTCCTCGCAGGGTTTAGGATCGAGTTCGCTGAAGCTAACGGTTCGCAGCGAAAACTTACGCTCTCCCTTTTCCACGACGATATGCGCCGCATAGGTGGGCAGCTAGCTGACCTGTTTTGCCAAGCATTGAGCAGTAACAACCGGTACTTCGAACAGGATGCGGCAACCCAGGTAGAGGAGCGCGCCGCATGAGCAAGGCAGAGACAATCCGCACCGGGACGCTGGGGAAGAAGGCGCTCCGGCTCGTCAAGAAGGACGGGCGTTTCTTCGGCCTCGCTGACGGCGCCATCTGCTCCGAAGGAGAGAATGCCGACGAGGTGTGGCAGCGCCTCCATGACGATGCCGGCAAGAGCGATCCGAAGTATTTCGGCTTCGATGGCGCGCGCAACAGGTTCCTGAAGTTCTTTCCCAACGGCTTTCATTCCGAGGGCTATGCGTCGCAGGAGCGGGACTACAAGCTCGTGGCGAAAGCGAAGCTCGATGAAACCGTGCCGCTTGAGAAGGCCACCAATGGAAAGGGCTTTGGCGAGGGCGTGCTCGCGGTATTCCGCGCCACCAACATGCTTTCTCTCTTCGAAAAGACGCGCCTGCAGGCCGTGCTGCGGGGTCCACATGCCGATGATTTCATCCGTGCAGCGGCGCGTTTCACGCTTGATGGCGGAAAACCCAATCTTCTCGGAATGGAGCAGGCGCTCAAGCCTCACGAGAGCGCGAAATGGACCGTCGTCACCTATTTGCCATACCTCTGGCGGCCCGACACTCACATGTTCCTGAAGCCCGAAGCGACCAAAGACTTCGCCACACGGGTCGGCCACCGTTTTGCCTCGGACTACGAAGCACGCCTTCACCTGCCAGTTTATGAAAGCCTGCTCGACCTCGCCGCCAAAGCGACGCAGGAACTTGCGGATATGCAACCACGGGACCGGATCGACATTCAGAGCTTCATCTGGGTCGTGGGGGACTATCAGGAGGGACGCGAAGGAACTTACTCGTAAGCGAATCGCAAGAAATTCTTGCAATTGTTCATGTGCAAGATTACATCAGCCGCCGGGGGTTGCCATGTCTACCAATTTCATCGGACCGCGCATCAAAGCACTGCGCGAGGAGCGAAAGCTCAGCCAGGAAGATCTGGCGCATCTATTCGGCTTCAAGGATCGCCAGACCGTTTCGGCCATCGAAACCGGCGATCGCCGTGTCACGGCCGAGGAATTGGTCATCGCTGTCGAGAAGCTGGGCGCGTCGCTCGACTATTTCACCGATCCTTTCCTGCTGGTTGGGGAGGGGCGCTTCTCTTGGCGACAAACCAATGTCGGACCACAGCGGCTAAACGCTTATGAACGCAGCGCCGGGCGCTGGATCGCTGCCTTCCGCGTCATCGCTCCGCAGGTCGGTCGCGCCTCTCCGCTGCTGCGCAGGGCGTTGGGCATGAACAAGTATTCGCGCTTCGAGGACGCCATGGATGCCGGCGAGCGCTTCGCCGCCGAATTCGAACTCGGCAATGTGCCCGCCACGCGGCTCGCCGAGGTGATGGAGCGCAAACTCGGCATTCTCGTGCTGATGGTCGATGCCTTCGACGGTATTTCCGGCGCAGCCTGCCGCCTGCCGGAACTCGATGTGGTGCTAATCAACCGTCACGAGGTGGTGGGTCGCCGCAATTTTGACCTTGCCCATGAGCTGTTCCATATCCTCACATGGGACGCCATGCCGCCGGAGCATTCAGAGGAGGCGCGCGAAACCGGCGGCAATCGAGTCGAGCAGCTCGCCAACAATTTCGCCTCGGCCGTACTGATGCCCGTCTCCGTGCTCGACCGCTTCGGCGATTGGTTGGCGATCCCCGAGGGCGAGCTTCCGGCCCGGTTGAACGCCGCCGCGGAGGCGCTCGCCGTCACTGCCTCGGCGTTGAAATGGCGGCTTGTGGCGCTCGAAAGGCTGAAACCCGCCGCGGCGCGCTCCTTGCCAGACGCCGCCCTGCGCAACAATGGTCGCGACGTCGCTCCTGCGGTTTCGCCGCCCTTGTTTTCGAAACCCTTCATAGAGGTGATCGCTCTCGCCATCGACCAAGGTCGCGTCTCCGCGCGGCGGGCGGCAGCGCTGGTCGATCTTTCAGTGGACGATCTAGGCGATCTCTTCACAACACACGGGGTTTCGTCCCCGCTCGACCTGTGAGGGGATATGACGCGGCATCGCGGCCCCGTTCTGGTCGACACCAACGCCATCCTGGAATGCTTCCGGGTGGGAGCTTGGCGCGCGCTCAGCGGAGGCTATGCTGTGGAAACCGTTGAAGATTGTATCATCGAGACGCAGACCGGCTTCCAGCGGCGAAGCCCTGAAATGCAGATCGATGAGGCCTTGCTTTGGGCGTCGCTCAAGGCAATCCATCCAGTGGTGGATGCCCAACGCGCCGTAGTCGCGGTGCGCGCCCCCGACATTGCCCTCGACGTGGGCGAGCGATCCCTGTGGGCGCATGCGCTGACGCGCCGCGACGCCTGGGTTCTGTGCGGCCCCGACAAAGCCAGCATGCGATTTGCCGTGCGGCTCGGCCTCAAGAACCAGCTCATCGCACTAGAGACCTTGCTCGCCGATGCGGGCCACCGCCCGAAAGAGGCTCTACGTTCCAACTACACAGCCAAGTGGCTCGACAAGGTGCTTGGCGAACTCTTCACCTCGGAAGGATTTGGGCGCTCATGAAAACGTCTGAGGTAGTGCGCGCCCAGATCGTTAATGTATTCCGCCGTGATCTGATCGGTCCCGACCTGCGGGACGCTGATCTGGCCACTGAGCGCCTCAACGAGAGCCCTGCACGTTGGTATCTCGCGGGGTTCTTAGCGCCGGCTGAAGACCCGCTCACCCTTGGTGGCGACGACGAGGAGGTCGATCCCTCCGCCCAGGAAGAGATGGAGATCGATGTCGAGGAGCCGGATGCCGATGGCGCGAATGGCGCTGCGGCCGACAATGAGGAACCCGAGGCTCCTGTCGCCAGGCGGCGGTTCCTGCCCTCGTCGGTTGGCTTGACCGTGCTCCTCGATCCCGATGTCAGCGAGATCGAAGCGCGCGTATCATGGGGCGACTATCGCACTGAACCGAAATTGCCAGAGGAAATCCTGCTTCCCGAGCCGCCGCCGGAGGAAGTCGGCGAAGACGGCAAGAAAAAGCGCATCGAGCGGCCAATGGTCGACTGGGTCCGCAGCGCGAAGGAACGCGTCGTTGTCGTGCCGGTGAAGGAAGGCCGTGGCACCCCGATTGTCGTGCCGGAAAGTGCAGCCGAGCAAAGGCGCGGTGGCGGTCTGGTGCTGGAAACGCATTCTCGGCTGTTCAGCTACACAACGCCCGATGGCCAGACCGAGCGCGTGCGAGCGCTAACCGTTTTCCTCGTCAACCGCCGGGCGACGGTTCATCGGTTCTATTCCGACATCAGCTACGCCTTCCAGGCGCGTCTCGAACTGGTGTGCGAGACCGGTTTCCGCCCAAGACGTGATCTTTCCGGCTATCGCGCCCAGGATTGGGATTTGCGAATCGCCGATCTCCACTATCGCGATCTCAGCGAATGGGCCGTGGGTCGCAATGCGGCTGCGGGCTGGGATCAGACCGGTGACCGCGTCAAGCGGGTCTGGACCGATCCGCTGCCATGTGCCGAAGTCGAGCGCGTTGCGCCTAACGAAGACGCGGATTTGAAAGCACAAGTTCTGTTTGGCATGGAAAGCCTGGCACAATTGGCAGAGGGCGATGGTGCGAGCCTCAAGGCGGCCCTTGCCGATCTGCCGGTTCTCTATGGCGCCTGGATCACCGCCGAGCTAAGCAAACTAACCGGGTTGCCCACACGGAGGCGCGAAACCGCCGAGCGCCTGATTGCCGAAATGGAAAAAGCCTCGGCACGGATTGCGACGGGGATCGAGCTTCTTGCCACCGACGCCAAAGCGCGAACGGCATTCGGATTCATGAATCTAGCAGTCGCGATAGCGGCCCGCCGCCGTGTCGCCGGCGCGACGGGCGATCCACAGGCGCTCGACGAGCCGCAATGGCGGCCATTCCAGCTCGCCTTTGTGCTGCTTAATCTGGCCGGCCTGGTTGATCGCCGCCATGTCGACCGCGAAACCGCTGACCTCCTGTTCTTCCCCACCGGTGGTGGCAAGACCGAGGCCTATCTTGGCCTCGCCGCGCTGGTGATCGCGCATCGGCGGCTTGGCGGGAATGGCGTGCTCGGCGCTGGTGTGGCCGTCATCATGCGCTACACCTTGCGGCTTCTCACGCTGGACCAGCTCGCCCGCGCGGCCGGCGTCGTTTGCGCGCTCGAACTCATGCGCACCGACGCAAAGAATGTCGATGAACAAGGCCGTCGTCTTCTCGGCGACTGGCCGATTGAGATTGGCTTATGGGTCGGGTCCGACGCATCCCCGAACAAGCTAGGTGGAAGAGGCAACACTGACGAAACGACCGCGGTTGGCCGCGTGCGGCGCTACCAAAGCGGGCGCGACAAACGTGCACCCGCGCCGCTGAAAGCCTGTCCGTGGTGCGGGACCGAATTCAAGCCGTCGTCTTTTTCCTGCACACCGAACATGCTTGCGCCAACCAACTTGGAAATCCGATGCGTCAATACAAGCTGCGACTTCAGCCGGAATCGACCATTGCCGGTGCTGACGGTCGATGAGCCCATTTACCGGCGCCTGCCGGCGTTTCTGATTGCCACGGTCGACAAGTTCGCTGCGTTGCCTTGGGTCGGCGAGACCGGGGCATTCTTCGGCCATGTTGATCGGTTCGAGGATGGGGTCGGCTTTTACGGGGCCGCTGAGCCGGGCCCTGGGCGACCGCTGGGAAACGGCTGGTCACTCGATCCGCCCGATCTCATCATTCAAGACGAGCTGCATCTCATCGCAGGGCCGCTTGGAACGGTGGCCGGGCTCTACGAGGCAGCCATCGATCAGCTCGCTTCGCGTGGTTCCGGCGAAACGCGTGTTCGTCCCAAGATCGTGGCGTCAACCGCAACAGTCAGGCGAGCCGCCGACCAGATATCGGCATTGTTTGATCGCAGCAATACGAGCATCTTTCCACCGCCCGGCGTCGACCGTGTCGACAGCTTCTTTGCGCGTACGGTTCCTTCTAGCATCAACGCGGCCAGGCTCTATGTTGGCATCGCTGCCCAAGGGCGCGGCCCCAAACTGGTGTTCCTGCGATCCTTGACGACACTCGTTGCCGCTGCGCAGGCGGCTTACGACGCCAACGTTCCGACTGATCCAAAGGACAGGAACCCGGCCGATCCGTTCATGACAGCGCTATGCTATTTCAACGCGTTGCGCGAGCTGGGAGGCGCCCGCCGGATTGTCGAGGACGAAGTCCGTGACCGGGCGGCCCGCTATGGCGCCCAACGCCGTAGAGTTGACCCCACCGACAGCCCCTTCGCCGATCGCCGCATCAAGGAACCGATGGAGCTTACCTCGCGCGTTTCAACCGACGAGGTGGCGAAGGCGAAGCAGCGCCTTGAGGCCGTATTCGGCCGGGACGCCGAAACAGTTGACGTCGCCCTTGCAACCAACATGATTTCTGTCGGCCTCGATATCACCCGCCTTGGGCTCATGGTAGTTCAAGGCCAGCCAAAGACCGCGGCTGAATATATTCAGGCGACCAGTCGCGTTGGTCGCGACCACGCTCGACCTGGCATCGTGCTTGCGGTGCTGAACCTGCACAAACCACGCGACCGCATGCATTTCGAACAGTTCGGACAATTCCATCGCACTTTCTACCGGGCTGTCGAAGCAACCAGCGTGACACCTTGGGCGGCGCGGGCGCTCGACCGTGCCTTGGCCGCAGTCGTGGTCGCCGCGGCACGGCACATCGATGCAACTCTGACGCCGGAAGGCGCAGTCAATGAACTGAAGAACAGTGTATGGATTCGCGGCCTCGTGCGCGACACGATTGTTAGCCGGGCACCGGAAAAGATGATCGCAGGCGGGCGAGCAGCGCTCGCCAAGTTGATTGACGACATACTGGACTCCTGGATCGATACCGCCGACGATCAAGCCGCCGGCGGAAACGCCTTTGCCTACGCCAAAAAGAAGAGCCCGCATCGCCTTCTTCACATGCCGCTTGAGCCAGAGATTGAAAACCTGGCGCCGCCTCATCGCCGGTTTGTTGCTGGCCGTTCAATGCGCGACGTCGAATCCAACGTCGCTTTAAAGGTCAAAGACCCTCACGGAAACACCATCGCGAACGCGGATGATCTGACATGACCAAAAACGCTCAGCGTTTAAGCCAGTTGGTTTCGACCTTTGGCCCTGGCGCGATGATCGACTTACCGACGCGATCCGTCGTGGTCGGTGGGCTGGAGCAGTGGGACATGCGGGGCAATTCTTTCACCACCCTTCCCGAACCGCGGTTGACGATGCGCCTCGAAAAAATACTAAAGGACCAAGGGCGCCTTGATCCCGCAGCAACTCTGTCGTTGCGCACTCCGCCCACTTCAGCAAATACACGCGACGGAATTCCCAACGGTGTTGCAGCGCCGGTGTTTCCAACATGGTTCATCTGCGAGCAGGTCGAGACGAATGCGTCCGGAGCGACGACAACTCGGCGGCGGCGACTTGTGCGTTGGCAAGACCTGGATAGCAAAGGACGTCGGCGCTTCCAGTTCGATGACGGCCGGAAGAGCGATGTAACGCCAATCCGATTTGTTTGCGCATGTGACAAAGGCCATCTTCAAGACATCGACTGGCGATGGGTGGTCCATGGTCCCACCTCTTGCCACGAACCCATGTGGGTTGAAGAGAAGGGCACAAGCGCCGACCCCGCCGATACAAGTGTCGTCTGCGCCTGCGGCCGCCGCTTGTCGCTACAGGATACCTTCCAACCTGGGCGACTTGGCAAATGCCGTGGCGAGCGGCCATGGCTTCTCGACAGAGATCCTGAAGGATGCGGCGACAACCTCAAGCTTCTAACTCGAACGGCAACAAACACGTATTTTCCGCAGGTTCACACTGTAATTTCGCTTCCCTCTGAGGAAGACGAACTAAGCCAGCTCGTTGAAGAACTGTCCGGCGATCTGTCGGGCGTCCAAACCGTCCAAGACGTCGGGCAAGCGAAACGATTCAATCCAAAAGTCGCGGCTTCGCTTGGCCCTTACTCCGATGCTGACATATTCGAGAGACTTCAACGCATTCGCGACGGCGCAAAGTCCGACGCTAGCCGATCGCCGAAACTCGCTGAGTTTGACACCTTTGCAAGTGGCCGTTCGGAGATAGGCACCAACCATCCATCTGCGAAACTCTACGCACAAACGCTTCAACGCTCGGTTTGGGCCGATCCGGCGGTCGAGATCGATCTTTCTGGTGTCAAAAACCTGGTGGCAGTGCATCGTCTGCGGGAAGTTTCTTGTCTCTACGGATTCACGCGTTTCGAAGCAGCGCCGACCGGCGCCGATGGAGACATTGAAGACGTTCAGCTGACTGTCCACGGTGCGCCAATTTCGCGCCATGCTGACTGGTTGCCTGCGATCGAGCAGTTTGGAGAGGGCATTTTCATTCACTTTGACGAGACTGCGATAAAGCGCTGGCTGCTGGACGCGGCGACTCCTGACAGAAATCAAAAACTCCTGGTTGGCTATAATCATTGGCAGAAGCGATTTGCAGGCAACGCGCCGGCGTATCCAGGGACGCCATACGTCCTGCTTCACAGCATTTCCCATGCTCTCATGGCCGAGATCGCCTTGGATTGCGGCTATCCGGCAAGCTCGCTGAAAGAGCGGGTCTACGCGCTCTCGAGTCAGCGAGGCGGCGAGATCGATCGTTGCGGCATCCTCATCTACACGGCAAGCGCCGGCGCCCAGGGAACGCTGGGTGGCCTCGTCGCGACTGCTCCCCGGCTTGCCCAAATTCTTCGAGGTGCGTTGGATCGCCTTCGAATCTGTTCGAACGATCCCGTTTGCGCGGATCACGAACCGGACGACCGAAGCGGTGATCGCGCAACCCACGGCGCAGCCTGTCACGGATGCCTGCTTATTGCCGAAACCAGCTGTGAAATGAGGAACCTCTTCCTCGATCGGAGTCTGCTCGTTCCAACGATGTCAGGTTTATCGACGTCCTTTTTTCGGTAGAGACCCATGACGATCGTGGCCGTGTTTCCGCGAACCGAATACCGCCATCCCATTTGTCGCCATCGGAATCGATGTTGAATTTTTGCGCAAGTCGTGCCCTCACTCGCAATATGGCAAGTGTGGACATCCCGATGCGCATTGAAGATCAAATGCGATCCTTGCGCGATATAGAGCGACGCATTCGCGCGAGCGAATTTTGGCGCGCCAAAACAGATGGCGTAGAGGCGGCCGTTCGCCGGCTGTATTTAACAGGAGGCACCGACTGCGGCGGTGCCCACTGGCCTTCCGACGACTCAAAGGGCGAGGTCAGTTCACGAATTTCAGTTGAGCGTAAGAAAAAGCGTAAATTCGAGGTGCTGTGGGCGCGTAGCGAGGAGCGAGCAAAATCGATCGATTGGCAACGGCTCAGTCGGGCGGACGTCAGCGCCTTGAATTGGTAAATGCTGGGCGTTCGGCAGTACCCCATTATGCCATGACACGGGCGGGAAACTCGCTCCAAGTCCGACCAGGACCACGCCGAAAATCGCCCCTATTGTAGCCATATCAGTGACTTGAAAGACAAGTCGATGTTTGAAGAGTGTGGAACACCCAGCGAATATCCCGCGGCGGCCTCGTCCTGCCACAACAGGCGTTTGAACGCAGCCACTCTGGCCATTCTCAAGAGTTTGTCACATGTCGGACTGAACTGGCGTCGCGAAGCCCGATGAGCCGACTAGCCTAGTCAATTGGGGACGGCCTATTTGCAAGTCGGCTTAACGTCGATCGCGAGCATCCGGTTGCGGCAATAATCCTGTTCCAGCTTTGCCCAGATCCAAGCATTTCGATGATCGCTGCATTACGTTTCACATCTTCTGGGCGCCCCCGATAGAGGCCGTTGCTCTTTGCTTTTTCAATGCCCTGCGACTGACGGCGGCGGCGATCCTCATAGTCCTTCCGAGCGATGGCCGCCAGCATATCAAGCATCATCCTGTTGATCGCGGCGAACATCCGCCCGGTAAATTCGTCGTCGGCGGCCGTCACCATGCTATGCGACGTCGGCAAGTCGAGGGCGACCACACGCACCTTGCGATCGTCAATCTCCCGTTTGAGGCGGTCCCAATCCGCCGCGTTTAAACGGCTTAAGCGGTCGACCTGTTCGATCAGAAGAATGTCGCCGGGCTGACAGTCAGAAATAAGCCGGAACAACTCCGGCCGTTGGAACGAGGCGCCGCTCTCGTTCTCGACATAGGTTGCGGCGATGGTCAGACCTTTGTCCTTGGCGAATGTCTGGAGGTCGACCTTCGCGCGTTCGGCGTCCTGGTCCTTGGTTGATGCTCGGAGATATGCGCGAACGAACATGAAGCCCCCATGGTTCGATTTAAATGGTTCCCCAATATGCGGTTCGATTTGAGTTGTCAAAAGTCGTTTATCGACCGGGACCAAGGCGGTTCGACAAAGGTACACCCAAAACAGACGTAGTGATCGGGCTTGTTCAAAACAGCGCCACAGCGGGGGCTTAATCGGAGGGTTGTGCCGGAGGAGGATGGGTATGATGAGCGAAGACGAACGGATTTCGATCGTTAAGGAACTCCTCTTTGCTTACGTAAGGAGCCCGTCACTGCGCCACATCCGCGATCCCTATTCTGTGATTAGGTTGGCGCAGGAGATCGTCAGGCGCATTGACCGGAGCAATTCAATCTGGAGGAAGTGGGACGGGCAACGCGAGGTCCTTCTCAAATCCGCCTTGGGCTGTTGGATACCAATCGAGGCTCTGCGCGATTTCATCAACGAGATGCCGGGGCCACCGGTTACGACGACGGATGTTGGCCAGCGCCTCAGAGCATTCGAGGATGACGAATACTTCTCGTACCCAAAAGAGGAGCTCCGCCCAGGGTGCCTCGCCCTCTACGAGAAGGAAAGGGCCGAGGGTACCGAGCTGCCGGCCATCATCGGTCTGCTCAGAGACCACGTAGAACGGGAAGAGGAGCGGCTTCGGGTAGAGCAGGAGGAACGATTTAGGAGATTGCGTGAAGAGGACCGAATGGCTCGCGAACAGCGGCTCCTGTCGGGCGCCGACTGCAAGTGGACGCAGCTCCAGAAATCCTCTCACTGGTTTTGCCGCGTCAATGGCAGGACATATCGTCTCTCACCAATGAAGGACAGAATGTGGAACCTCTACCGCGTCAATTCGGTTTCCGAGGAATACGAGAAGGGCTTGATAGGTAAGTACCAACGGCGCGGAGACGCAACGAAGGTGATCGCTCAAATGGCTTATCAGCCAGAGCCGAGATGGTAGCTGGCCGGAGCCGCACCCAAAGCCCGCCGGAGTTACACCATCATCATTGAGCCGACCGTGCCGACCGTCATTACTGCCCCCGAACAAGAGCTGTTGACGGCCACGGCTAAGCCGAGCGACGAAATCACCGGCAGAACACCATGCAACCAAAATGGCGGCCGTAACGGCAAGATTCGCAATGAGAGGCTGCCACATGGCCACCAGAAAATACCTTTCGGCGCAAGCGGTCCAACGACAACATCGCGGATCACGTGCTTTCGATGGGTTACCGGCCGACTCATTTGTGTTGGTTAATATGCGACGCGCGTGTACGAACGTGCGGCCATGTCCGGCTATTAGGGCGATCGCGATCTGCTGCACCGCGCGTCGATGCACTCCATCAACGGGGCGCCTGCTCTTCATTTTTTGACTGGACCGGCGATCGCCAGGCAGAGCTTGCGCAGATCGCAATCATCAGTGTCCTAGCAGCCGAGCAGGTCGACAAATCGCTTGTTCACCCGAGCCAAGTGGCGCCTGACACGTCGGCGAGGATGTCAGCAAGCTCAAGCATTGCATTCCCCATTAAGTTTCCATCGCTTAGTGGCTCTTCATAGTATATAAGGCTTATCTAACATGAGGGCGCCTCGGGGGAGCAATTTAGGGAGTGTCCAGTTCAAAAAGCAAAAGGGTGCTGTTTCGGAGCGTGGTCGAAATGGGCCTCTTCTCCGCGGTGACGAATACCCTCGTGCTGATCCTGCCTCTCTACATGCTGCAGGTATATGACCGGGTTTTACCTGCCGCGAATTTGGATACTCTCACCTACCTCACCATGCTCGCACTCTTGTGTCTTTTGCTCTTCGGCGTGCTGGAAGTCGTGCGGGGTGTATATGCAAGCCGACTGGCCGCCCGACTGGACGTCTCGTTGGGGGCATCGTCTTTTCTCGCCGCAATGAATGGCCCACGCGCCGGGCTCGGAGATGTCCAAGCCTTGCGTGACTTGGCCACCTTGCGTGGGTTCATCGCTTCACGAACGATATTCTTTCTCTTCGACCTTCCTTTCGGTCCAATATTCGTGGGGCTCCTTTATCTCATTCATCCGTTACTCTTCCTTGTAACGATCGTCGGAGCGGTTCTCATGGTTTCCATCGCCGTGTTGAACCAGGTGGCGAGTTCGCGGCCTGCCAAGGCGGCGGCGGAGAACCTCAGCGCATCGATGAATTCGGCGCAGGCCTTCGCCCGAAACTTCGAAACGGTTCGCGCACTCGGTATGGTGTCCAATGCGATAGAGATTTGGGGAGCCCGTTTTTCCGGCTCTCTACACGCCTCAGACGGGCTCGCTCGCATCAACGCATTCTATGGCGGTGTGTCTCGCACCACGCGATCGACATTGCAGATCGCGATATTGGGGGTCGGCGCTTATCTGGTTCTGCACAACGAGATGACCGCCGGTATGATATTTGCGTCCTCGATGATTTCGGCGCGCGCTCTGCAACCGCTTGATCAGATCATAGGAAGCTGGCGGCAAATCATCGACGTCAAACTGGCATGGAAGCGACTGTCAGGTGTTAAATCGAGGTCTGCACCAAGGCAAAACGTTGCCTTACCTGTGCCTCAAGGAGCGTTAAGCGCGGACCAAATAATCTACTACCTTCCAGGTTCTATCGACGGCGCGTTGCCGCTGATAAAGCGCTTGACCTTTGACGTTGCCGCTGGGGAATCGATCGCGATCATTGGGCCAAGCCAAGCCGGAAAATCGACGCTGGCACGCCTGATAGTTGGTGCCATTGAGCCCCGGTCGGGGGCGATCCGAATAGATGGCGGCGACATCCGGAACTGGGATTCGGAGGAACTCGGCCGCTATATCGGCTATCTTCCGCAAGATGTGGAACTATTTCCAGGAACCATCGCCCAGAACATCGTGCGTTTCGAACCAGATGCTCCTGACGAAAAATTGGTCGAAGCAGCGCAACGGGCCCAGGTGCATGAGCTTATCCTCGGTCAAAGAGACGGATATTCGACGGTAATCGGTCCGACCGGCGTTCGCCTTTCGGGTGGCGAGCGTCAGCGCATTGGACTTGCGCGCGCCTTTTATGGCGATCCCAAGATACTGGTTCTCGACGAGCCCAATGCGAATCTTGACTCCGATGGCGAAGCTGGGCTCGAGCGGGCGATCCTCCAGGCACGGTCTCGAAGAACGACCGTGCTCGTCATCACCCACCGGCCGTCCATCGCCGCCAAATGCGATCGTGTACTCATGCTGCGCAATGGCCAGGTTGAGATCTACGGTTTGACAAAAGACGTGCTTGACAGATTTGCCGAGCAACGAGGGCAAGCACCGTCGCCCGCGGCCTCTCCGTCTCGTGACAACGAAGGGGTGGTGCCTTTCCCGTCATCTGTTCGCGCGGAGATAAAGGTCGCCAATGACGGCTCATAATCAAGCAATCTACGCGGCCGCGAAGACCTATCGCTGGCAAAACAACGTCGAAACTCGCACTGTTCGGATCACGTTGGTTGGAATCCTGAGCGTTGGCATTTTCCTGCTCGTATTCGGATACTGGGCCGCGACAGCTCCAATAGGCGGAGCGACGATCGCGCCAGGCGTAATTGCCGCCGCCGGACAGAACGTAATGATCCAGCACCTCGAAGGTGGCGTGGTCAGCAGCATCAAGGTCCGGGAGGGAGACAGGGTCTCCAGAGGCCAAGCCCTGATCGTGCTCGATCCAACGGTGGCTCAGTCCCAACTCAATCGCGTTCTCAAGCAGTGGATTGCACTGAAAGCTGAAATTTCTCGGCTCGAAGCAGAGCGGGACGGTCTCGAGAAGATCGTCTTGTCCAGCGACGTCGGACCCTATTCAGGCGCGCCCGAATACAATGATGTCTTTGCCGAGCAAAACAAGGAATTTCATGCCCGATTGGCGCGGTATGCCGCAGAACAGGAGATCCTGAAGCAAAGAGTAGCGGCCCTCCAGGACGCGGCAGTTGGGCTGAAGGCTCAAAAGAGATCAACGGAAAACCAACTCGCAATCGTCGATGACGAGACGGAACGAAAAAAAGCTCTTTTAGAAAAAGGTCTCACCAATCGTTCTGAATACACCGATCTTCTGCGCAGCACGGCCGAGCTGGTAGGCCAGGCGGGATCTCTGGAGGCGCAGATTGCGAGTTCTGCGACGCAGACCGTGGAAGCGCGTCAGCAGATCGAACGGCTCACAACCAGCCGGGTGGAGGATGCCGTCACGGAATTGAACAAGGCGCGAGCGCAGGTCGCGGACCTTGAAGAACAAATCATTGCCGCTCGATCGGTCGTCGAACGAACAACGATCCGGGCGCCGGTCGACGGCATCATTGTTCGCGCGCTCTACAATTCCGAAGGCAGTGTCATTCGGGCGGGCGAGCCGGCAATGGAACTCCTGCCAACCACAAATGACCTCATCGTGGAGGCTAAGATCAAGCCCGAAGACATCGACTCTATCCGGGTGGGGCAGGATGCCAACGTGATGTTCACGGCCCTTAACGCCAGAACAACGCCAAAAGTCTCTGCAAAGGTGTTCTATCTTTCGGCGGACCGGCTGGTCACCCCGAGCTCCGGGCAGCCCTACTACACGATCCGACTTAAGATGGCCGACCGGCTGCCCCCGCAGATCAAACCGGAACAGATATATCCAGGCATGCCCGTCGAAACGTTCATCTCAACCGGCGAACGAACGTTTGTGGCGTATCTCACTAGGCCGCTCGTGGATTCATTCCAGCGCGCCTTCCATGAGAGATAGGCCGCGACTTCTGGATATCCGCAATTTGAACGGGCCAAACGATATCGGTGTCAGCCACCAAAAGAAATCGTGCGGCGAATTTCTGGACCTGCTGGACCGAGCGCTGCTGGTTGAATTTTGCCGGCGATCACGGCCACATCGTAAAGTTCCGTAACGACACCCTCGATCGTTAAGGAATGGACGATGTCACCGCTATCGAGGTCGACAACATAGAGGCCACAGCGCGGTTCCATGTTGCGATCACCGAGGAGCTGATCTAGGGCAAGGCCTGAGAAGGTTTTGTTATCTCGGGGCTTGGACATCCCCATGACTGCGAAGTTTCCAATGAAGGACAGCCCGCGCAGGTAACCAGGGCAAAAGCATATTGGATTGAACGTATTTGTGTTTAGGTCGACCCAGCCAAACTCCCCCGTCCCGGAGTTATGAATCCAAAGTCGGTCGCGGTGCCAACGGGGCGAATGCGGCATGCTCAGTCCCGAGCAGACGATCTTTCCGGAATCGACGTCTATCACTATCCCACCGTTAGGGCGCTGATCGCGCCAGCCGTCGAAGGTGTCGCTCATAGCCACGGCAGTGACAAACGCAGGCCTACCGTCGCGTAGGGCAAGGCCGTTGAGGTGACATCTATCCTCTGCCGCCATGCGGCTGATGAACGAAGGCTTCCACAATGGTTTAAAGCTGTAGGAGCTGCTAACCGTGGCCAGACAATTGAACAGGGTGTTTACGAAGACCAGAGTGCCATCCCCCCCGACAGCAAGATCATGGGCATCGAGATCACCCGTGAAATAACCGACCTGAGGCACGAACAGCGCATCGTGGCCTTCGGTACTTTTTTGTCCCTTTTCCATCGCGTCGACAAAGTTGAAGATCTGTGTGTCGCCAGTGACCCATAGCTCATTGCCATTTACTACCAACCCAAGGCAGCGGCCGATATTGCGGTTGAACACCCAAAGCTTGCCATCAGGTTGAACACCAAAGAGAAACAACTTGCCAACCTGATAGGTCGTGACCGCCAGGCTGGCGTTCTGTTGCTTGAGCCAAGTCGTGAAACCGCGCGACGTGTTGACGATAAAAATCGGATCGCCCTTGGTTTCCTTGTTTTCCGCCGTACCATTCTTGACTATCGACTTGGCCAACTCATTCAAGTGCAAATCTCCCTGCGGTTCAAAAGCCATTCCGCCTACTCCGCGCGCCAGCATCGGGCCAAGACCGGCGCCGAAGCGATAGAGCATTGCTGATCCTTCAGAGCATAACTCCTGCAATACTCACGTCGGTATCCACAATCAACTGGGCCTGTCCGTTCTGGTAGATGGTGAAGGTGTCGTCATCGATCGTCGTTGTCCCGACGTTGGCCCAGCCATTGTCTAGCATGCTGATGCTGTCGCCGGCATCGCCATGAATGGTGAGATGCGTGAAACCACCGAATGTGTCGTCGGACAGATGAAACACATCGGTCTTATTCAGGACAATGCTGTTGTTGCCGGCGCCGGTCAGATCGAAAGCTTCGATGCTGCTCACCTTGGTGGGAGGTATTGCGGAAAAATTGAAGATGTCACCGGAGCCATCCAAGCGCAGAGTGTCAAACCCATTCCCACCATCGATATCGGCGAACCCGGTGCTGGAGACGCCGAGTATATCGTTGCCGGCGCCGCCGCGCAGGATGTCGGCGCCGCCGCCGCCAGTGAGCGTGTCGTTGCCCAGACCGCCGAGCAGCATTTCGGCTGCCGCGGTACCGGTGGTCGTCACTGATGTCGAGCCAAGCCCGAAGGCGCCGCCTAACACGACGTAAGCCTCGCCGGCATTGTACCCGCCATTGTCACCCCGGGGCGACCCGACGATCAGGTCGTCGAAGCCGTCGCCATTGACGTCGCCTGACGAGGACACACTCCAGCCAGCCTGGTCACCTGCCACATCGCCCTGGATGATGAAGCCTTGTGCGGCGGTGAGGCTGGTCAGGTCAACGTTGACTGGGGACGCACCGCCAAACACCACATAGGCCTCTCCGGCACCATTGCCGCCGTTGTCGCCCCCTTGGGCCCCGACGATCAGGTCGTCGAATCCATCGCCGTTGACGTCGCCCGCCGATGATACGCTCAGGCCCGCGTTGTCCCCCGCCACATCGCCCTGGATGATGAAGCCTTGGGCGGAGGTAAGGCCGGTAAGGTCGATGTTGGCCGGAGACGTGCTGCCGAACACCACATAGGCCTCGCCGGCATAGGCACCGCCATCGTCGCCACCAGGCGCTCCTAGGATCAGATCGTCAAAGCCGTCGCCATTGACGTCGCCCGCCGAGGACACGCTAAAACCCGCTTGATCCCCTGCCACATCGCCCTGGATGATGAAGCCTTGTGCGGCGGTGAGGCTGGTGAGGTCGATGTTGACCGGGGACGCACCGCCAAACACCACATAGGCCTCGCCGGCTGAGTTGCCGCCATTGTCGCCATACGCGGCCCCAACGATCAGGTCGTTGAAGCCATCACCATTGACATCGCCCGCCGATGATACGCTCAGGCCCGCCGCGTCACCTGCCACATCGCCCTGAATAATGAAACCTTGGGCAGTGGTCATGGTCGTAAGATCGACATTGACCGGTGTGGCCCCGCCGAACACCACATAGCCCTCGCCAGCATTATAGCCACCATTGTCGCCGCCATCTGCCCCGATGATCAGGTCGTCGAAGCCGTCGCCATTTACATCGCCCGCCGTGGATACGCTGATGCCCGCTTCGTCAGACGCAACATCGCCCTGTATGATGAAGCCTTGCGCGGTCGTGAGAGTGGTGAGATCGATGTTGCCTGGGGAGGCACCGCCGAACACCACATAGGCCTCGCCCGCACTGGTGCCCCCATTGTCGCCGTCGCGCGCCCCGACGATCAGATCATCGAAGCCGTCGCCATTCACATCGCCTGCCGAGGACACGCTCCAGCCCGCCACGTCACCCGTTGTATCGCCCTGGATGATGAAGCCCTGGGCGGCGGTGAGAATTGTCAGATCGATGTTGACGGGAGCACTGCCGCCGAACACCACATAGGCTTCGCCGGCATTCCCGCCACCATTGTCGCCGAGAGGCGCCCCGACGATCATGTCGTCGAAGCCGTCGCCATTGACATCGCCCGCCGAGGACACGCTCCTGCCCGCATAGTCGAGTGCAACATCGCCCTGGATGATGATCCCTTGAGCGGTGGTGATGGTCGTGAGGTCGATTGCCCGGGCAAAGTTCGCCGTCACGCCATATTCGACCCGCAACTCCGCATTGCCATTAGTGTAGCGCTCGTAGTCCTCGCTGCCGACAGTGATGCTGCCTTGATAGAACCAGCCTGCATCGGCGACATTGACGACGTCGCCAGCATTGCCGATCACGGTGAGGACGGCCACGCCGTTGGCGCGCTCTTCGGTAAGGTCGAGGACGCTGAGCCGATCCACGGTCAAGGTGTTGTTGCCGCTACCGGTCAAGTCGATCTTCTCGATCGAGGTGATTTCGGCCGGGAGGGCGGTGGCCAGATTAAGCGACAGGCCGCTGCCGTTGAGCTTCAAGGTATCGATGCCGGTGCCGCCGTCGATATCGGCGAATCCGGTGCTGGAGNATCGTTGCCGGCGCCGCCGCGCAGAATGTCCGCTCCGCCGCCACCGGTGAGTGTATCATTGCCAAGGCCGCCGACCAGCATTTCGGCTGCCGCCGTGCCGGTGGTCGTCACAGGCGTCGAGCCGCGCCCGAAGGCGCCGCCGAGCACAACGTAGGCTTCGCCGGCATCAGTGCCGCCATTGTCCCCTAAGTCAGCTCCTACGATCAGATCGTCGAAACCGTCGCCATTGACATCGCCCGCAGAGGCAACGCTTCTGCCCGCCTGATCTCCCGCGACATCGCCCTGGATGATGATCCCTTGAGCGGCGGTAAGTGTGGTAAGATCAACATTGACCGGAGAGGCGCCGCCGAACACCACATAGGCTTCGCCGGCATCAGTCCCTCCATTATCCCCCTGGCGCGCTCCGACGATCAAATCGTCGAAGCCATCGCCATTGACATCGCCCGCCGAAGATACTCTCCAGCTTGCTCGGTCATCGGCAGTATCGCCCTGGATGATGAAGCCCTCGGTGGTGGCGAGGAAGGTGAGGTCGATGTTGACCGGAGAGGCGCTGCCGAACACCACATAGGCCTCACCCGCATTGGTGCCGCCATTGTCGCCGTAAGGTGCCCCGACGATCAGATCGTCGAAACCGTCGCCATTGACGTCGCCCGCCGAGGACACGCTTCGGCCGGCGTTGTCCGTCGTCACATCACCCTGGATGATGAAGCCCTGAGCTGCAGTGAGAGTAGTGAGGTCGATGTTGACCGGGGAGGCTCTTCCGAATACCACATAAGCCTCGCCGGCATTGTAGCCACCATTGTCGCCCAAGGGAGCCCCGACGATCAGATCGTCGAAACCGTCGCCATTAATATCGCCAGCCGAGGAGACACTGAAACCGGCCAAGTCATTAGTTGTATCGCCCTGGATGATGATCCCTTGAGCGGCGGTCATGGTCGTGAGATCGATGTTAACTGGTGCTGCTCCGCCAAACACCACATAGGCCTCGCCAGCGTTGAAACTGTCATTGTCACCAGCCGCTGCTCCCACGATCAGATCGTCGAAGCCGTCGCCATTGACATCGCCAGCAGAGGAAACACTGTAGCCCGCAGTGTCACCCGCTGTATCGCCCTGGATGATGAAGCCCTGGGCAACAGTCATTGTTGTGAGATCGATGTTGGCCGGGGTTGCTCCGCCTAACACAACATAGGCTTCGCCGGCATCGGTACCACCATTGTCACCGTAGGGCGCCCCGACAATCAGATCGTCGAAGCCGTCGCCATTGACATCGCCCGCCGAGGACACGCTCCAACCCGCCCGGTCACCTGCCACATCGCCCTGGATGATGAAGCCCTGGGCCAGCGTTAGAGTGGTGAGATCGATATTGACGGGGGAAGCCCGGCCGAACACCACGTAGGCTTCACCGGCATCGATACCGCCATTGTCGCCCGAGCGTGCGCCAACGATCATGTCATCGAAGCCGTCGCCATTGACATCGCCGGCCGAGGCAACGCTCCAGCCCGCATTGTCTCCCGCCACATCACCCTGAATGATGATCCCTTGAGCGGTGGTGATGGTCGTGAGGTCGATTGCCCGGGCAAAGTTCGCCGTCACGCCGTATTCGACCCGCAACTCCGCATTGCCATTGGTGTAGCGCTCGTAGTTCTCGCTGCCGACCGTGATGCTGCCTTGGTAGAACCAGCCTGCATCGGCGACATTGACGACGTCGCCAGCATTGCCGGTTACGGTGAGGATGGCCTTGCCATTGGCACGCTCCTCCGTAAGGTCGAGGACGCTGAGCCGGTCCATCGTCAAGCTGTTGTTGCCGCTGCCGGTCAGGTCGATCTTTTCGATCGAGGTGATTTCGGCCGGCAGGGCGGTGGCCAGATTAAGTGACAGGCCGCTGCCGTTGAGCTTCAAGGTATCGATGCCGGTGCCGCCGTCGATATCGGCGAATCCGGTGCTGGAGACGCCCAGCACATCGTTGCCGGCGCCGCCGCGCAGAATGTCCGCTCCGCCGCCACCGGTGAGTGTATCATTGCCAAGGCCGCCGATCAGCATTTCGGCTGCCGCCGTGCCGGTGGTCGTCACAGGCGTCGAGCCGCGCCCGAAGGCGCCGCCGAGCACAACGTAGGCTTCGCCGGCATCAGTGCCGCCATTGTCNCACAGGCGTCGAGCCGCGCCCGAAGGCGCCGCCGAGCACAACGTAGGCTTCGCCGGCATCAGTGCCGCCATTGTCGCCGCGGTGTGCTCCTACGATCAGATCGTCGAAGCCGTCGCCGTTGACATCACCGGCCGAGGCGACGCTGAGGCCGGCCTGGTCACCAAGCGCGTCACCCTGAATGATAATCCCCTGGGCAGCGGTGAGGGTGGTGAGGTCGATGTTGGCCGGGGAGGCGCTGCCGAACACGACATAGGCCTCGCCGGCACTGAGACCGCCATTGTCACCGTCTATCGCCCCAACGATCAGATCGTCGAACCCGTCGCCATTGACATCGCCTGCCGAGGACACGCTGAAGCCCGCCTGGTCACCTGCCAAATCGCCCTGGATGATGATCCCTTGAGCGGCGGTCAGGGTGGTAAGATCGACATTGACCGGAGAGCCCCCGCCGAACACCACATAGGCCTCGCCCGCATTGGTGCCGCCATCGTCTCCACTAGGCGCCCCGACGATCAGATCGTCGAAGCCGTCGCCATTGACATCGCCCGCCGAGGAGACGCTGAAGCCCGCCCAGTCATTTGTTGTATCGCCCTGGATGATGAAGCCTTGGACGGCGGTCATCGTCGTGAGATCGATGTTGACCGGCGAGGCTTTGCCGAACACCACATATGCCTCGCCGGCGTCAGTTCCGCCATTGTCGCCGAAGCGTGCGCCGACGATCAGATCGTCGAAGCCGTCGCCATTGACATCGCCTGCGGACGCGACGCTGAAGCCCGCTTGATCGCCCGCCACATCGCCCTGGATGATGATCCCTTGAGCAGCGGTGAGGGTGGTGAGGTCGACATTGACCGGAGAGGCCCCGCCGAACACCACATATGCCTCGCCGGCGTCAGTGCCGCCGTTGTCGCCGTAGAGTGCCCCGACAATCAGATCGTCGAAACCGTCTCCATTGACATCGCCGGCTGACGACACGCTTCGGCCGGCATTGTCTGTCGTCACATCGCCCTGGATGATGAAGCCCTGGGCAACAGGCATGGTGGTGAGATCTATGTTGATTGGGGTTGACCCGCCGAACACTACATAGGCCTCGCCGGCATTATAGCCGCCATTGTCGCCAAAGGGTGCTCCGACGATCAAATCGTCGAAGCCGTCGCCATTGACATCGCCTGCCGAGGCGACGCTCCAGCCCGCCCCGTCGTCTGCCACATCGCCCTGGATGATGAAGCCTTGGGCAGTGGTGAGGCTGGTAAGGTCGATATTGACCGGGGAGACGCTACCGAACAACACATAGGCCTCGCCGGCATTGAGGCCGCCGTTGTCGCCCCCGGGGGCCCCGACGATGAGATCGTCGAAGCCGTCGCCATTGACATCGCCGGCCGAGGCAACGCTCCAGCCCGCTTCATCCCCCGCAATATCACCCTGGATGATGATCCCTTGAGCGGTGGTGATGGTCGTGAGGTCAATCGATCGGGCAAAGTTCGCCGTGACTCCGNCCACGGTCAAGCTGTTGTTGCCGCTGCCGGTCAGGTCGATCTTCTCGATCGAGGTGATCTCGGCCGGCAGGGTGGTGGCCAGATTGAGCGACAGGCCGCTGCCGTTGAGCTTCAAGGTATCGATGCCGGTGCCGCCATCGATGTCGGCGAATCCGGTGCTGGAGACGCCGAGCACGTCGTTGCCCGCCCCGCCGCGCAGAATGTCCGCTCCACCACCACCGGTGAGCGTATCATTGCCGAGGCCGCCGACCAGCATTTCGGCTGCCGCCGTACCAGTGGTGGTCACCGGGGTCGAGCCGAGCCCGAAGGCCCCGCCGAGCACGACATATGCCTCCCCGGCATCAATGCCGCCGTTGTCGCCTAGGCGTGCGCCAACGATCAAATCGTCAAAGCCGTCGCCATTGACATCACCTGCCGAGGAGACACTGAAACCCGCCTGGTCATATGCCGCATCGCCCTGGATGATGATTCCTTGAGCAGCAGTAAGAGTGGTGAGATCGATGTTGACAGGCGAGGCCCCGCCGAACACCACATAGGCCTCGCCGGCATATGAGCCGCCGTTGCCGCCTAGGCGTGCGCCAACGATCAGATCGTCGAAGCCGTCGCCGTTGACATCCCCCGCCGAAGACACGCTGTAGCCCGCGATATCACCTGCGGAATCACCTTGGATGATGAAACCCTGCAGTGCGGTCATGGTCGTGAGATCAACATTTACCGGGGAGGCGCGGCCGAACACCACATAGGCTTCGCCTGCATCAGTACCGCCATTGTCACCGTAGGGTGCCCCCACGATCAAGTCGTCGAAGCCATCCCCGTTGACATCGCCCGCCGAGGAGACACTGAACCCCGCCTCGTCGATCGCCACATCGCCCTGGATGATGATCCCTTGAGCGGGGGTAATGGTCGTAAGATCGACGTTGACTACTGAGGCGCTACCGAACACCACGTAGGCCTCGCCGGCATCAGCACCGCCATTGTAGCCGAAGGGCGCACCTACTATCAGATCGTCGAAGCCGTCACCGTTGACATCACCCGCTGAGGCGACGTCCCAGCCAGCATGGTCATTCGCCACATCCCCCTGGATGATAAAGCCCTGAACGGTGGTTAAGGTGGTGAGATCAATGTTTACAGCGGACGCGCCGCCGAACACCACATAGGCCTCACCGGCACCACTGCCGCCATTGCTGCCGAAGGGCGCACCTACGATCAGATCGTCGAAGCCGTCACCATTGACATCGCCCGCCGAGGACACGCTTCTGCCCGCCAAGTCGTTGGTTGTATCGCCCTGAATGATGAACCCTTGAGCAGCAGTAAGAGTTGTGAGATCAATGTTTACCGAAGTTGCCCCGCCGAACACGACGTAGGCCTCGCCCGCACTGGTGCCGCCATTGTCGCCGTAGGGCGCCCCGACGATCAGATCGTCGAAACCATCGCCATTGACATCGCCCGCCGAGGAAACACTTCTGCCCGCCCAGTCGCTTGCCACGTCACCTTGGATGATGAAGCCCTGGGCGGCGGTCATAGTCGTGAGATCGATGTTGACCGGGGAGGTCCCGCCGAACACCACATAGGCCTCGCCCGCATTGGTGCCGCCATTGTCGCCGTAGGGCGCCCCGACGATCATGTCATCGAAGCCGTCGCCGTTGACATCGCCCGCCGAGGCGACGCTGAGGCCAGCGTTGTCTCCCGCCACATCGCCCTGGATGATGATCCCTTGAGCGGTGGTGATGGTCGTGAGGTCAATCGATCGGGCAAAGTTCGCCGTGACTCCGTATTCGACCCGCAGTTCGGCATTGCCATTGGTGTAGCGCTCGTAATTCTCGCCGCCGACGTTGATGCTGCCTTGATAGAACCAGCCGGCATCGGCGACATTGACGGCGTCGCCAGCGTTGCCGGTCACGGTAAGGATGGCCACGCCGTTGGCGCGCTCCTCTGTAAGATCAAGGACGCTGAGCCGGTCCACGGTCAAGCTGTTGTTGCCGCTGCCGGTCAGGTCGATCTTCTCGATCGAGGTGATCTCGGCCGGCAGGGNCCACGGTCAAGCTGTTGTTGCCGCTGCCGGTCAGGTCGATCTTCTCGATCGAGGTGATCTCGGCCGGCAGGGCGGTGGCCAGATTGAGCGACAGGCCGCTGCCGTTGAGCTTCAAGGTATCGATGCCGGTGCCACCGTCGACATCGGCGAATCCTGTGCTGGAGACGCCGAGCACGTCGTTGCCCGCCCCGCCGCGCAGGATGTCGGCTCCGCCGCCACCGGTGAGGGTATCGTTGCCGAGGCCGCCGATCAGCATTTCGGCTGCCGCCGTGCCAGTGGTGGTCACCGGTGTCGAGCCAAGCCCGAAGGCGCCGCCGAGCACGACATATGCCTCACCGGCATCGGCGCCGCCATTATCGCCGTAAGGTGCCCCCACAAGCAGGTCGTCAAAGCCATCGCCATTGACATCGCCGGCCGAGGCGACGCTTCTGCCCGCCTGATCTCCCGCGACATCGCCCTGGATGATGAAGCCCTGCGCGGCGGTCATGGTTGTGAGATCGATGTTGACAGGGGAGGCGCCGCCGAAAACCACATAAGCCTCGCCCGCATCCGTGCCGCCATTGTCGCCCAGGGGCGCCCCGACGATCAGATCGTCAAAACCGTCGCCGTTGACATCGCCNTGGATGATGAAGCCCTGGGCCAGCGTTAGAGTGGTGAGATCGATATTGACGGGTGAAGCCCTGCCGAACACCACGTAGGCTTCACCGGCATCCGTACCGCCATTGTCGCCGGACAGAGCCCCGACGATCAGGTCGTCAAAGCCGTCGCCATTGACATCGCCCGCGGAGGCGACGCTGACGCCAGCGTTGTCTCCCGCCACATCGCCCTGGATGATGAACCCTTGGNTGACATCGCCCGCGGAGGCGACGCTGACGCCAGCGTTGTCTCCCGCCACATCGCCCTGGATGATGAACCCTTGGGCGGCGGTCATGGTCGTAAGATCGATATTGACCGGAGAGGCCCCGCCGAACACCACGTAGGCCTCGCCGGCACTAATACCGCCATTGTCGCCACCAGCTGCACCGACGATCAGGTCGTCAAAGCCGTCACCATTGACATCGCCCGCGGAGGCAACGCTGAGGCCAGCGTTGTCTCCCGCCACATCGCCTTGGATGATGAAGCCCTGGGCCAGCGTTAGAGTGGTGAGATCGATATTGACGGGTGAAGCCCTGCCGAACACCACGTAGGCTTCNCCCGCCGTATCGCCCTGGATGATGAAGCCCTGGGCCAGCGTTAGAGTGGTGAGATCGATATTGACGGGTGAAGCCCTGCCGAACACCACGTAGGCTTCACCGGCGAATATGCCGCCACTGCTGCCGCCGGGCGCCCCGACGATCAGATCGTCGAAACCGTCGCCATTGACATCGCCCGCCGAGGCGACACTTCTGCCCGCCTGATCTCCCGCGACATCGCCCTGGATGATGAAGCCCTGCGCGGCGGTCATGGTTGTGAGATCGATGTTGACAGGGGAGGCGCCGCCGAAAACTACATAAGCCTCGCCCGCATCCGTGCCGCCATTGTCGCCCAGGGGCGCCCCGACGATCAGATCGTCAAAACCGTCGCCGTTGACATCGCCNGGCTTCACCGGCATCCGTACCGCCATTGTCGCCGGACAGAGCCCCGACGATCAGGTCGTCAAAGCCGTCGCCGTTGACATCGCCCGCGGAGGCGACGCTGACGCCAGCGTTGTCTCCCGCCACATCGCCCTGGATGATGAACCCTTGAATGGTAGTCATAGTTGTCAGATCAATCGTGGCCGCCGGCGCGGTGGTGTCGATCGTGTAGGCCTGGGTGTCGGTGGCCGTGGTCGCATTGCCTGCCGCATCGGACGTGGTGACGCTGGCATCGACGGTGGCGTCGGCATCGGCGGCCAGGTCGGAGCCGGCGACGTTGATNGTGGTGACGCTGGCATCGACGGTGGCGTCGGCATCGGCGGCCAGGTCGGAGCCGGCGACGTTGATGGAGAAGCCGCCGGCCGCAACGGTGCCGGTGTAGGTGACGCCGTTGACGAGCAGCGTGACGGTGTCGCCGTTGTGGACGTCGCCGCCGACCGTGCCGGTCACCGCGACGGTGCCGCCGGCCTCGGAGGCATTGAGGATGTTGTCGGCGGTGATCGCGGCCAGCGTGATGGTGGCCGCCGGCGCGGTGGTGTCGATCGTGTAGGCCTGGGTGTCGGTGGCCGTGGTCGCATTGCCGGCCGCATCGGNATTGAGGATGTTGTCGGCGGTGATCGCGGCCAGCGTGATGGTGGCCGCCGGCGCGGTGGTGTCGATCGCCAATGTGCCCGCGGGATTCGACGCGACGCCGGTCAGGTTGGCATTGTTGCCAGCCGAATCCTTGATCGTTGCTGAATTGAGAATGAGAGAGGAGATCGCGAGATCAGCAGTATTCTGGCCACTTGCGACGGTGTAGCTGAAAGTCAGCGTGGACGATCCGGAGCCGCCAAGAAAGGTCGCTGTGCCGCCACTGTTCAGTGCTAGTGTCGGGGTTCCGCCAGCGACGAGGACGGCCTCGGAGAAGGAAATGGTGAGAGTTACGACGTCTCCTGCCTTGAGGCTTCCGTCGTTTGCTCCATACGCTGTATTGGAAACCACTGGTGCTGTCGTGTCAGTAATGCCTAGACCAAGGAAATCACTGGCGCTCAGCGTTTCGCGCGTATCTATTTTGATGACCATATCGGCAAGACCATCACCGGTCGTGTCAATGTTGACGAGCGTTGTCGAGCCAGATTGCGCATACCATACGCCATTTGCCGAAGCAGCGGTGCCACTCCAAATCAGCGAATGCCCTATTGCTGATACCAGACCAGTGAGATCAATCTTGTCCTGGAGAAGGGGGTTCGAGGTCTCGGATACTGAAGTGAATCCGCTGATGACATCGCCGGAGCTGGTGCTGAAGGCGTGTCCTGCAGTGGCCAGCGAGTCCGTGACCGCATTAAGAGCGTAGCGGTCCGCACCAACGCCACCCGCGAGCTGATCGGCACCAGAGCCGCCGACTAGGACGTCATCGCCATCGCCACCGTCGAGATTGTCTGCGCCGGCTTCACCATAAAGCGCGTCGTTGCCCGCATCGCCACGCAGCTTATCGTTGCCGTCTCCGCCATAGATGGTGTCATTGCCACTGCCGCCCCGTAGATCGTCATTGCCCGAGCCAGTTGAATTCAGGACAGCACTGCCGCCATAGATAACATCGTTGTCATCGCCGCCGTCAATCGTATCATTGCCAGCCTCGCCGAGCAGCGTGTCACTGCCGGCATCGCCGCGGATCGTGTCGCCGCCGTCTCCGCCATAGATCGTGTCGTTGCCGCTTCCGCCCCGGAGGTCATCATTGCCCGAGCCCGTTGAATTCAGGACAGCACTGCCGCCATAGATGACGTCGTTGTCATCGCCGCCGTCGATCGTATCGTCGCCAGCCTCGCCGAGCAGCGTGTCGCTGCCGGCATCGCCGCGGATCGTGTCGTTGCCATCTCCGCCATAGATTGTGTCATTGCCACTTCCCCCCCTGAGGTCGTCATTACCCGAGCCCGTTGAATTCTGGACAGCATTGCCCCCATAGATGACGTCGTTGTCGTTGCCGCCATCGACGGTATCGTCGCCAGCGCCGCCAATCAGCAGGTCGTTCCCCGCCTGGCCGAAGATCGTGTCTTTGCCTCCGCCGCTGTCGACCTCATCATCTCCTGCTCCGGCATTGACAGTGTCAGCAGAAGCGGTTGTGCCGGCCGAATTGACTAGGACCCACGATGTCCCGTCCCAAACGTATCTACCCAACAGGTCGAACTTTTCCCGAAGCGCAGTTCCGTTGATGGTGGCCATGACAATGCCCTTTTTAGTAGTCAACAAAGTCGACGCGCTGAAACGCGCGCCGATTTGGCACGTGACAATCAAGTCTAACGAAATTTTTGCAAACGTGGTCTGCGCAGCGCCCACACACAGCGATAACCGCGTGGTATTTCATGCACTACTGATGAACGGCCGCACAATAAACGTAATCGCGGCGGCTCGGCACTATCCCCAAGCAACCAAGACTTTCTACTCCGGCAATTCGGTTGTCAAGCTTTAGCTAAAATACGCTTTAGTCTCGTGGGCCGCTCGGTCTCAACCTCGTCTCTTACAACTGCGGTTTGAGAGCGCCGTGCCTGCGACGCTGGGCAATGGTCGAAGATGCCGCGCCGCAATGGCCTCCGTTGGAGGTACCATGAATTCACCTTTCAGTCATGGCCACTCTAGTACTTCTAAGGTGGCTCACTGGCACCAAATACGACGTTGTTTGTCTGCAGGAGCTCAAAAGTCGCGCCAGACCCACACGCGTGAACCTTGATCGAACCGAGCGGCGGAATATCCGAGCCCGCAGATCTGGATTTTCTCCAGCGGGTGTTCGACTGACTGCGCAACGAGCACAGTCTAGCCCCGAAACACAAGAATCAGAGAGAGGCGGTCCTCGCCGAGGAACTGGTCGTCGTTTTCCAGAACAGGGCATAAGCAAAGCGGAGCTATGGCATGCGCTTTCGAAGCCTCATCCAAAAGGCTGTATTCAAACAACCCTAGCGAGAGCGATACATTCGCTACTCGGCGCCGTTTCCCTCAAAGCGCCGCCGGCAAAGGCTCGGCGTCCCTCTGGTTTGTTATGTGTCAAAAGCAGGGGCGCCAGCCACATTTTTCAGCACTTGCCACCGGCGGTCACTCGCCGCTGGTGCGGTGGTAACCCCTACTGGGTCAATAGGAATTGACACCAGAATTGCATCTCAGTTTTGGATGGGGTGAGGACCCGTCGCTTCGTAAATGGGCGGGGGGTTTTCTGCCGGCAGAATTGTTGGGTGTAGCGAGGGCACGGGGTTAGCCGGCAGCGGCGCTGTCGCGATATTTCGAAGTTCGTTGATGGTCATCTCTGCGATCAGAGCCGTCGAAGTTCACCTCGTGAATTCATCCCTCGCGCTTGGCGGCTTCTCCACCAAGGGTAGATATCAGTGGAGGAATGAACGACACGATTACGGCACAGAACAAGAGCTGTTGACGCCCACAGCTCAGCCGAGCGACGAAATCCTCTAAAAACCGTGTCGCGGTTAAGGGCTCCCTTCCGGTAGCGTTTAATCGGGGACTCTTCCTCAACTTGATCCAGCGCATGCAGCAAAGAGGTGATCGGAGCCGGAAGCGTCGGTTTCGCAGAGAGAGATTTAGAAGTTTGTGCAGAAAGTGCCGGTTTGCCCCGGAACCTAACAGATTCCGCAAGGCGCCGGTAGCAAGCCTGCATTCTATCGACACACGGGATTGGCCGATCTCCCTCTAGCGCCGTGCATGGTACTCTTGGGTATGCTCCAGCGGTACCAGCTAAACCGAGCGCTGAAGATAATTGTTGACCACCTATAATGAACCGAGTAATGGAAACCATCTTAACTGAACCGGAGGGTTTCCGAGCATGGCATTCATCAGGGCATATCTGCGCGCATCAACTAAGGAGCAGGACGCGGGGCGGGCAAGGGCCGACCTTGAACGGTTCGCCCAGGAACGCGGGTTGGCGGTTGCAGCTTGGTATGAGGAGAACGAGAGCGGGGCGACGTTGAAACGTCCCGAGCTGGACCGGCTCATGCGCGACTGTCACCCCGCCGACGTGCTCCTTGTCGAACAGGTTGATCGGCTGTCGAGGCTCAACGAGGCAGACTGGGAGAAGCTGAGAGCCGATCTGAAGGCGAAGCAGGTGCGCGTTGTGGCATTGGACTTGCCGACTTCGTGGCAGGCTGTCAGCGATGGCGACGAGTTCTCCCGGCGCATGGCTGAGGCCATCAACGGCATGATGCTAGACATGCTCGCTGCTATTGCTCGCAAGGACTACACCGACCGCCGGAGGAGACAGACCCAAGGCATGGCGAAGGCTCAGGCTGAGGGTCGCCTCAAAGGACGGCAAGAGGACATCAAACGGAATGCTGCCATTGCGGCCATGTTGAAGACCGGCGCGAGCTGGAACCAGATTGTCGATGTAATGGGTTGCTCGCGGGCGACCGTAGCGAAGCTGGCAAAAAGGGGTAGAGCAGCATAGGGAAATTTCCAGCGACATCTGGCCTTCTTGTGGTTCATGTGCCCGTCACAGGCTTGAAAGATCAAAGCGCCTTCACCTCTCGAACCCGTGACAAGTTGTTGCGGTCAGACGCGCTTGAGTGAACCAACTGGAGTGTGTACGCACCGCGCTCTCAAGTTCGCAAAAGGGGAGCACCGTGCAGGGCGTAGTGAGTTTCGGCAGATATAGTCCGTTCAACAAATCGAATAGCCTTCGACGAGAACGATCTTACCGTGGTGACGTCAGTCGTGAAGGCGGGTCAAGCCAAGGGCCGCGATCTGATCCTTGGAGCGCCCGGCATCGCAACGAATCTGCAAGAAGTCTTGGATTTGGCAGGCAAAGGGATACTGGTTTTCAGCTCAGAGCATCAGCTGCAAAGCAGCTTTCTTTTCACCAAGAATGACGCCGGCCGCTCGTTTCTTGGCAAGCAAAAAGCGGTCTACACAAGCTACGTTAACGCTTTCAGCGACGATGAATGGGCTGTCGGCTCGGTCTTCAGGATGTGGACTTTCGCGATGACCTCTATCGGGAACGTTTATCGCTACAAGGGTTACAAATAAGATGGCGCTTCCATCCCATCCCCCTATTGGCTAGCGCCGGGCTGGCCCAACCGCGCGGCCGCCGTCGTAGCTCCGACTCGCGCGTCTCTCTGGCGCCGCAAGCCTCGGCCTTTCCTCGCCCGCCAAAAATGCGCCGAACCGCGTGGCGCCCTCAATTAGGGTGATCTACAGCATTTTCCCGCGCGCGCGAGGGCACTGTAGAAACATTCTTTAATTGCAGTCTATTCTGGGATCTCGTTTTTGCGTAACCGCCTGAGATGCCTTGCCAAAAGTGGCTTTTCAGCCGGAGGAATTATTTGCATTAAGAATCTATCGCAGTCGGTCCATATTCGGGCTCGACCGCGTTCCAGAATAGATTCAACTCTCCGTCGATGATTTAGGTGGAGAAGCGTCACGTGCCGCCAATAGCCGTCGCTCAGCGACAATCGTTGCCCTCCGACTTGTCCATGTAATCGACGCCGTCCGGCGGTTTCTCCTCTTTGTCCTTGGGTCAGGAAAGGCGCCGGGGAAACTCCGCATCACGCAATTTCCCGGATAACGCTACGGCTTCACGGTTGAAAGCCGCTCGAAATTATCGAACAGGCGACGCAGACTCTCGTCATCGACAGCTTTCCGGAATGCGGCGATCTGCTGGGCGATTGTGATCTCGTCGACTCCGGCCGCCGCCAATCGCCGCGTTATCTTGTCAGCAGCTCTTTGCAAATAAGGCTCGCCGAAAGTGCGCTCCGCGCATTTAGCGTCAAGCACGTCGACAGTTCTACGGATGAGGCCAATCTGCTTCTCGACCGGGAAGGCAAAGACGGTCGCAGTCGCGGTGATGGATACAGTTGGGCATTTCATGCTGCGGCCTCCAACAAGGTCTGTTCGTCCATGAGTTCAAGAAGCTCTTCGGAAAGGCGATGCGCCCAACCTTTCACCTGATCGCCATCGGTGTAGTCGTCGCCTCCGGCAACGCCTCGAAGCCAGCGGTAGGCTTTGACAGTTTCATCACCGCTGAAGTGGCGCCCGTCTTGACGAGCGGCTTTGAGAGCCAGTTCAGCTTTTCTGAGAAAGGCCGGGGTTTCGTCTCGTTGGTGCGTCGAACTGCTGTTCGATGCCGCGGCAGCGGAAGGATTATTAGTAAGCCGGTTTCCATAAGAAGTGTTCGGGGGCACCGTCGTGCCGGGTTTTGTGTCGTGGTCGTGCCGGGTTTCTGCACCGTCATGCCGGGTTTCCGTTTCTGAAAACCCGGCATTGTTATGCCGCCTTTTTGCTGCGAGCCGAATACGTTCCTTCAGTGGGGCCTCATCGAAGCATTCAAGTCGCGCACGGTATCTGCTAGTTCTGTTGCGGCCGCCTCCGAGTTGTGTTTGGAGGTAGCCGGCATCCTCAAGCCGCCGGATGGACTGTCGCGTGGCGCGCTCCTTCAGCCCGGCCACTTCGGCAATTGTCTCGATTGATGGCCAGCTATAGCCTTGTGCCGGGTTTTGGTACTCGATCAGAACCCCTAGCACCTTGGCGTCTGTGCCGGGGGCGAGTTTGCAATCGACTAGCGCACTTTGCAGCGCAAACAGCTTGTTGATCGTCTTCGGTTGTCCCATCACGCCGCCTCATCGTCATCGGCGGCGGGCGCGCTCGGCAGATGCGCCCACGTCCTGCGTTGCACGACGCTGCCAATCGTATCGCCGCGAACGCCATGCATCTTAGCTAGATCACGGTGGCGCATGGCCTGCGCGAGCGCGCGGATGGACCTTACAGCCTCTGCCGTCAGTTTCTTTCCGTGGGCCGTCGTCCCATGCGCCTCGCGGTCACCCGCGTTACCGGCCGGCGTCTTCCAAGACAGATGCCGTTTGTTGACGCAACCGGCATGTCCATGTCCGCACGAATGCGCAGCGACGTGTTTTGGCGTCGGTCGCTGCCCGCGAGTTCGCTCGCATACGATGACGTGTCCGTATTCAAAGCGATCTCCGCTGACGCCGGAGCCAACGCGGAGGTTCGCGTAGCCGGCACCAGTTCTCCCGTAAGGGAAGATGATGCAGTCGTCCGTCTCTAGCGTGAGCGCCTTTTCGATGAATGCCATCGCCGCGCCTGGCGGTGCGGGCTGTTTCCGAAAGCGATATTGGCTATACGCATCAACTGTTGCCTTGCGCTTTGCCTTCGGCCGCCGATCGTCACTCGCCATCGCGGCCGGCCCTGCGCAACAAACCGTCGTGCCATGCAAGCAAATCTTCCTTCCGGAAGACCGTCTTTCTTCCGATCTTTGTTTGGCGGAGCCGACCGGCCCCGATCTCACTATAAAGCTTGGTCCGGCAGATGCCGGCCCATCGAGCCGCCTCCGGAACGTTCAGCATGGCACGGTCTGCATAGGCTTTGAACAAATCCACAATGTACCCCATCAAGTCCTTAAGTCGGCTGGGTGCGTCGGCCGTTGCCCAAGTGCTTGGCCGTACGCAAATCACCGCTGCAGACTATCAGAGTACAAAAAGGATTGTCGCTGACAAAAAATTTTGTCGGGACCCTCGGTTGCCGATTAGTCAAGTATTGTGGCCTAGATTTAGGCCAATGAAATCAGCAACTCTTTGGGTTTCAACGGGAAATTTTATCCCCAAAAACCTTCAATCGACTTCCATGCCGCCAATCTAAATCGGCGCAGATTGTCCGCGCCGGCTTGCCAGGGTGACGATATTGGCGGCTTCGTCCGGCACCAGTCGCACCACTGCTGCAGCCGCTAGGTCCTCCAGACCATCGGCAATCCACCGGCCATAGTGCCTCTCGATCATCGGCACAGATGTGTCGTGCAGCGCGGCGACCAGCCTTATCGGGAGGTTCGCCCCGATGCCGCGCACGATTGAACTGTGCCGCAGACTGTACGGGATCACGGTAGGCAGCTTTGCCCGACTCCGGATTTCCCTCCAAGGGCGCTGAAGTTCACTGGCAAACTGCCATTGGCTACGACCGGTTCGTTGCCACTCTATCGAGCCCTTCACCTGCTCGCTGCGCCACCGCTCCAGCAAGATTGCATGGTTGTTCCGGCCAGTTGTTGCCGGCAGCAGCGCGTCGAGCACATCCTTGCCCACCGGAACCGGGACGCTGGCGACCTTACCGCCCTTGCCCTTCCGGGAGCTTGGAACCATGAGCCGGCCTTGCGCCCGCTGCACGTCGCCCACCTTCATTCGGGCGATCTGCGAGAACCGCGCTCCAGTTGCGGCAAGCAAGACGACGAAGCGGAACAGATCGCCATCCCAATTTCCTTCTGTGTCCACTTCGCGGGCGGCGGCCAGGATCGCGCCAACTTGGCTCGCGGACATGATCTGGTTGTCCCGGGCCAGCGGCACGGCCTCGTCAGTGTCCAGCTTCTCGGCTTTGAGGCCGTGCTTGATGATGGCCGGCAGTGTCGGGTCCAGTCGCTCCCGGTGCGCAGCATAGGCGGCGTTAAGCGCTGCCTTGAGGTCATTGATGAGCCGTTGTTGGGTCGCGACTTTCAAATCGTCGGGCAACTCGGAGCGCCACGACAATAAGTTCTTTTCCGTTAGGCTGTGCAGCGCCACCGATGCCAGCGGCGAGGCATGAACAGCTTTCTGATTGCCGCGCTTGTCCTGCCCAAGCACATACCGCCGAAGACGCTGTCCGGCGTCAGAGCGCACCTTGCGGCCCTTGCGGCGGCTGTCGCGGGCATCGCGCTCGATGATGTAGGCCTCCACGACGAGACTCACGGTCAGCACCGGACCAGCGGCAGCGGCCTTGGATTCGGCCCGTGCCTTGGCCACGATCTGCCGAGCCCGTGTTTCGGCCTGAAGGTAGGTGAGCAGGCCGTCGGTCGGCTTGTCGTTGATGTCGTTGGCCGATCCGACCGGCGCTTGCTTGTAGTTCGCCCCTTCACCCCAATTCCGCCAGCGAGCAAACCACACCCCGTTGCGGACACCTTTCCGATAGTACAGGTGCGCCTCGGCGTCGAGCCGCCGGGCGTGCTCTCCAATCGGCAATCGCAGTCGAGCCTTCGCCGTCGTCAACTCGGCTTCCTTAAGAACCTTGGCCACTCTCACTTCCCCGAATACGTCGAATATTCGTCGAATATACATATGCGAGCGCCTGCGGACAACGACGAACTTGCGAAGTGCCAAGCCATTGATATCTATGAATTGTCATGAACGACGACGAACAGTCGAGTGTCCAATGATCACGCTCTCTCACGGCGGGAACAGGGGTTCGATTCCCCTTGGGCGTACCAAGGATTTTCTGCCAGATGCGATGCTTGCGCTATACAGCCTGTTGCAGCAAGTTGGCTGCATGAAACAATTGGCTTTGCCGCTCCTCATTTCCGCGTCCCTGATCGCCCAGTGCGGTCCGTCGTTCTCCAAGGACAGGAAGATCACCGGCACCATTCGAGGTTTCGAATGTGGCGATAATTGCTATCTGACTATTGTCGACCGCAAGAAGGAGGAGCAAGTCGGCCTGTGTTCCGCTCCCGAGTGCGGAAGCTGGAACGAGCAAACCGCGATGCCGTCCCGCTACACGGGAAAACGCGTGACCGTTACAGTCGGACAAGGGCAGCAGATCGATGACAGCGGCAACGTGATGGGAGAGATGATGTCCTTCACGAAGATCAGATTTCTCGACTAGCCTTGGCGGTATTCGCGACCACCTCGCGCTCCAAGTGGAAGTGGAGGGCCAGCGCAATGCCGGCCCCTTTTGCACTGCTGTGCAGCGGTCCGTCCGGCGCAACAACGGCTCGGCCGTTCCTTCCCACAGTCTCGGATCACATTCAGACAAAGCACCCGTGTGGGTTGCGTTCACCGAAAGAAGCGGCAAAACCCGCGAAAATCCGGCGGCCGCATGGCCGAATTCACCCAATTTAAGTCAGGCCGCGACGCTTGAAAGCATAACGATCTCTGTTACTTGGCATGCGGGTAGCGTCCGCGGATGGCGGACTTTGGGTCGGGTAGAGTTGGGATGTCCTCAGTCAAGATGATTTGCTCGCGCTGCCATGGCGGCGGCAAGGTTTTCGATTGCTCGAGATGGTCTGCGTCAAAAGGGCATTGCTGCCCGCAGGGGACGCATCAGACAAGCTGCCCGGGGAAGACCATCGCATGCGCCGAATGTGGCGGCGTGGGGATGCTGGCGGCGGCCGAGCTCAGGGCCGTCGCGTAGTCGCGGTTTCGGCCAGGGCGCTACTAGCCCGCCTTTGGCTAGGGCTGATCACCGCAATCCTTAAAAACGTTTCCCTGGCTATTACAACCAGGAACGGTTTCGCCGGCGTGCCAACATTAGGGTATTAGGGTTCGCCGCTTCTGGCGCGGCGGAGCCGATTGCATTAGCATCACCTCCTGGATCTTGAGGCACGGCTCGAGTGGCGCGCAGAACGCCGCGTGCCGGGGAGATCCGCACGGGCAGCTGATGCCTCGGGAGGGGCCAATGCAGAAACTGCAGTCGCAGGGTGTCCACCACATCACGCTGGTTGGCGCCGGCCGCCACACCTCAATCGATTTCTGGGAGGGCGTGCTCGGCATGCCGTTCATCTTCGAGCAGCCCAACCTCGACAAGCCCAAGGAGAGCCATCTCTATTTCGATCCCGGCGACGGCCGGCTGATCACCATCTTCACCGACGAAAGCCGCACGCCGGAGAAGCGACGCACGCCGACCGATACGGGCTGTGTCCACCATATCGCCTTTTCCGTATCGCGCGTCACCTTCCTGCAGGCGGTCGCTCGGCTCGACGAGCGCGGCATCAAGCACAGTGGCGTCAAGGATCGCGGCTTCATGGATTCGATCTATTTCGAGGATCCGCTCGGACTGCTGATCGAACTCGCCTCCTATCGCTTCGAGCCGCCGGCCGGCTTCACCCATGCCGACGTGCTGATGGAAGCGCACAGGCTGCGGGTCGCGCGCGGCGACTACAACATAGCCGAAGTGCATCTCGCTGATGCGATCCAGGCGCTCGTCGAGCGTTCGCGCGCAACCCTGTCGGATGACCGGGCGCCGAAGAACCCATACTGAACGGACACAGAGGGAGGAACAAATGGCCAAGACAGCGACAATAAAGGCGAAGAAACCCGCGGCCAAGGTGGCCGCAAAGACGACCCCAAAGGCGGCGGCCAAAGCAGCGGCGAAACCGACGGCAAAGGCCACCGCAAAACCCGCTGCGAAGGCCAAGGCCAAGCCGGCGAAGAAACCAGGGCTGAAGCTCAGCATGCTGAAGCCGAGCGTCAACAACATGACGGTGCGGGTTTTCGCGCGCGCGGCCGGGTTCGATGCCGCCGAGACCGACGCCTGGGGCCACACGCGCTCGCCCGAATATATGGCGCGCAATCCGGCGCACCTGACGCCGATGATCGAGGACAAGGGGCTGCCCAGAGGCGTGCTTTGGGAAAGCTGCGCCATCATGCAGTATCTCGCCAACAAGCACGGGCTGGAGAAATTCTATCCTACGGCGCCGGCCAAGCGGGCAATGGTCGACAGCGCCATGTTCTACCTGATCGGCACCCTCTACCCCTATGTGGCGCGCGCCACCTATCCGGCGCTTGGCTTCCCGCACTATGCTGGCGAGGTCGGCCACAGCGATGCCCATCCCGACAAGAAATCCGAAGCGCAGAAGGCAGCCATGGCCGCAATCGCCGAGCCGCTGGAGGTCTTCCACAGCTTCTTCAGGGACGGCAAGCCGTTCATCGGAGGCAAGCACCCGTCGATCGCCGACATCCGGCTGGCGGCGACGCTCGAGTTCCTGGCCGTCATCGACTACGCGCTGCCTAAATGGACGAAGGAGTACATGGCGGCGATCGAGAAGAAGCTCGGCAAGGCCTACGCCGAGCCGGCCGGCGACGTGCGCGGCTATATCGCCCATGTGAAGTCGCAGGCCAAGAGTTAGGGATTCGTTAACCAAAGCCCTGTCTACTGCCCGGAATTCACCGCGCGACCACGGATGTACTGGCGCCGAGGTGGAAGGAAAGGTCGGCCCCGCGCCGGCCTTTTGCTTTTTTGGGGTGGTGGTGCCGGCACATCGCGGCACGAAAGTCAGGTAACGCCGAAGCATCAACTTTTGCGTCGAGATATTGTCATTGCCAACGTCGGCTCTAACATCCCTTACAGCCAGTCCAGCCATGAATGCTGGCCGGCAGTGAAATCGAGGGATTGCAATGAAGTGCGTCGCGGCAAGGCTGATGATCGCCGTTGGAATGCTGGCCGGGACCCTTCTCCCGTCACAGGCCGCGACGCTCAATACAATGGCTGATGTCGGCGCCGCGATCCAGGCATGCTGGACGCCCCCGGCGGATGCCGGGAATTCGACCGTAACCCTGAGCTTCAGCTTCAAGCGCGACGGCACGCTGATCGGTCCACCAAGGGCGACTGCCGTCAAAGTGGCCGGCGATGACAAGGCGCGGCAGGCCTTCATCGACGCGGCCACCGCGGCCGTCAAGAATTGCACGCCCCTGACTTTCTCGCCGACGCTGGCGCAGGGCATTGGCGGCAAAGTGTTCACGTTGCAATTGGTTTCCCCGAAGCAGTTGCAATCGGTCTCCCCGAAGTAAGAGCTGCCTTCGCCGACCTTACAGCGAAAAGCTAGGTGACCATACTGACGCCAATGGGGCGTCTCGCGGAAAGCAGGGTGCCCGGCAGGCTTTATGCCTCTGGCCGGTACCCTCCGGGACCAACGGCTCAATAGCCCGGCGCTTTTGGGATAAATGGCTCAATGGCTCAAGCGCCGCGCCTCGGCATGCCGTGCCAGATCCGGGGTCTCGAAGACGTAGTCGCTCCAGGCCGATTCAGGAATTTGCCCGGCCAGATAGCACTCCAGCAACAGGTTCTGCTCGGCATTGAGCGGCCGTGGCGCGCCCTCATGGTCAAGCCCGAGGGAATGAAAAAGGTTTCTTGTCAGTTCCGATACCGTGAAGTGGATCGACATCAGCGTTCTCCTTTGCCTTTCAACGCCGCGGCCCAGGCAAAGGTTTCAGGTCAGGTATCGGATTTAGTCGCGCGCCTGGCGTCCTGCCCTTGCAGCATTGGCGCTCACCGATCGGGCCGCACTGTTTCCGGTTCGTCTCAATGTTGAAATAAAAATGTAATATCGAATTCACAGAGGTGGTCCTATTACACTAAATGAAGGTCTGCTTAGGTCGAAATTATTGAAATATTAGACTAATCTCATTTAGTGAAAGGTTAGATAAGTCTAAAGAACCTGATTCCAGAATATCCGCAAAAAGGATCATGTCGTCCCGATGACCCGTTTCTGGTTTCTCATGATGATGATCGCACTGGCTATGGTGACCGCCTTTGCGCTCGGCACAACATCTTCCTACGCGGACAGTTGCAGCGCGATCAGAGACCAGTTGTTTTCCGCCGGCCGCGGCGGCGGCGTGAGCCCGGAACTGGCGCAGCTGCGCCGCCAGCTCGCGGCGATCCAGGGCCTGGAGAGGCAGCGCAGATGCACCGCGCAAAGTGCGACGAGCGGTTTCTTCAACGCTTGCGCCGACCTTGCCAGGAACCGGTCGGACGTGCAGCGCCAGATCGTGGCCGCGTCCAATTCCGGCCGGGACATTTCGGGCCTGCAGGCACGGTTCGTGGCGCTCGGTTGCACATCCCGGGGCAAGGAGCAGCGCCCGGCGCCGAAGGCGCAGTCCGCGGCGGCAACGGCGGTGCCAACGTACAGCGGCAACACGATGCTGTTTTGCGTGCGCCTTTCGGATGGATATTTCTTCCCGGCGCCCAAGTCGCAATTCGCCGGCAACGACGATCTCAAGGATACGGCCGATCAATGCCGTTACATCTGTGACGATCCGGCGGTCGACCTCTACACGCTGAGCGATGCCAGTCTGGAAACCGAAAAAATGGCCGCGCTTGACACGCGCAAGCCTTACACGGAATTGCCGACGGCTTTCCGCTACCGTGAGGATGCCAATTTCAAGGCCTGTGACGTCAAGCGCTATCACCAGCGGGTAGCCGAACTGAGAGCGAGGACGGTCACGCCCACGAACATGAGCAATGCCATCATCCCCCTGCCGCAGCCAAAGCCGGACCTCGGCAGGGTCGCGGCAATTCCGGGATCCGGCAGCGAGGCTCCGGGCACCGCCCAGTTGCAATCGATCGAGGCTGGCAAGCGGTCGGTGCGCGTGGTTGGCCCTGCCTTCTTCCCCGTGGAATAGCAACGGTTTTTCGAACCCGGCGGCCGACCGCCGCGATGAGCCTGTCGCTTACCTGGCCGCGATCCTGGCCGCCGCGATCCGGCTGGAACAGGTGCCTGCTCCCGGCGTTGTGATCGACATCAGCTGGGAGCAACGCCATGGCCACGTTCAGGGAAATGCGGGTTCTGGAGATCCTCGAAGACGGCTCCTTGACCAAGGACGAGAAGATCGCCGAATTGCGCAAGATCGAATCCGAGGCGCGCGGGCTGCAGCGGGCAGCGTCGGAGAGCCCAATGGGCGACGATGACGGCTGGCAGGACGATCTGCGCCAGGTTCGTCTGGCGCTCGACAAGCTCGGTGCAAAAGAACCCAAGAAGGGCGCGGCAACGCTATAGAGTCCTATCTGCTGTAGGGTTCCGGCAGGCGCTTTCTGAAGAAGTTAGCCTAGTCGCAGACCATGCGAACGCGTTGGCCTGGAGCGCTTACATTCCTGCACGCCAGCTGCTTTTCCGGGCCGGAAGACGACGGAGCCGGGGAGGAAAGCCTCCTTTGATGCCGTTTCTGCAAGGCAGGCTTCACAACTCTGCGCTCGGAAAACCGTTCGGGCGACGGTGGTGGCGCCGGAAACGCGCCATTGTCGACCTGCGACGGTCCGTAGTCGACATTGGGTGGCGGCCGGTCCCAGAAGCGCCTGGCATCGAGCGGCCGCGGGATGATGACCGTGCCGTCATAGCTGCGCGAACAGCCGCTGCCGAAAAGCAGCGCCACGCCCAGCAAAAAAGGCCCTATCCGTCCAGACATAAGCAACACCCCTGCGGGCGCTTATAACGCAGCGTTGGCCGACCCGGCAACCGCACGGAACAACGCGGCAACAACGGTCCGGTTGCTCGTTAAGGTTAGCGGATCGTTAATGCTTCTCGGGCACATTCCGCCGACGAACCGCGGAGGGAGGGTTCGGCCTTGATTTTCGGGGTGGGGACAGCATGGCGGAAGCGGACGAAGCAATCGGCGCGCGCGGCAAGCGCGAGCCCTGCAAGGCAGCAGCGCAAGGCGGCGACGCCTTGCCACATACTGCCGACATGGATCGCGCCGAAGGGCTTCGCCAGCTTATCGAAGCCGGCTCGGACTGGATCTGGGAGACCGATGCGGAGCTGCGCTTCTCCTGGCTTTCGCAGGGCTACCAGGCGGCGACGGGCATCGATCCGGCCGATGTGCTTGGCCGGTTCCGCTTCGATTTCCTCAACCAGGTCCTGAAGGGCAATCGCAGCGCGGCAGCGCATCTGGAGGATATGCAGGCGCGCCGACCGTTCCGCGACTTCGTCTATGAGCTGAAGGGCGGCGGCGCCGACTGCCGCTGGGTGCTGACGTCAGGCTTTCCACGCTTCGACAGCGAAGGAAAATTTGCCGGCTATCGCGGCATCGGCCGCAACGTCACCGCGCTGGCCGCCGCCTTCGAGGAGATGGCGCCGAAACAGGACGAAGACGTTTCCTGGCAAAGCCTCGCCAACCTTCGCACGATGGTCGATTCGATACCGATCGGCGTGCTCGTCCTCGATGCCGATATGCGCGCGGAGGTGATCAACCGCGCCTTCCATGACTTCTGGAGGATCGATCCAAACCGCGCCGGGATCGGCTCCAGCTTCCGCGAGCTGATGGAAGCCAGCCGTGCCATCGATCCTTTCGGTGCCGACGAGACTGCCTGGCAGCGCCATGTCGCCGAGCGCGAAGCCGAGATCAGGGCCGGCGTCGCCGGCTCCAGGCAATTGCCGCACAATGACGGGCGCACGCTGGTCGCCTCACTGGCATCGCTGGCCGGTGGCAAGCGGCTCATTTCCTATGTCGATGTCACAGACATGAAGGGCCGCGAGACGGAAGCCGAGGATGCCCGCAAAAACCTTGCAACCGTTCTGGAATCGCTGCCGGCAGGCGTCATCATCTACGACCGAGATGACAAGTTCGTCTTTGCCAACCGCAAGCTGCAGGATTCGCTGCCGGCACTGAAGCCATACTGGCAGCCTGGGCGCACTTTCCGAGAGGCGCTGGAGTTCGGTCACGAGGTCGGCTATTTCCGCTCGAGCGGCGATGCCGTGGTCGACAGCCTTTATGCGGTCGATACCGAACGCTGGCTCGACGGCATGCTGAGGCGCTACCGTTTGCCAAATTCTTCCTATGAGCGTCTCAATGCGGATGGACGCTGGTACCAGGTCTACGACATGCGCACCGATGACGGCACGTTCATCGGCGTGCGCGTCGACATCAGCGACCTCAAGAGCCGCGAGGCCGCCTTGCGCGACTCGATGCGCCAGATCGATCTGTTCCGGCACGTGATGGACGAGCTGCCGGTGGCCGCCTTCATCAAGGCGCAGGACCTGAACATCGAATTCGTCAACAAGGCCTGGTGCGCGCTGACCGGCTTCGCCAAGGAAGACGTCATCGGCCGAACCGACTGGCAATTGTTCGGCGCCAAGGAAGCGGAAGGCTTCAGCCATGACGACGCCGATGTCGTGGCGACCGGCAATGTGCGCGAGGTCGAGGAGCCGGTCACCCATCGCGACGGCACGGTGCGGCAGTTGATGACGCGCAAGAGCCGCCTGGTGGCCAGCGACGGCTCGGTGCACCTTGTCGGCTCCAGCACCGACATCACCGATGTCAAGGCGCGCGAGCGGGCGCTGGAAGAAAGCATGCGCGAGAACGAGGTGTTCCGCAGCCTGATCGACAACGTGCCGGTGTCGATCTACGCCAAGCGCTCCGACCTCAGGCAGTTCTACGTCAACAAGGGCTGGTGCGACCTTACCGGTCTCGGCAAGGAAGAGGCGATCGGCAAGACCGACGTCGAGATATTCGGGCCAGACGGCGAGGCCTTCGTCGCCGGCGACCTGGCGGTGCTGCGCACCGGCGAAACCCAGGAGATCGAGGAGACGGTGACGCTTGCCGATGGCAGCGTGCGCCACCAGTTCGCCCGAAAGGGCGCGATGATCGCGTCCGACGGTTCGCTCTATCTGATCGGATCAACCACCGACATCACCGAATTGAAGATGCGCGAGGCCGAATTGCGCGAGGCGCGCCAGCGTGCGGTGCTCGCCGACCGCGCCAAGTCGGAATTCCTCGCCAACATGAGCCATGAGATCCGCACGCCAATGAACGGCGTGCTGGGCATGGCAGAACTCCTGGCCAAATCCAATCTCGATCCAAAGCAGAAGACGTTCACCGACATCATCGTCAAATCGGGCAACGCGCTTTTGACAATCATCAACGATATCCTGGATTTCTCCAAGATCGATGCCGGCCAGCTGGTGCTCGATCCGGCGCCCTTCAATCTCGCGGAGGCGATCGAGGACGTCGCGACGCTGGTGTCGACACGCGCCAAGGAAAAGGATCTCGAACTCATCGTGCGCATCGAGCCGAGGCTCGGAAGCCTGTTCATCGGCGATGTCGGCCGCATCAGGCAGATCGTCACCAACCTGCTCGGCAACGCGGTGAAATTCACCGACGAAGGTCATGTGCTGGTCGACGTGACCGGCGAACGGATGCCGACCGGAACCAGGCTGACGATCTCGGTCACCGACACCGGGATCGGCATACCCGAGGAAAAACTGAAGCTGGTGTTCGAGAAATTCAGCCAGGTCGACACCTCCTCGACAAGGCGGCACGAGGGCACCGGGCTTGGTCTCGCCATCACCTCGCGGCTGGTCGAGCTGATGGGCGGCAAAATCGGTGTCGAGAGCGCCGAGGGCAAGGGTTCGACCTTCTGGTTCGAGGTGACGCTGCCCAGCGCCGAACAGCAGAACGGGCAGCGCATCATGCCGGTGGATGTGACCGGCGCTCGCGTGCTGATCGTCGACGACAATGCCGTGAACCGCGCCATCCTGACCGAGCAGATGACGTCGTGGACATTCGATTCCTGCGCGGCCGAAAGCGGCGCCGAGGGGCTCAAGGTGCTGATCGCCGCCGCGGCCTATGGCGTACCGGTCGACTGCGTCGTGCTCGACTACCAGATGCCTGGGATGAGCGGCGCCGAAATGGCGCGCATCGTGCGAAACACCGCGGGACTCGCCAACACGCCGATCATCATGCTGACCTCGGTCGACCAGTCGCTTGCCAACACCAGCTACCGCGATCTCGGCATCGATGCACAGCTGATCAAGCCGGCGCGCTCGTCGGTGCTGCTGGAAACGCTGGTCGCGACCGTCCAGCGCCATCGCCACACCACGGTTGGCCACGCCGCCCAGCCATCGGCAGGCGAGGGGCCCGACGCGCCTCAGCGGCCGCAATTGGCGCTGTCCGAACAGCGCGCGCAATTGCAGCCACCGCCGGTTCGTCCCAGGCTGCCGGCCGTCGGCGGTGACGGACAGAGGCTTGATATCCTCGTGGCCGAAGACAATGAGGTGAACCAGATGGTCTTCACCCAGATCCTTGGCGAGACCGGCTACGGCTTCGAGATCGTCAGCAACGGCCGCAAGGCACTCGACGCCTTCGGCAAGCTCAATCCGTGCATGATCCTGATGGACGTCTCGATGCCGGAGATGAGCGGTCTCGAAGCGACGGCCGCGATCCGCCGGCTGGAGGAAGAAACCGGCACGCATGTGCCGATCGTCGGCGTCACCGCGCATGCGCTCAAGGGCGATCGCGAACGATGCCTGGAAGCGGGCATGGACGACTATCTGCCCAAACCGATCAGCCCCAGGGCCCTCTTGGAGAAGGTCGAGCGCTGGGTCGGCGCCAGCCGCCAGGTGCAGCGCAACGCGGGATAGCACCGCGTCGCGGATTCGCGGCATCTGACGACGCAAGCCGAGGGAATCAGTAGGAGATTCCCTGCTACCCCCGCGTGCAATGGCTATGGTGCGATCGCACCATATCAAAGACTGTGCCTAGCCGGGACAATGGCAACATCGAATTCCGCTCATCCAGTTACGGGCGGGAGCAGCGACCGCCGGCAAGGAACAGCGTCACTCTACCCCAACGGACCTGTTTTCGGCGATGGCCCGGCCACGACACGCTCTGGCCTCGAGCAACGCACTCCCGTCCGGATTTTCTTCATCCTTGAAGGCCCCGTCGAATCCGGCGGTGGCTGCGGCCTACGGACGGCCCAAGCCCATGATTCCGGGGACAAACTCGGATCGGGCCGCGAACCAGCCGCGCTACCGCCTTTGCCGGCTTCGGCAACGCGTTACCGGGCTGACATGAAACTGTCATGCGACTGTTATAATCGAAGGCTATTGGCCTCAGCGGGCGCTGGCAAGAAATGGCGCCGAGAGACCATCTTCCGAACAGGAGCAGGCCACATGAGACATTTCATCCGCTCGGCGGCCGTTGCGATTGCAATGGCTGCGGCGTCCACCATCACCCTTTCCGCGGCAATGGCAGCTGACCTTTCAGGCGCCGGCTCGACCTTCATCTATCCGGTGTTTGCCAAGTGGGCCGACACCTACAAGAAAGACACCGGCATCGGCCTCAACTACCAGTCGATCGGCTCCGGCGGCGGCATCAAGCAGGTCATCGCCAAGACCGTGACCTTCGGCGCCACCGACAAGCCGATGTCCGATGCCGATCTGGAAAAGAACGGCCTCGTGCAGTTCCCGATGGTGATGGGCGGCATCGTGCCGATCGTCAACCTCTCCGGCGTCAAGCCGGGCGAACTCGTCCTCGACGGCAAGACGCTGGCCCAGATCTATCTCGGCGCCATCACCACCTGGGACGATGCCGCGATCAAGGCGCTGAACCCCACCCTAACCCTGCCGTCGACCGCCATCGCCGTCGTGCACCGCTCGGACGGCTCGGGCACCACCTTCAACTTCACCGACTACCTGGTTAAGCTCTCGCCCGACTGGAAGGACAAGGTCGGCTCGGACACGGCCGTCGAATGGCCGACCGGCGTCGGCGCCAAGGGCAGCGAAGGCGTTGCCAACACCGTCAAGCAGACCGACGGCGGCATCGGCTACGTCGAATACGCCTATGCCAAGCAGAACAACCTGTCCTACTCAAAGATGCTGAATGCAGCCGGCAAGGTCGTCGAGCCGTCGCTCGAATCCTTCGGCGCTGCCGCTTCGAACGCCGACTTCAAGACTGCCAAGAACTTCAACGTCATCATCACCAACGAGCCCGGCGACACCACCTGGCCGATCGCTGCTTCGACCTGGGTGCTGATCCACAAGGTTCCCGATGACGCTGCTGCCACCGGCGAAGCGCTGAAATTCTTCGCCTGGGCCTACAAGGACGGCAAGGAAACCGCCAAGGCGCTCGACTATGTGTCGATCCCCGACAGCGTCGTCGACCTGATCAAGGCTTCGTGGAAGACCGACATCCAGGCCGACGGCAAGCCCGTCTACGCCGGCGAGTAACATCTCTGGAGGAGCGCCGCGCCCGCGGCGCTCCTTTTCCTTCAACTCGAAAGAGCCGAGCTTGACATGAGCGCTGTCCAGGAAGCCTTGCCAGCCATCCGAGGTTCGCGCGACGCCATCGTCAGGCGGTTTGCGCTGACAGACGCGATCTTCCACGCAATGACCCGCGCCGCCGCGATATTGGTGCTGGTGCTGCTCGGCGGCGTCGCGATCTCGCTGTTTGCCGGCTCTTGGCAGGCCCTCTCGACCTTCGGCTTCTCGTTCCTGACCAGCGAAAGCTGGAACCCGGTGACGGAGAAATTCGGCGCGCTGGCGCCGATCTACGGCACCATCATCACCTCGGCAATCGCCATCCTGATCGCCGTGCCGCTCGGCATCGGCATCGCCATTTTCCTCACCGAGCTTTGCCCGCGCCCGCTGCGGCGCCCCATCGGCATGGCGGTGGAATTGCTGGCCGGCATTCCCTCGATCATCTACGGCATCTGGGGCCTGTTCGTGCTGGCGCCGTTCCTGCAGACCACGGTGCAGCCGTTCATCATCAGCGTGTTCCACGGTATCCCAGGCCTCAGCAGCCTGTTTGCCGGCCCGCCCTACGGCATCGGCCTGCTGACATCGTCGATGATCCTCGCCATCATGGTGCTGCCTTTCATCACCTCGATCACCAAGGACGTCTTCGACACGGTGCCTCCGGTGCTGAAGGAATCGGCCTACGGCATCGGCTGCACGACCTGGGAAGTGACCCGCCGCGTCGTCATCCCCTACACTCGGATCGGCATCATGGGCGGCGTCATGCTCGGCCTTGGCCGCGCGCTCGGCGAAACCATGGCGGTGACCTTCGTCATCGGCAACGCCCACCGCATCAGTACGTCGCTGTTTGCGCCCGCAACGACGATCTCCGCGACCATCGCCAACGAATTCACCGAGGCGGTCGGCGATCTCTACACGTCTTCGCTGGTGGCGCTCGGCCTGATCCTGTTCGTCATCACTTTCCTGATCCTTGCCATCGCACGCTACATGCTGATGCGCATCGACGCCCGCACCGGAGCCTGAACCGATGTCGACAGCCACGTCGCTTCACCAGAGCCGCAAGCGCAAGAATGGCGTGATGATGACGCTGTGCGTCGCCGCGGCGGGCATCGGCCTTGCCTGGCTGGCGCTCATTCTCGGCGCCCTGCTCTACAAGGGCCTGTCGGGCGTCAATCTTTCGGTCTTCACGCAAATGACCCCGCCGCCCGGCGACGCCGGCGGCCTGCTCAACGCCATCTACGGCAGCATCGTGATGACCGTCATCGGCATCATTGTCGGCACGCCGATCGGTGTGCTGGCCGGCACCTACATGGCCGAATACGGCCGCTTTTCGAAGCTCACCACCATTGTGCGCTTCATCAACGACATCCTTCTGTCGGCGCCGTCGATCATCATCGGCCTGTTCGTCTACGAATTGATGGTTCGGCCGATGGGGCACTTCTCGGCGATCGCTGGCGCCGTCGCGCTGGCCATCCTGGTCATCCCCGTCGTCGTGCGCACCACCGAGGACATGCTCAATCTGGTGCCCAACGCCTTGCGCGAAGCCGGCACCGCGATCGGCGCGCCGCGCTGGGTGGTCATCCGTTCTGTCGCCTACCGCGCCGCGCTTTCGGGCATCGTCACCGGCATATTGCTGGCCATCGCCCGCATCTCCGGCGAAACGGCGCCGCTGCTGTTCACCGCGCTCAACAACCAGTTCTGGTCGAGCAATCTCAACGCGCCGATGGCCAGCCTGCCTGTCACCATCTTCCAGTTCGCTCTCAGCCCCTACGAGGAATGGCAGCAGCTGGCCTGGACCGGCGCACTCATAATTACATTGACGGTTCTCGCGCTCAGCATCTTTGCGCGCAGCCTGACCGGACGCAGAGAGGACAAATGAGCCAGATGTTGTCTCCAGACATGACGATCGCCGCCGAGGCAGCCGCCAAGGCAAAGATCGAGGTCAAGAACCTCAATTTCTACTACGGCCAGTCGAAGGCGCTGAAGGACATCACGCTGTCGCTGCCCGAACGCAGCGTCACCGCCTTCATCGGACCGTCGGGCTGCGGAAAGTCGACGCTGCTGCGCGTCTTCAACCGCATCTACGAGCTCTATCCCAGGCAGACAGCCGAGGGCCAGGTGCTGCTCGACGGCAAGAACGTTCTCGACCGCTCGCAGGATCTCAACCTGTTGCGCACCAAGATCGGCATGGTGTTCCAGAAGCCGACGCCGTTCCCGATGTCGATCTATGAGAACATCGCCTTCGGTGTCAGGCTCTATGAGAAGATCAGCAAGGCCGAGATGGACGGCCGCGTCGAACAGGCGCTGAAGCGCGCAGCACTCTGGACCGAGGTCAAGGACAAGCTCAATGCCAGCGGCCTCAGCCTTTCGGGCGGCCAGCAGCAGCGGCTCTGCATTGCCCGTACCGTGGCGGTGAAGCCGGAAGTCATCCTGCTCGACGAGCCGGCCTCGGCGCTCGATCCGCTGTCGACCGCCAAGATCGAGGAGCTGATCGACGAATTGCAGGCCGACTACACGATCGTCATCGTCACCCACAACATGCAGCAGGCGGCGCGCGTGTCGAAGCAGACGGCCTTCATGTACCTGGGCGAACTGGTCGAGTTCGACAAGACGGAGAAGATATTCACGTCGCCCCGCGAGAAGCGCACGCAGGACTACATCACCGGCCGCTTCGGCTGATCGCACGCATACGAGGACCAGGATCATGGCCGAACACACGGTTGCAGCCTTCGACGAAGATCTCGGACAGATCAGCAGGCTGATCAGCGACATGGGCGACCTCGCCGGCTCGATGGTCGGCGGTGCCACCAAGGCGCTGCTGAACTCCGACAATGCGCTCGCCCAACGCGTCGTCTCCGATGACGCGATCATGGATGCGCGCCAGCGCGAGCTGGACGACCGCGCCATCACGCTGATCGCAAAGCGCCAGCCGATGGCCGACGATCTGCGCCATGTCGTGGGCTCGATCCGCATGGCCGGCGATCTCGAACGCATCGGCGACCTTGCCAAGAACATCGCCAAGCGCGTCGGCACGGTCGGGCTCTCCGCCACGCCGCGCGACCTGTCGCACTCCATCGACGCGATGGCGCAGCTGGTGCTGATCCAGGTTCAGGGTGTCATCGAGGAATATGCGGCGCGCGATGCCGCCGCACTGGCCAAGCTGCGCGCCGACGACGAGCGTATCGACGTCAAATACACTTCGGTGTTTCGCGAACTGCTGACCTACATGATGGAAGATCCGCGCAACATCACCGCCTGCACGCATCTTCTGTTCTGTGCCAAGAACCTCGAACGCATCGGCGACCACGTGACCAACATCGCCGAGAATGCGTATTATGTGCTGACCGGCACGCAGCTGCCCGCCAATCGCCCGAAGCAGGACGAAACCGCGATGTCGGCGCCGGCGGCATAGCAGGGGTGACCAGCCGATGATCGCGCCACGCATCATGGTGGTGGAGGATGAGGAGCCGCTAGGGGTGCTGCTCCGCTACAATCTGGAATCCGAGGGCTACCAAGTCGAGGTGGTGACGCGCGGCGACGAGGCGGAGATCCGCCTGCAGGAGAACGTGCCCGACCTTCTGGTGCTCGACTGGATGGTGCCGGCGGTGTCCGGCATCGAACTCTGCCGGCGCCTGCGGATGCGGCCCGAGACCGAGCGGCTGCCGATCATCATGCTGACCGCGCGGGGCGAGGAGAGCGACCGCGTGCGCGGCCTGTCGACCGGCGCCGACGACTATCTGGTCAAGCCGTTCTCGACGCCGGAGTTCATGGCACGCGTCAAGGCGCTGCTGCGCCGCGCCAAACCTGAAGTGCTGTCCAGCGTGCTCAAGGTCGGCGATATCGTGCTCGACCGCGAATCGCACCGTGTCTACCGCAAGAAGAGCGAGATCCGGCTCGGGCCGACCGAGTTCCGCCTGCTCGAATTCATGATGCGCCATCCCGGCCGGGTGTTCTCGCGCAGCCAGCTGCTCGACAATGTCTGGGGCGAGACGATCTACATAGACGAGCGCACCGTCGACGTGCATGTCGGGCGGCTGCGCAAGGCGGTCAACAATGGCCGCATGCCGGATGTGATCCGCACGATTCGTGGGGCGGGCTACGCGATCCGGGAAGATTAGGGGATATGCTGATATTCAGGTGATGCCGGCCTGCGAATGGCGGCTTCCTGCGCTTCCGGTACTCACGGACCCAAATGTCCGCTCCGTTCCGGTTCTCGGAATCCACCATTCTCGCCTCGGCCTGACCTGAATCTCAACACATCCCGGCGCCTTGCTCAGGCAACATTCTTCCCAGCCGCGCCTGCTCTCGCCTGCACGCCCGGCGCGAAAATTTCCTGGTCGACGAAGGTCAGTGCGCGCATGGCGCAGCCTTCGCGGATCAGCGGCAGTTCGTTAGGCTCGGTGTCGAAGGAGATCGATTTCGAGTGCTGGCCACCGGCGGTCTGGGCAATCGCCTCGCGCAATGCCGGCTCGATCAGGTCGAAGGCGGCGGCGCTGACGCCGACCATGGCGACGGGGGCGGGATCGATCAGCGCGAACAGGCTGCCGAGGCCATAGCCGAGCGCCTCGCCGGCCTTGCGATAGGCCTGGCGCTCCGGCCCGTCCTTGTCGCGCGCCGAGGCCGCCAGCGCCCGCATGTCGGCGTCGCTGACGTCGACCGGTTCGGTGTCCTCGCCAAGCTGTCTCGCGTTGCGCCAGATGGCGTAGTTGCCGGCATAGGCCTCGACGCAGCCGCGCCGTCCGCAGCGGCAGAGTGCGCCGCCCGGCCGGTGGATCATGTGGCCGAATTCGCCACCCGACGAGTGGGTGCCGGTGAACAGTTGGCCCTTCAGCACAAGGCCCATGCCGATGCCGTGAGACAGCAGAATGGCGATGAAGTCGTCGCGGTAGCGCTCGGGATCGCGCCAGCGCAGCGCCACCGCCATCATGTTGCAGTCGTTTTCCATGGTGGCGGGGATGCCGAACTCGGCCTCGAATATGTCGGCGAACGCGATGTCGGTCTGCGGCGTGATCGGCGACCACAGCATGGCGCGCGCCTCGGTATCGGTGATGCCCTGGATGGCTAGTGCGATGCGGGCGACGCTGCGGACATCGATGTCGGGATCGTCGATGCGGCGCCGCACGATGGCGACGCATTCGCCGATCAGCGCCTCGCGCGACATGGTCAGCGTGTCCAGCCGGCGCTGTTCCTCCGATATCACCTGGCCGGCATAGTCGATGACGGCGACCGACAGGAAATTCAGCGACAGCACCACGGTCATCACCGCCGCCGCCTCCGGGTTGAGGGTAAGGCCGACCTGCGGCCTGCCGCGTTTCAGCGACCCGGCCTCGCTCGGCTTGCCCTCGGTCAGGACGCCTTCGCCGATCAGGTCGGAGGAGATCGCCGAGATGGTCGAGTGGCTGAGGCCGGTGGTGGCGGCGATCTCGGTGCGCGAAGGCTGACCGGCACGGCGCACGGCCGAGATCACCATGGCGCGGTTGCGCCGGCGCAGATCGTCGTGGCGGATTCCGACCGACATGTTCACCCACATCCTCCCGGTCGCCGCGGCCTTTCGTGCCTCCCGAAGGCCGCCAGCGAAGCCGCCAAATACTGGCAGAAGCGCCGCACGCCGTCATTATTTATTCCGGAGCTCGAAAAAAGTCCGCGGCACCTCAAAATCCATCAGAATCATTGTTGACAGTGTTCCGGCGATGGACCAGTGTTTTTTCGAGGCTCGAAAAAATAGGGTCTTTGTGCCGGCCTTAGGGTCAGTTTGGTCGCGCTATACGCGGCGCAGGGAGGAATATCATGAAGAAATTCACAGCCGCCATCCTGGCGGGTGTCGCCATGTCGCTGACGCTTGCGTCGGTCGCGCAGGCGAAGGACAAGGTCATCGGCGTTTCCTGGTCCAACTTCCAGGAAGAGCGCTGGAAGACCGACGAGGCCGCGATGAAAAAAGCGATCGAGGCCGCCGGCGACAAGTACATCTCCGCCGACGCGCAGTCCAATCCCGGCAAGCAGCTCACCGATGTCGAAAGCCTGATCTCGCAAGGCGCCAATTCGCTGATCATCCTGGCGCAGGACGCCTCGGCCATAGGCCCGGCGGTGCAGAAGGCATTGGACGAAGGCATTCCGGTCGTCGGTTATGACCGCCTGATCGAGAACAAGGACGTCTTCTACCTGACCTTCGACAACAAGGAAGTCGGCCGCTTGCAGGCCAGCGCGGTGTTCAAGGCCAAGCCGGAAGGCAACTACGTCTTCATCAAGGGCTCGGGTGCCGATCCGAATGCCGACTTCCTGTTCTCGGGCTCGATGGAAGTGCTCAAGGAAGCCATCGACAGCGGCAAGATCAAGAATGTCGGCGAGGCCTATACGGACGGCTGGCTGCCCGCCAACGCCCAGAAGAACATGGAACAGTTCCTGACCGCCAACGACAACAAGGTCGACGCGGTGGTCGCGGCCAATGACGGCACTGCAGGCGGCGTCGTCGCGGCGCTGACGGCGCAAGGCCTTGCCGGCACCGTGCCGGTGTCCGGCCAAGACGGCGACCATGCAGCACTCAACCGCATCGCGCTCGGCACCCAGACCGTGTCGGTGTGGAAGGACGCGCGCGAACTCGGCAAGAACGCGGCCGAGATCGCCTCGCAGCTGGCCGACGGCAAGAAGATGGCCGACATCGCCGGTGCGAAGGACTTCACGACGCCTGGCGGCAACACCGTCAAGTCGCTGTTCCTGACACCGGTTGCGATCACCAAGGACAATCTCAACGTGGTCATCGACGCCGGCTGGATCAAGAAGGACGAGGTCTGCGCGGGCGTCGCCGCCGGCAGCGTCGCGGCCTGCAACTGATCCCGAAGACGTCAGACAATGAAACGCCGCGGCTGTCAGGCCGCGGCGTTTTTTCAAGAAGATTTGTGTTTCCGCCGCGGGCGGGTAACTTCCAGGCTCTATTCCGGCATCCGCGTCAGACGGCAAGCCGGCGGGAGGATTTCATGACCGACACGACCTCAAATGCACCGGCCGACACCGCGCGGGCATCGGAACTTGGCGCGGTCGCCCGGTTTCTGAAGGCAACCGAACTCGACACACGCATGCTTGGCATGGTCGGCGCGCTGCTGGTCATCTGGATCGGCATCCACATCCTGTCGGGCGGGCTTTTCCTGACGCCGCGCAATCTCTGGAACCTGTCGGTGCAGACGTCCTCGGTCGCGATCATGGCGACCGGCATGGTGCTGGTCATCGTCATGCGCAACATCGACCTTTCGGTTGGCTCCGTCGAAGGTGTGATCGGCATGATCATGGGCGTGGCGCAAGCCGAATTCCTCATTCGAGTCATCGGCTTCCAGCTTGGAGATCCCTGGCTCTGGATCATTGCACTGGCCGCCGGCGTGGTGCTCGGTCTCCTGATCGGCGCATTCCAGGGCTTCATCATCGCCTACCTCGAAGTTCCGGCCTTCATCGTGACATTGGGCGGCCTGCTGGTCTGGCGCGGCATGGCATGGCTCATCACCAACGGGCGCACGGTCGCGCCACTCGACGCCACATTCCAGCTGANGGGTCCGAGCAACGCTCTTGTCCAGATCAACCCGCAAGGTGATCTGGGCGGAAACCTTTCTCGGCGTAGTCGCCTGCGCCGCCATCCTTGGCGCGGTGTGGATCGCCAATTCCTATCCGTGGCCAATCGGCATCGTACGCCAGTACGCTCAGCAGAACGGCATCGCCATTCCTGAAAATGGACTTTTCATCGCCCACGGCATCGCCATACCGGTGCTGATGGCGGTCGCGGTCGGCATCGTCATGACGTTCATCACCAAGCGCACCCGTTTCGGCCGCTACGTCTTTGCCATCGGCGGCAATCCGGAGGCCGCCAATCTCGCCGGCATCAACACCCGCTGGGTTACGATGAAAGTGTTCATGATCATGGGTGTGCTGGCCGCGATCAGCGCGGCGATCTCGTCGGCCCGTCTTAACGCGTCGACCAATGCGCTGGGCACGCTGGACGAGCTTTTGGTGATTGCCGCCGCCGTGATCGGCGGCACCTCGCTTGCCGGCGGCTCCGGAACGGTGCTCGGCGCCATGCTCGGTGCGCTGCTGATGCAGTCGTTGCAGTCCGGCATGGTGCTGCTCGGCATTGACTCACCGCTGCAGAGCATCGTCGTCGGCGCCGTGCTCGTCGTCGCGGTCTGGCTCGATACCGTCTACCGCAAGCGGGTCTAGGGAAGGAGAACCATCATGGCCGACAACACCGCTCCCGCATCTGCTCCCGCCGGCACCTCGCTGGTCGACATGCGCAACATCTCGATCGCCTTTGGCGGCATCCGTGCCGTCGACGACGCCTCGATCGATCTTTTCCCCGGCGAGGTCGTGGCGCTGCTCGGCCACAATGGCGCGGGCAAGTCGACCCTGATCAAGATCCTGTCCGGCGCCTACAAGCGCGATGCCGGCCAGATCCTCGTCAATGGCGAGGAAGCGGCGATCTCCAACCCGCGCGACGCCAAGAAATACGGTATCGAGACGATCTACCAGACGCTGGCGCTAGCCGACAATGTCGACGCCGCCGCCAACCTGTTTCTCGGCCGCGAGCTGATGACCGCCTGGGGCACGCTCGACGACGTCGCCATGGAGGCCGAGGCGCGCAAGGTGATGGGGCGGCTCAATCCCCGCTTCCAGCGCTTCAAGGAGCCGGTGATCAAGCTGTCTGGCGGACAGCGGCAATCGGTGGCGATCGCGCGCGCGATCCTGTTCAACGCCCGCATCCTGATCATGGACGAGCCGACCGCCGCACTCGGTCCACAGGAAACGGCGCAGGTCGGCGAACTGGTCAGGCAGCTCAAGTCGGATGGCATCGGCATCTTCCTGATCAGCCACGACATCCATGATGTGTTCGAACTGGCCGACCGGGTCTGCGTGATGAAGAACGGCCAGGTCGTCGGCACCGCGCGTACCACCGAGGTGACGCAGGACGAGGTGCTCGGCATGATCATCCTGGGTAAATGTCCTCCGGGGGCAATTCCTGGGCCGGGTGCGCTGAAGATCGCCGCCTAAGGCCTTTTGGCGGTCCCATCGACCCGTCGGGCACGGTTGCCGCTCACGTGATGTATCAGTGATCACGATGGCATGGCATTGCCATTGTGTTGACCCGGCGATTTGCCCATAAAGGCCTGATATCGCTCATGGACCGCATCATCCGTTGAAGAAGCTTTTTCCAATCGTCGCGTTCATCGTGGTCGCGCTGATCAGCATGACCATGGCGGGGTTTGCCTATTTCGCGACGCAGGAAGCCGCCCGCATCAAGTTCGAAGGGGCGGCCGACGATGCGCTCAACCGAATCGAGAGCCGTATCGACCTGCATCTGTCGCTGCTGCGCTCCACGCAGGCTCTGTTCGACGCCCGCAACGGCGACATATCGCAGAATGAGTTCAAGGCATTCTTCAACGCGCTGGATATCAAGGACAATTTCGCCGGCCTGCGCGGCATAGGGTTCCTCCAACTCGTCAAGACGGGCGACGAGGCGGCGGTCGAACGCGATATCCTCCACGATTTCGGCGCCAGCCATCCGGTCTATCCGGATACGACGCAGCCCTGGCGCGCGCCCATCACTCTGTTCGAACCGCTGGATCCCTCCAATCAGGCGAGTATCGGCTACGACATGTTCAGCGAGCCGGTGCGGCGCGCGGCGATCGAAAAGGCAATGGCGGACGACCAGCAGCACGCGAGCGGGCTGGTGCAACTCGGCCAAGGCACCGGCGCCGCGCAGACCTTCACCGGCTTCCTGGTCTTCGTGCGGCTCAACGTCGAAACCGCGCCCGAGGTCATCAACGCATCGCGATCCTCGACCGCGGGCTTTCTCTACGCAGCCTTCCGGGCCCGCGACCTGTTCCAGATCGCGCTCAGCCGCACGCCGCTGCTGCCGGTCAACACCGAGATCTATGACGGCACGGTGAACGGCGACAATCTGTTGTTCCGGTCGGAGACGCCACCGGCTTCGTCGTTTGGCGACCGGCTGCTGGTCACCCGCAAGATCATGGTGGCCGGCCGCGCATGGACCATATTGTTCAGGCCGACCAGCGCCTTTTCGCAACCGTCGTCGCGCGCCATCCCGGTGATGCTGGGGCTGTTCGGCCTGCTCGCGGCAGGCGCCATCGCGCTGGTGGCGCGCTATCAGGAACGGGCCTACGAGGCAGCGTCGCGCCTGCACGAGACGACCGAAAAGAGCCTGCTCGAAAAGGACCTGATGCTGCAGGAGATGAAGCATCGTATCAAGAATTCGATCACCAGGGTGCTGGCGATCGCGCGGCAGACGGCATCGCGGGCGACCGACGTCAACGAGTTTTCCGCATCCTTCTCGGCCAGGCTGCAGGCGATGGCGGCTTCCCAGGACATGCTGACGCGCTCGCGCTGGCAGAAGGCCGATCTCGCCGATCTGCTGCGCATCGAGCTTGGCCAGGTGTTCGGCAAGGAACTGCCCGAGGGGCTGCTGTCAGGGCCGGAGGTACTGCTCGACGAGACGACGACGCAGTCGCTTGGCCTGACCTTCCACGAACTGGCGACCAACGCGCTGAAATATGGCGACGCCGGCAATTCCGCCAATTCGCTTGGCAGTGACTGGGCGCTCAAGGTGGACTGGTCGCTGGAAGGGCGTGGGCGCGAGCGGACGCTGGCGCTGAACTGGCGGGAGGCCGGAAAAAAGAAAGTCGAGGCGCCGGTCGAAACCGGATTCGGCACCAAGCTGATCGACCTCAACGTCACGCGCGAACTGCGTGGCACGATCAAACGCGATTTCCAGGCCGATGGTCTGAAGGTGGAGATCAGAATTCCGTTGGTCGGCTGAGGTTCAGCCTGTCAGCAGGGACAGCCACAGATTGCCGGTCATAAAAAAAATCCGGAGGCCGGACACGGCCTCCGGATTTGCATTCCATTATCGCGGATTAGTTGCAGCGTGCCGTGTAGATGCGGCCATGGCGGTCGCGATACTGGCAGTAGCCGTTCTGCAGCTTGCGCACCAGCAGGCCGGAACCGGCGCCGACGGCCGCACCAATCAGCGCGCCCTTGCCACCGCCGACCAGGCCGCCGATGCCGGCGCCGATCAAGCCGCCGCCAACCACGTCCTGCTCGGTGGAGGTGCAGCCGCTTAGAGCAGCCACCGCAACCATGGCAATAATCATCTTCCGCATTGAGTCACTCCTCACTTTGTGTCCACACTTTGGTAAGCACCAGCAGCCATTTAGCATGAAATAACGGGCTTTGCTGCTCCAATTTATTGTTGGCTAAGGTCGCCTTTTTCTGGGCGCGCCGCGTTCGATGCCACGACGAGGCTGGATATCGCCAGCGAGGCGTCGAGACTGCCATCGGTATGCACATTCCAGACGATCCGATCATAGTCATCCTCGAGTGCGGGATCGACCGCGAGGCACTTGGCGACGACATGTTGCGCCTGCCCCCGCACATCGCCCACGGCGAAGGGACGCTCGGCGGTGCATTCGTCGGCAGTCGCAAAGACGCTGACCGGAACCTGCAGCTCATGGCAATCGGCCATCGAGTTGGTGCAACCGATGACCAGCAACAGTGCAGCGATGTGTTCCATGGCGAACCCTCTCGCCACAATAACGGTCCAGATCGGCCAAAAGTTCCTGGTTCCTGGGGGGTGGCTAGCGAATAATGGCTGTCGGGAGCAGCTAACATCACGTCTCCGTTGCCGGCGGCTCAGGATGGATGCAGTCAGGTCAGCCGGAACACGGTGACCAGGAGAATCGTCGCGGCCGCGGCCAGGACCACCCCCCACAGCAGACCGTGATGAGGCGGGGAAAGTGGTTCCGCGGATGCTTCGGGATCCTGGAATTCGCCCATCGAAACACGGGCCGCCTGTTCCAGTCTGTTCACGTCGGAGACGGTCAAGCATTCCTCCCAATACCTTGTCGCAACCCAAGCAGGTTGCAGCAGTATCTGGGTAAAACAGCATCCGCCCTCATGGTGAACAGCCGGTTAAGAATCGCTGGCCGCCGCGGGTGTTCCCGGCCACCGCGCTCATTATGTCTCGAAATTGCTGTGCGGAACGACAAGGCGGTATTCGAGGTGGCCATCCACGATATCGAGGTTCGCGGTTCCATTCAGGGACGTGGGCACCACCCGCTCCAGCGCGACGCTGCCGAAACGCTTTTGACTGCCTCGACCGCCATTGGTTCCAATGGCTTCGGCCCAGGTCAGCGACAGGACGACCTCACCGGCGGTTGCGGTGTTGAGATCGGCGCTTACCTCGACGAAACCATCCGGCCGGGACAGGGCACCATAGCTGACCGAGTTGACGGCGAGTTCATGCATCGCCAAGCCAATATGCAGTGCGGCGTTGGGATTGAGGTAGGGATTGGCGCCCCGGAAGTGAAGGCTGTGCGATGTGCTCGTGCCATAGCGACCGACCTGGCTTGCCACCAGTTCATGGAGGGCCGCACCGCGCCAGTTGGAAGAAGTCACCAGGTCCTGGGAGGACGCCAGCGACTGCAGCCGGCCACGAAAACGGGTCAGGAAATCGCTGATGCCGTCGGAATAGCGGCCGGTCTGGGTCGCTATGCTCTGGATGATCGCCAGCAGGTTCTTCGAGCGGTGGCTGACTTCGCGTAACAGCGTCGTCAATGTCTGTTCGCGGCGCTTCTGCTCGGTCGTCTCAACCATTGTGGTGACCACGCCTTGCACATCGCCGCTGTCGCCATGGTCGGCATCGACCCATACCTGGAACCAACGGATGCCATCTTCGCCCGGGACACTGATCTCAAGCCGCTCCGGATTGCCGGTCGCGACCACATCGCCCTTTGCGGCGCGGATGCGGTCGGCCTGCGCTACCGGCAAGATGCCATTGCCCTCGGCGTTGTCGGAGACCCAGGGCGCACGCATGTTGCGGGCCCATACGGTCTTCATCTCGCGATCCTGATAAAGGACGGAAATGCCGGCATTGTGCAGCGCGTGGAGAAGCGCCCGGCCAAGCTGCATGCCGCTTTCCGCCGGATGCAGCGCGATGACTTCGTCACTCCCCGCGCCTTCCGTCCTATCTGAAGTCTTGGAGCGCATCGGTCAATCTGTCCACCCCTGCTAGGCTGAACGGTTCCCCGGCAAATGGGTTCCCAAGGAAAAACCAGCTTCCAAATAGCGGTCCGCCGGACGGCGTCCGTTTGAGGGACACCGCCCGGCGGTGGCTGGAAACCGTTTGAGGGGTGCGGCTTCCAGTGTTCGCCTGAATGAAGGTCGCCTCATGCCCGCCTGAACAGACCGGCAAGAAGCGAGATGATCAGGAAGGCGAGAAAGACGAAGAACAATATCTGCGCGATGCCAGCAGACGTGCCGGCGATGCCGCCGAAACCAAGCGCGCCGGCTATGATGGCCACGACGAGAAATACGAGCGCCCAGTAAAGCATGGTTCATCTCCTTCCGAATGGTGCGAGCAAAACGTGGGTGGTTGCGGTTTGTTCCACCATTTGCTGAAAAAGACGACGCTTGCAAACGGTTCCGGGGAAATCGCTGATGAGGGAACCCCGGCTTGCAAAGGCCCGCCCGATGCAGCATCGGGCGGCCCTTGCCGTGAAGTCCTGCTATCGGTCGGATCTTGCGGCCAGACGGCCGCGGCTATGCGGCGGCCTTGGCCTGACGGTCGAAGAACAGCGCCTGGCTGATCAGCGCCTTGACCATGTCGGGGTTGAATGGCTTGGTCACCAGGAAAGCCGGCTCGGGGCGCTCGCCGGTCAGGAGGCGCTCGGGAAAGGCGGTGATGAAGATGACCGGCACCGACGTTGATGACAGGATCTCGTTGACCGCTTCGATACCCGAACTGCCGTCGGCGAGCTGAATGTCGGCCAGCACCATCTTCGGTCGTGTCTTGCCGAACAGCGTCACCGCTTCGGCATGGGTGCGCGCCGTTCCCACGACGCGATGGCCGAGGCTCTCGACCATCTCCTCTATGTCCATGGCGATCAACGGTTCGTCCTCGATGATCAGCACGTCGGTTGCCACCTGGCGAGAGATCTCATTGCTCGCCTGGGCAAGCAGTTCGGAGAATTCCTGGTCGCCGACGTCGAGGATCTCGGCCGCCTCGTCCTCGCTGAAGCCTTCGACGGCGACCAGCAGGAAGGCCTGCCGGGGAAGCGGCGCGATCGCATTGAGATTGGCGGCTGCGCGCTGCTCCCATGCCGATTGTGCCTGCTCCTGCGGAACACGGATGGCGACCGACGTGAACAGTTTGGCGAAAACCTTGTAGAGGGCGATACGGTCGCTCGATGCTTCGGGAAAAATATCGACATCGGCAATGATGGCCTCGAGCATCGCGGCGACCAGCGCATCTCCGCTCTCCTGGGATCCGGAAACGGCGCGCGAGAAGCGGCGCAGGAACGGCAGGTGCGGGGCGATGGTGGCGGATAAACTCATGGTAGGACGTCTCCCTCAGAATGACGCGATTGCCTGGATTTGCAGGTCGAGCTGATTGCAGGCCCAGCTAACATAACGCGGGCTCTCCGAAAAAGTTCCGGCGCAAATGGAACGAATGGGCGCGAACGGCGTTTGGGGTTGGGATGGGCGACCAGACGAGGATGCCGCTTGCCTTGTGTCGAGTTGAATTCAAGCGGCTTCCGTGCTGGGAATATAAGGGCGAAATGAAGGATATGACCAAAGAAATTTTGACTGGCGCCGCGGGCAGGCGCCGGAACGGTTCGGGCGACCCGCTCGGGCCGAACTCCGAAATCGGACGCAAACTCAAGCAGTATTACGACGAGCTGGTCTCCGACGATGTGCCGGATCGCTTTGCCCAGTTGCTCAGGCAACTGGAACGGACCGAACCCGCGCAGAAGAAGGACTGAGGCATGGCAGCGGTCTCCCAAGGCTTCAAGACCGATCTGCTTGGGGCGATCCCAAGCTTGCGGGCCTTTGCCGTGTCGCTGACGCAGAATGCCGACAAGGCCGACGACCTCGTTCAGGAGACGCTGGTCAAGGCGTGGGACAAGCATGAGAGCTTCCAGCCTGGCACCAATCTCAAGGCATGGCTTTTCACCATCCTGCGCAATGAGTTCTATTCGCAAATGCGCAAGCGGGGCCGCGAGGTGCAGGACAGCGACGGCATCATGACGGCCAGGCTTGCGGTGCATCCGGCCCAGCACGGCCAACTCGACCTCAAGGATTTTCGTGGCGCTCTCGAGCAATTGCCGGAAGACCAGCGTGAGGCCATCATCCTCATCGGTGCTTCGGGCTTCTCCTACGAGGAGGCCGCCGAAATCTGCGGTTGCGCGGTCGGAACGATCAAGAGCCGGGTCAGCAGGGCCCGCACGCGCCTGCAGGAAATCCTGAAGATCTCCGGTGAAGATGAATATGGTCCCGATGCGATCTCGACCCAGGTCACAGGGACGGCAGCGCATTGAAGCGTGCCCTGTAGCGGGAACCCGGATGCCGCCGCGTCGGTCTCAATCAGGCGAGCCACGTCCGTAGGCCAGCGCCACCGCTTCGACCAGATCTTCTCCTGAATAGGGTTTGGTGACCAGCCTCACCCCTGGAAACGTTGCCTTGATCTCGTCCGCATCCGAATAGCCGGAGGCAAACACGAAGGGGACGCCTGTTTCACGCAGACCCGCGGCGAATTCGAGCGTGGAAGTGCCGCCCAGCATCAGATCGACGATGGCCGCGTCGAATTGCGTTGCGACCTTTCGGCCATCGACTTCGGTCAGGTCGCGGGCAATCACCACCTCGCCTGCACCGTGGTCACGGCAAAGCTGCTCGACGTCCATGGCTATGAGGAACTCGTCTTCCAAGACAAGAATGCGCAATCCATCAAGTAACGGGGGCACGGGCAATGGCTCCTTGAAACGGTGGAAGTCATGATGGTTATTTGGGCCGTTGTCATTTAAAAAAGACATGCCGCCGCTCGTCTAACAGAGACATCCCGCCGCTCGTCGGAACTTCGATCCCGTCAAAGCGTTTCAAATCTTGCCTGCCGCCCGGCGGGCGCTCGAGGAGGGGTCGAAATGCCAAACCAGAATGGGCGCTTTTCAGCTGATGGATCGCAAGCTGGTCGTCTGGCGAGACGGCGGTTGCGAGGCGCTGAGGCCGCTCGCCGCCAGGGAGGGCCGCCGAGTTCTGACGCAATGCATCTTGCCAGATCGGGTGCGCGCGGGCAGCTTTCCAGGTAGTTTGGACCGATGCCGGAACGTTAAGCCGCACGGCGCGTTTGAAATCGAGCAATCACAAGGAGTTAAGCAATGGCAGCTGCCGCAGGAAAGACCGCCAACGAGGCGCGGGCGAATTCGGACCTCGAGGCCGATATCAGGCAGTTGAAGGCCGATATCGACAAGCTTACCAAACAGTTGGCCAAGACCGGTGAACACGGCTACGGCACCGCGCGTCGTGCGGCGGCCGAAAGTGTCGAGCAGTTGCGGGCCCAGGGTGAAGCGGCTTTCGACAGCCTGCGCGGCAACGCCAGGGATATCGAGGCGCAGATGGTGGCGAGCGTACGCGAAAAGCCTGTGACGTCACTGGCAATCGCCGCCGGCGTCGGCTTCCTCTTCGCGCTGCTCGCGCGTCGCTAGTCACGCCGCAGATGGGACTGCTGGCATCGCTGCTTTCGGGTTTCGCCTCGGGTGAAACTTTGGCTGCCGTGCGCCGCGCGCGTACGGCGGCCATCGTCTATGCGCTCGCCGCTCTGGCGGCATTGTGCGGTCTCGGCTTTCTGGTGGGGGCCGCCTATATCTGGGCGGCGGCCCGCTATGGATCGCTGGCGGCGGCGCTCGGTTTCGGTGTCGGCTTTCTGGTGGTCGCGGGCCTCGTTCTCCTGATCCATCGGTTGATGTCCGGCGCTCGCGCTCGCCGCGAGGCAAAGCGGCGCAAGACCGACATGAAGGCGATCGGCGTCACGGCCGCACTGGCCCTGCTGCCGACGTTGCTCACGAAAGGTGGGCTCAAGGGAAAAGGCGGCCTCGGGGTCATTCTGGCTCCGGCCGTGGCGCTCGCGGCCTATGCCATTTACCGCGAGAACTCCAAGCCCGGCGCTGACCATCCGGATGATGCCGGCGAGGGGAAATAACGCCGCCGCTTCGGCCCGGAATGGTCCGTCACTTCGACAGGTCTTCCAACGGCATCGAGATTTCGGCGAATACGCCATCCCGACGGAATTCGTGGATCACTTCGCTTGAAAGGACCTTGGCCAGGCTGCGCCGGATGAGGATCGAGCCAAATCCGTGCCGCTGGGGCGGGGCAACCTGCGGGCCGCCGCTTTCGCGCCAGGTCAGTACCAGGCGACGGTCGCTCTTCCTGCCTTGCGCCTTCCAACCGAGATCGACCTTGCCCGACGCAACCGACAGCGATCCATATTGCAATGCGTTGCTGGCCAATTCGTGCAGGATAAGGCCGAGACCGACGGCCTGATCGGGCGACAGCAGCAGGTCGGCGCCGGAAATCGTCATGCGCGGCTGGCCGGCTGTGTCAAAGGGTCCAGTCTCGATCTGGACGAGTTCGCGGATGCCGATGCCGCGCCACTCGCGGTCGGACAAGAGATTGTGCGCGATGCCCAGGGCCTGAAGCCGGGCACCGAAGGCTTCCAGGAATTCGCTCGGCTGGCGGGCATGACGCACGGTCTGCGTCGCCAGCGCCTGGACGGTCGCCAGCGTGTTCTTGACGCGATGGTTGAGTTCGCGCAGCAACAGCCGCTGCCGTTCGTCGCCGAGCTTGCGTTCGGAGATGTCGTAGTTGACGCCGAAGATCAGCGTTGGCTTGCCCTCGCCGTCGCGTTCGATGACACGGCCACGCGTCGCGACCCAACGCGGCGGATGGAAGCCCTTGACGCGATATTCACCGAAGTAGTCGTCGCTGCCGGTCAAGGCGTCGCGAAAGCGCGTCTCGGTCTGGTAGACGTCGCGCGGATCGATGGCGGTAAGGATGTCGCGTGCCCGCAGCCGGGTCGAGCGCGGCAGGTTGAACAGTTCCGACAGCCGGACATCGCATTCGATGATGTCGGTGCGGATGTCCCATGCCCAACTGGCAAGCGAGGCCGCGTCGAGCGCGATGGCGCGGCGTTTTTCCTCGCGCGCCAGTGCGGCCTCGGCGATAGCGCCGCTGCGGGTTGCATCCTTCAGGGTGAACAGGCTGGCGGCGAGGCCGGCGAGCGTCTTCAACTGGTCGAGCGTGGCAGGGGACGGATAGGCGTGCGGCTTGCGGTCGAGGACGCATAGCGTGCCGATCCTTGCGCCGGCCACCAGCATCGGCGCGCCGGCATAGAAGCGCACATGGTGCTTGCCCGTGACCAGCGGGTTGGTTTTGAAGCGTGGATCCGTCGTTGCGTCCGTCACCACCATGGGTTCGTCGCCGGCGGCGATGGCGTAGGCGCAGAAGGAGATGTCGGTCGTCGTTTCGGTCTCGTCCAGGCCAAAGCAGGACTTGAACCATTGCCGCTCGATATCGACGAGTGTGACCAGGGCGATCGGCGCTCGCATGACGGTCGCGGCAAGGCTGCTGATGCGGTCGAAGTCCAGGTCCGCGGCCGTATCCAGCATCCCCAGCCCGTGCAGCACGGCCAGACGGCTTGCGTCCTTTACCGCGCGCGCAACCGCGGCCGGCAGAACCGGCACTGTTTCCACCTTGCTATCCACCCAAGTCCCCAAAGCCCAGCCCCGGTCTTTGCCGCTTCTCCGGCCTGCGGCCGATCGGCTCGTCTCGGAACCATCCTAGCAAGGAACCGTTACCGAGAACGTCAACAGGCGCGGAACGAAACAAGGACCGGCCATGATCAAGATCATTCCCGAAAACAAAGCGCGTCAGGGGCGATGGGGCAGGCATGGCTTGCGTATCCTGATCGCCGCACTGCTTCTCGCCTTCGCGGCCTGGGGCATCGCCGAAATCTATGGCGAGGTCGCCAAGACGCCGGCGACAGAGCAAGGAAGCGCGCCGAGCAACTAGAGCCTTGACCGTCATCGTCCGAGATCGCATCAGGCGGCCTTTGCCTCGGCAATGCTGGCCGGCACCAGGACATTGAGCGCGCCAGGCCGGATTTCGAGCGTCGTCTCGCGGTCGAGCCTGACCAGTTCGCCATCCATCACGGCGTGGAACTTCTTACTGCCCGAGTGGATTTTCAGAACCGCCCGGTCGGCTTGGTGGATCTCGACATGCTCGTTGTCGCGCCATTTGCCACGCGCCACGTCGAAGAAGAATTTGACCAGTTCTGCACGCTGCTGCGCCACCGTGACGTAGATACCGAGCACGCCGCCAGCAGGGTTGTCGGCATAGGGCAGGTGGCCTTCGCCAAACAAATTGTTGGTAATACCGATGCCGGTGATGCGCGCCGCGATCTCGGTTTCGCCGATGCTCAACGTGACGTTCATCGCCGGCGGATTCTTGATCGTCGCCCACGCCGCCTTAGCCGAAGCCCCGATCTTTCCCAGGCGCGAACCGAATTCCATCCTTTGGCGCAACTGCACCATCCTCGCATGCATGCCGATGGAGAACTGATGGATGAAGGGCTGGCCGTTGGCCGTGGCCATGTCGACGGCGATGATTTCGCCGTCGGCGAAGGATTTCAGCGCCGCATCGAGCGACTGGGGAATGCCCAGGCCGCGTGCGAACAGGTTCATCGTGCCAGCCGGCAATATGGCAAGCGCTTTCTCCTTGCCCATCAGCCTGGCGGCCGCGGCGGAAATGGTTCCGTCACCGCCACCGGCCAACACGATATCGACGGCACGGCGCGAGACAGCGCTGTCGAGGGTTTCGACCACGTCCTTGCCGGCAACGACATCGATGCTGAGAGAATGGCCCGCGCTTTCCAGGGTCCGACGCATCCGGTCGGAAAAAGCCGCGAGGTCGGTGGTACGCAGGGTGCCACCGTCCCGGTTCAGCACCGCCGCAAATTTCATGCCCGCTCCGCTGTCTAAGACACAGTTTGGCCGGAACGTGCCCAGCCGAAGGCTGAAACGCAGCGAAGCGGGAAAGGTTCCGGCGGCGCCGGAATCCGCGGTTGCATCCAGTGGGGTTGCCCCGCATTTCGCCTCAGCTTTTCATCACGAACGCCGCGCGCTTTTTGTCGGAACAACAGCATGCTCACGACGTTGTGAATTGTAGAAATGCCGTGCTCGGCGACGGTCAAAACCCGGCGCGGCGTGTACGCAATGATGCACTCAGGCACGCAGGAGAGATGATCATGATCCGCACCCTTTTAGCTTCGACCGCACTCGCAGCGATGGCCGCGACCGGCGCCTTTGCGCAGACCGAGGCAAGCCCGGGACCGGCCACACCTTCCGTCCAGCAGCCCGCCGCTGGTTCGGCGATACGCGCCGAAGGTAGCATCGTCACCAACATCATCGGCGAATCCGTCTATAACGGCCCAGGTGACGACGCCGAAAATATCGGCAAGGTCACCGATGTCGTCTTCGACAAGGATGGCATGACGAAATCCGTCGTCATCGGCGTCGGCGGCTTTCTCGGTGTCGGAACGAAGAATGTCGCCTTCGACTACGACAAGCTGCAATGGGCCGAGAAGAATGGCGACCGCTGGCTGATAGCCAAGACAACCAAGGACGAGTTGAAGGCCCATCCGGAGTTCGACAGCAAGCCTTATGAACCCGCGCCAGCGCCTACGGCTTCCAACGCGGCAGCACCCGCGGCAACCGATACGGCACAGGCACCTGCCGCCGCTCCGGCCGAGCCGGTAAAGCGCGCCGATGGCAATCTTGCCACCAACATCATCGGTGAGACCGTCTACAACGGCACCGGAGATGACGCCCAGAACATCGGCGAGGTCAATGACATCGTGCTGTCCAAGGAAGGCAAGGCCGAGTCCCTGGTCATCGGGGTAGGCGGGTTCCTGGGCCTCGGGGCCAAGAACGTGACCTATGACTTCAGCAAGGCAAAGTGGGCCGAGAAGAACGGTGACCGCTGGCTGGTCGCGCAGACCACCAAGGAAGAGCTGCAGGCGCAACCGGATTTCAACCGCAAGGCCTATGATCCTGTGCCGGCGACGACGGCATCCAATGCGCCGGCTGCAACCGCTCCGGCCACGGCGCCCTCCGCCACCACCGCACCTGCCGCCGCTCCCGCAGACAAGACCGCCGAGGCTCCCGCGGCTACGGCTCCCGATCAGACACAGACCGCAGCCATCGACAAGTCGTCGCTGACCCCCATGCCCATCGGTGAGATCAGGGTCGACGACCTTAAGGGCACAACCGTCTACGGCGCCGATGACGCCAAGGTCGGTGAGATCGGCGATGTGGTGCTGACCCCGGACAAAAAACCGGACGCGGTCATCGTCGACGTCGGCGGCTTCCTTGGCATAGGCTCGAAGGAAGTGGCTGTCGGCATGGATAATTTGAAATTCATGACCGACAAGAACGGCAAGAAGTACCTCTACACGACGTTCACCAAGAAACAGCTGGAGGCGCAAACTGCCTACGACAAGGGCAGCTATGCCGAAAAGCGCGACCAGCAGCGGATGGTTGTACGATAGGCAGTAGGGCGGTAGGGCAGTAGGGCGGTAGGGCGGTAGGGCGGTAGGGTGCCAAGTCGGCGCCGGCCATGTCGCCCTTACTGCCCTACTCCCTTATTGCCCTCACTCACATACCCCACCACACCATTGTCCGTCAGCTCCGCCAGCGCCAGCGACTGGTCGAGATGTTCGGCACGCCAGGCGAGAAGCCGCTCGGCGAATTCCAGACGGGTGGACAGATGTGCAGGGCTGGTGGCGAGATTGGTCAGTTCGCCAGGGTCTGCCTCGACGTTGAAGAGCAAGGGTGGCAAGCCGCCGCCAAAATGCACGTATTTGAATTTTTTGGTGCGGATGACGGCCAGGTTGCATTGGCGCGAGGCAATGCCGAAATGCCGCTCGGCTTCCCCGTCCGCGATCGAGCGGAAATCGAACTCCCAATGCGCGGCGTCGCGCCAGACAGCCGGCGTTCCGCCGCTCAGGAATGGTTTCAGCGAACATCCGTCGAGATGCGGTTCAGGGGCTTCGCCAAGCAGATCCATGAGCGTGGGCAAGATGTCGACCGCTTCGGTGAAGCGATCGACCGAACTGCCGGCGGCCTTGCGATGTCGTGGATCGCGAATGATCAGCGGGATGTGATAGCTGCCGTCGAAGTAGCCGCCCTTGCCCAGCATGAAATGGTCGCCCATCATCTCGGCGTGGTCCGAGGTCAGCACGATGACGGTGTCGTTCCACGCACCCGCGGCCTTGACTGCTTGCCAGACGCGGCCGAGCTGCGCGTCCATCTCCGCGATCATGCCGTAGTAGATCGCGCGGATCTGGCGGAAATCATCCTCGCTCCAGTCGTGCACTTTGCCTACAGCGCCGGGGCGGAACCTCGCGCGTTTCTGCCCGCCAAGATCATAGGCGAGATAGGGATGGCTCTGCGCTTCAGCCCGCCAGCTCTCCGCGCGGTGAAAGGCCGGGCCTTCGGCTGGATCGTATAGCGTGTTGTACGGCTCCGGCACGATGAAGGGTGGGTGCGGGCTGATGAAGGAGAGATGCGCGAACCAGGGCGCAGCCTGCTCCTGCTCGCCGAGCCAGCGGATGAACTCACCGGTAAGGAAAGCCGTCGGCGTATGGTCTTTCGAATAGGCTGGCGGCGCCTCCGTCACTGCGTCGGCGTGGTCTTCCAGGGGACGATGGATGCCGGGCGATCCGGCGCTGACATCGATGCCCTGCTGCTTCAACCAGGAGAGCCATTGCTTCTGATGCTCGGGCAGCAGCTGGCGCACTGTGAAACCCGGCAGCACGCCTTCGTAGCTCTGCAGCCTTGGGTCGCCTGGCGCCAGCAAGCGCGGATCGAGCGAGACGTCGGTGTAGCCGAACAGCGTCGGGTCGTAGCCCAGGCTGCGCGCATGCAGCGCAATGTTGCCGTGGCGAGCGTCGAGCGGCGTGCCGTTGCGGCAGACGCGATTGTTCATCTGGTAGAGGCCGGTGTAGAGGCAGGCGCGGGCCGGCGAGCAAGGTGCGGCGCCGCCATAGTGGCGCTTGAACAGCACGCCTTCGGCGGCCAGCGCATCGGCATTCGGCGTCCTCACCACGGGATGGCCGGCGGCCGAGAGGCTATCGCCGCGCCACTGGTCGCAGGTAATCAGGAGAACGTTGGGGCGCCTGCCTGTTCCAGCCACGTGTTATACCTTTCGCTGCATGTTCGAACGCCGCTCATGGAACCGATTTCCGGTAGCGGCGCAAGACCGCTTCTGTGAGTCGATTGGTGAACAAATATCTTTCGATTGTTCACTTTTGCAGCACAGTCCATTCTGTGTTTGCCGCCTTTGCCACAAACGGTGGTGTCCTCATATTGGCGTGGACAGCGGCGAGGGCCGCACTGATACCAAGGGAAGGAGCAGACAATGCTCGATCAGATCAGGGGCCTGCACCACGTCACCTCGATGGCCAGGGATGCAAGGCAGAACAATGATTTCTTCACCCACAAGCTCGGCCTGCGCCGGGTCAAGAAAACCGTCAATTTCGATGCGCCCGACGTCTACCATCTCTATTATGGCGACGAGGTCGGCACGCCCGGTTCGGTGATGACTTATTTCCCGTTTCCCAACATCGGCAAGGGCCGTCGCGGCGTCGGCGAAGTCGGCACCACGGTTTATTCCGTGCCGCAGGGCACGCTCGCCTATTGGGAAAAGCGCTTTGCCGATGAAGGCGTGACCGACGTCTCGCGCGAGGAGAGCTTCGGTGAGAAGCGGATCAGGTTTGATGGCCCCGACGGCGACGGTTTCGCGCTGGTCGAGGACAAGGCCGACAGCCGTGCGCCCTGGGCCAAGGGCGGCATTCCCGCCGACGAGGCGATCCGTGGCTTTCACTCGGTCGCGCTCAGGCTGAAGGATGGCGGCGCCACCGAGGAGCTCTTGAAGTTCATGGGCTACGAGGAAGTCGAGAAATCGGGCACGATCAGCCGGCTGGCGCTGAAGAACGGCAACGGCGCCGATGTCGTCGACATCGAATCGCTGCCGACGGCGGCCTTCGCCGATCTTGGCGCCGGCTCCGTCCACCATGTCGCCTTCGCCGTCGAGAACCGCGCCAAGCAGCTCGAAGTGCGCAAAGCGTTGATGGACACCGGCTATGGGGTGACGCCGGTGATCGACCGCGACTATTTCTGGGCGATCTATTTCCGCACACCGGGCGGTGTGCTGTTCGAAGTCGCCACCAACGAACCGGGTTTCGACAGGGATGAGGATACCGCTCATCTCGGGGAGGCGCTGAAGCTGCCGGCGCAGCACCAGCACCTCAGACCCTATCTGGAACAGCATCTGCAGAAACTGGAAGGCTGATGCCATGAGCAAGGACGCCTACATCCACAAGGTGCTGCCCGGCTCGCCCGGCGGTCCGCTGCTCTTCGTCTTCCACGGCACGGGAGGCGACGAGAGCCAGCTTGTCTCACTGGGGCGCGATCTCGCGCCTCAGGCCACCATCATCTCGCCGCGTGGCGATGTGTCCGAACAAGGCGCGACGCGCTTCTTCCGCCGTACCGGAGAGGGCGTCTACGACATGGACGATTTGGCGCGGGCGACGGACAAGGTGGCCGGCTTCGTCAAGGCGCATGTCGAGGCTGCGAAGCCATCGGCGGTGTTTGGCCTCGGCTATTCCAACGGCGCCAACATCCTGGCCTCGGTGATGTTTGCCGCACCAGAGCAGTTCGATGCCACCGTGCTGATGCATCCGCTGATCCCGTTCGAACCACAGGTCAACGGCAGCCTCGCCGGCCGTCACATCTTGGTGACCGCCGGCAAGCGCGATCCGATCTGCCCGCCGAACCTGACAACACGGCTCGAAGCCTATTTGCGTGCCGACGGCGCCGATGTCACAGTGGAGTGGCACGATGGCGGGCACGAGGTGCGGCCGAACGAAATCGAGGCGGCCCGGCGGTTTTTTGCCGGCGCCGCGCAAGGAGTCTAGAGATGCCCGACCAACTGCCTGAGATCGAACTGGAGGATCGCGGCTCCAAGGGTCGCTATGTCTTGCGCGGCCCCGGTGGCGCCGAGGCCGAGATGACCTTCACCAAGATCGGCGAGCACCAGATCATCATCGATCACACAGAAGTGCCGGACGTCTTTCGCGGCCAGGGTGCCGGGCTTCGGCTCGTGACCCGCGCCGTCGAGGACGCACGTGCGGCGGGCAAGAAGATCATTCCGCTTTGTCCGTTCGCCAACGCCCAGTTCCGCCGGCATAAGGAATGGGCCGACGTGCTGAAGCAATAGGATCGGACAGGCGGGTGATCAGCTGCGCGGGGACAAAAGGTCAGCCGCCGGCACGGCTTTGTAATTTGCGCGGGTAGCACATCGTGCCTAAGTGGGTATGATAATCGCTCCCGCGCCGACAAACGAACCGAATGATCCCCCAATGACCGCATCCGACCTCGTCCCCGTCTTCGACGGCCATAACGACACGCTGCTCAGGCTGTATCAGTCCAAGGACACGGACGTCGAAAAGCTGTTTAGCGAGGGGAAATCGGGCGGCCACATCGATCTGCCGCGCGCCAAGGCCGGCGGCTTTGCCGGCGGCATGTTCGCCATCTTCCCGCCGCCGGTCGAGAAAGCCAGGCGCAGCGCCGTACCCTCGGCACCGAGCGACAGCGAGCCTTTGCCTCCGGAAGTCCCGCGCACCGATGCGCTCAACTCGACGATCGCGATGGCCTCGATCCTGTTTCGGCTGGAACGGGCCGGAGCGCTTGCCGTTTGCCGCAGCGCCGCCGATGTCCGCGACGCCATGGCGCGCGAGACGATCGCGGCGGTGTTCCACATCGAAGGCGTCGAGGCGATCGATCCCGAACTCACCATGCTCGACGTGCTGCATGCCGCGGGCCTGCGTTCGCTCGGTATCGTCTGGAGCCGGCCGAATGCCTTTGGCCATGGCGTACCATTCCGCTTTCCTTCTTCGCCCGACACCGGGCCCGGGCTGACCGATGCCGGCAAGGCGCTGGTCAAGGCCTGCAACGAGCTGAAGATCATGATCGACCTCTCGCATCTCAACGAGAAAGGCTTTCGCGACGTGGTTGGGCTTAGTGATGCACCGCTGGTTGCCACGCACTCCAACGTGCATGCGATCTGCGGCCATTCGCGCAACCTCACCGACTGGCAGCTCGGCGCGATCCGCGAGTCCGGTGGCATGGTCGGGCTGAACTTTGCCACCGGATTCCTGCGCGAGGACGGCCGCATGAATGCCGACACCAGCCTTGATATCATGGTGCGCCATGTCGATTCCCTGCTGCAGGCCTTGGGCGAGGATGGCGTCGGTCTCGGCTCGGATTTCGATGGCGCCATGATCCCGGCAGTCATCGGAGATGTGGCCGGCCTGCCGAAGCTGATCGATGCGCTGGCCGCGCGCGGCTTCGGGCGGGCGCTGATCGAGAAGATCGCTTACCGCAACTGGCTGAGCATGCTTGAAAAAACGATAGGCTGAACGACCTATTCGAAGCCGATGCGCTTCAGCCAGTCCTTGCCGACGCCACGATCCCTGATGATCGGCAGCGGGTTTTCCGAATCGAGCCTTGCGCAGATGCGATAGACTTCGAGCGTCTCGGCGCTCATCTCGCCGCGTTTGTAGAAGTACATGGCGGCGGCATAGCGCGTGCGGCCCGACCATTTCTCGCCGAGCGGCGTGTTGACCAGCTCCCACTGCTCGGCGGCTTCCGCATCTTCTTGCTCGCCTGTCTCGTCGGCCACGGTCAGAAATCCGCCGGCGGATTGGCAGTGCGGCGGTCGAGTTTTATGAAGGGCCGCGCCACCACCTTGGCCCGCTTCATCAGCTTTTGGTACTGCAGCTCGCGCATGGCGTAGATCTCGACCCACAGGTCCTCCACGACAGTATCACCGTAGGGCCGCGCCAGCGAGGCGACGGCGATGTTGCGCTTGGCCATCGGCGACCACATGGCGGCGCTGACCAGACCGACCTCCTGGCTTTTCTTGTGGTAGACGATGGCGTGTTCGGCCGGGACGTTGCCTTCGATCTCCAGCCCGACCAGCACATGGCGGAGCTTGCGTTTGGCGCGGGCCTCGAGAATGGCGCGGCGGCCGTTGAAATGGCCCTTTTTTGGATCGATCATGAAGCCGAGCCCGATCTCGTCCGGCATGCGCAAGCGGTCGGCGCGAATGGCGTGCTCGGCTGTGGTGAAGTCCGCATTGGCGACGATCAGCCCGGCCTCGAGCCGCGAACGATTGAGTGCGGTGTAGCCGATGGCGCGGATGCCGCGCGGTTCGCCCGCCGCCATCAGCCGGTCCCAGAGGCTCAGCGCTCTGTCGGCCGGCACGAACAGTTCGTAGCCGAGATCGCCGGTGAAGCCGGTGCGCGAAATGCTGACGGTACCGCCGTCATGGGGAAAATCGGCGAGGTCAAAGACCTTCAGTTTCTCGACGCCGACGAACCCGGCATCGCGCAGGACGGCGAAGGAGGTCGGCCCTTGCAGCGCAAGGCCGGCGACGGCCTCGGTTTCTTCCTCGACCGTAACGCTGAAGCCAATGGCGCTGTCGAGAAGCCAGGGCAGATGCCGCTCCTGCGAACAGAGCCGGAAGCGTGTCGGCGAAAGCCGGAACAGCGTGCCGTCATCGAGGACGAAACCCGCGTCGTCGCACCACGCCGTATAGTGGACGCGGCCGGGCTTGAGTTTCGTAACGTCGCGCAAGGTGACGCGGCTGAGGAAAGCTTCGGCGTCCGGCCCTTCGATCCGGTATTTGGTCATCGGCGAAATGTCGAACAGCGCCGCCTGGCTGCGGATGGCGAAATATTCGAGCTCCTCGTCCCACAGTGAATGCGGCGCGCGGTAGCCTGCCCAATTGTACCAGTCCTGGGTCTTGGCCAGCGCGTCGAGGCGCGGCTGGAACGGTGTGCCGAGGCGCAGCGTGCGGAAATGGGATTGCGCGGCGATGCGATCGGCGGATGGGGTGATGGTGGGTTGATGGTTCATGATGGCGATCCTTCGCCGTAGGGCTGGACTTCCGTGAATAGAAAAATCATGCTCACCCCCTCATCGCAATAATACGCCGCGCGGCATTGAGCCCAGGTGCCCCGGAGACACCGCCGCCAGGATGCGAGCCGGCGCCGGCCAGGAACAGACCGTCGACCGGGGTGTCGTAGCCCGACCAGCCGGAGACGGGACGCGAGATCAGCATCTGGTCGGCCTGCAGTTCGCCGTGGTGCCAGTGGCCGCCCGGCATGCGGTAACGCGCCTCGATGTCGGCCGGTGTCAGAAGCTCGGCATGGACAACGCTCTTGCCGATGCGAGGGGCATAGGTATCGAGCTGCGTCATGATAGCCTCAAGGAAGTTCGGCTTGCCGGCAGCCCAGCCTTCCCTCAACGCGTAGGGCGCATATTGCACCACCGCCGACAGCACGCAGCCGCCATCCGGCGCGAGCGACGGATCGGCGAGGCTGGGCAGCGTGATCTCCATCACCGGCTCGGGCGAGAACGCGCCATATTTGGACGGGTTGAAGGCGCGCTCGACATGATCGGGCGAGGGCGCGATGACGAGGCGGCCCTTGTGGCCGGCGGCATCGACGCTGGTGAATTGCGGCGGCCGGTCGAGCGCCAGATTGAGCTTGGCCGCATCGCCCGTCATGCGGATGTTCTTCACCTTGCGCACGAAGCCGGTGTCGATCTGGCGCGGGCCGACAAGATCGAGGAAGGTGGTCGCCGGGTTGATGGCGGAGACGATTGTTCTGGCGCGCAGCTCTTCGCCATTGGCGAGCGCGACACCGACGGCGCGGCCGTTCTCGACAATGATTTTTGCGACCGGAACCGATGTGCGGATTGTCACGCCGGCCTTCTCCGCCGCAGCGCCGATGGCGGCGACGACCGCGCCCATGCCGCCTTGCGGCAGCATCTGCGCGCCGGCCGCCCCGCCGGTCTCGCCGGCCAGGCGATAGTAGAGCCCAAGCAGCGAAGTCGGCGAGCGTGGACCGAGATGGCTGCCGAGCGTCGCGTCGAAGGCAAGCAGGCCTTTCAGCTTGATATCGGTAAGCTGTTCGTCAAGCAGGTCGGCGACGTTCATCAACAGCACGCGCAGGAAATCACGCATGTCTTCCTTGCCGAGCTTCTTCAGCGCCAGCGCGGCCTGGCCGAGGGCAGCGGTCTCCAGCAGCGACATGCCGGCAAGATCGGGCGGTCGGCGGGAGAGGAACGGTTTCAATATGCCGGCATAGCGCAGCAGCTGCGCGCGCAATTCCTTCCAGGCCGATTGCTCGGAGGAACTGGCGCCGGTCAGCACCTCGCCATAGGCGCCATGCAGGACAAGTGGCGGGCCATCCCTGGACAGAGCAACCGAGGGCATGAAGTCGGCGCGCAGGATTCTTAGCCCGTGCTTCTCCAGCTCCAGCGTTGTTATCACGTCGGGATGCAGCCGGTTAAGCAGATGAGCGACTGACGAGACGCGAAAGCCGGGCGCGAATTCCTCGGTGCGCGCGGCGCCGCCGATCTCGGCTCCGGCTTCCAGCACCAGCACGTTGCGGCCGGCCTTCGCCAGCGTGGCGGCGGCGACGAGGCCGTTGTGGCCGCCGCCGATGACGATTGCATCAAATGACGTCATGGGCCGGGCTCATATGCAAGGTCGATTTGGCGAGATCGCGCAGGATTTCCGCCGCCGCGTTGCGGCCGGGCGCACCCATCACGCCGCCGCCCGGATGGGTGGAGGAGCCGCACATGTAGAGGCCACCGAGCGGCGAACGGTATTGCGCGTAGCCGGGCACCGGGCGGTTGAACAGAAGCTGGTCGAAGGTCAGTTCGCCCTGGAAAATGTTGCCTTCGGTGAGGCCGACCTCGGCCTCGATCTCACGCGGCGTGCGCACCTCCATGTGGACGATGCGGTCGCGGAAACCCGGCGAGTACTCGGCGATCTGGGCGATCACGCTTTCGGCGAAGCCGTCGCGATCGGCGTCGGTCCAGTCGCGGCCATTCACCTTCGGCGGCGCATACTGCACGAAACAGCTCATGAAGTGCTTGCCAGGGGGAGCCATGGTCGGGTCAAGCGTTGTCGGGATCACCATGTCGAGGAACGGGTCGGCCGACCAGCGACCGGCCTTCCAATCGTCATAGGCGCGCTCCATACGCTCCATCGAATCGGTGAAATGCATGTCGCCGCGATAGACCGGCGAATCTTTCGGCAAAGCCGGGAATTCCGGCAGCGAATCGAGCGCGATGTTGACCTTGCCGGAGGAGCCGCGGATCTTGAAGTTCTTCACCCGGCGCAGGAAAATGTCGGGCAGCTCCTTTTCCTCGACCAGCTTGAGGAAAGTGCGCTTCACATCGGCGTTGGAGACGACGAGCTTGCCGTAAATCTCCTCGCCTCCGGCCAGTACCACGCCCTTGGCCTTGCCTCGGTTCACCAGCACGTGGTCGACCTCGGCGCCGGTGCGGATGGTGCCGCCCGAGGCCCTGAACGAAGCGGCCAGCGCCTTGGTCACCGCACCCATGCCGCCGCGCGCATAGCCCCAGGCGCCGACCGAGCCGTCGACCTCGCCCATATAGTGGTGCAGCAGCACGTAAGCCGTACCCGGCGACATGGGCCCGAGCGCGGTGCCGATGATGCCGGACAAAGCGAAGTTGGCCTTGATGACATCGGTCTCGAAATATTCGTCCAGGAATTCCGAGATCGACATGGTCCAGAACCGCAGCGTCAGCGCCATTTCTTCCGCCGACAGACCGGCGAATTTCTTGCCGAGATAGAGCAGCTCGCCGAGGTCGCGCGGCTTGAGGCTGGTCGGGTCGGGCGCGGTGCGCATCAACAGCGGCTGGATGAAGCGGCACTGCCGCGTCACATCGCGGGCGTAGCGGTCATAGGCCTCGGCGTCGCGTTTGGAGAAGCGGGCGAATTCGCGCCGATGGGCATCGTGGTCGCGGTAGTTGGCGAGATAGTCGCCGTCACGGGTGAACACCGCGCCACCTTCGTAGGAGATGACCTGCAGGCCGAAGCGCGGCAGTTCCAGGTCCCGCATGATCTCGGGACGGAACAGCGAGCAGACATAGGAGCAGTTGGAATAGAGGAAGCCCGGGGTCAACTCGCGGCTGGTGGCGGCGCCGCCGACCCAGTCGTTCTTCTCGACCAACAACACGTCGAGCCCGGCGCGCTGCAGATAGCAGGCGTTGACCAGCCCGTTGTGTCCGCCGCCGATGATGATCGCATCCCAAGCTTTCATTTTGGCCCAATTCTCACGTGCGACCCGCTGTTCATTTTTGCGTGATCTGTTCCCGATTGCGCGGAATTTGGCATGGCATCCGCCATTCTGTCCAGCCATACTGAATGAATGTTCAACAAATGATGTTGCGTTTTCCTTCGCATGCGCTACGCTTTGCCGACGTTCGAAACGGGCATTCATCGATTGGGGATCGAATGATCGAAACGGCAGATGCCGAGCCGGAGTATGACGACACCGCCATCCGCTTCCTCGAGGCGCTGTGGGGCGATGGCTACCTGTCGCCAGGTGGACCCGAGGAGGTCGACCGGGTGGTCCAAGGTCTTTCGCTTGAGGGCAGGACGATCCTCGATATCGGCTGCGGCTCGGGCGGCATCACGCTGCATCTGGTCGAGCGCCAAGGCGCCGTCCATGCCACCGGTTTCGATGTCGAACAGCCGGTGATCGAGGCGGCCCGACGGCGAGCCGCCGCGCGCGGGCTCACGGAGCGCGCCAGCTTCATCCAGGCGCCACCGGGACCGCTGCCTTTCGCCGATCGCTCCTTCGATGTCGTTTTTTCCAAGGACGCGCTGCTGCATGTGCCGGACAAGGACGCGCTGTTCGCCGAGATATTCCGCGTGCTGAAGCCCGGCGGTGTCTTCGCGGCCTCCAACTGGATGATTGGGCATGACGGCGAACCGTCACCCGAGATGAAGGCGTATGTCGCCACCGAGGGCCTGTCCTTCGCCATGGCATCGCCGGCGCGCTATGCACAGGCGATGCGCCGTGCAGGCTTTGCCGATGTCACCATCAGGGACCGCAATCCCTGGTATCGCGAGGTGGCGCGGGGCGAGCTGGAAAGGCTGAAAGGACCACTCTATGCGCCAGTCGCAGCCGTGGTCGGCGCGGCCTATGTCGACAAGAACATCGCGACCTGGGAAGCCATGCAGAAGGTGCTTGACAGTGGCGAGCACCGTCCCACTCATCTGCGCGGTTGGAAGCCGGCTGGATAGCCGGCAATGCTGGAGACCGTCACACCCATGAAGACTGCAGAGGCGAGCGACGCTCTCTCCGAAACGGCGCGTAAAGGCGATGCCGAAAAGCGCGGCCGCAAGGCCTCGAAAGAGGTCCGGCGGCTGCAGCTGATCGAGGCGACGATCGATTCGCTGGCCAAGCGCGGCTACGCCGAGACGACGATGGCCGATGTCGCCGATGGCGCGGGCCTCTCGCGAGGCATCGTCAACTTCCATTTCGAGAGCAAGGAAAAGCTGCTGATCGCGACGCTGCAGCATATGTATGACGAGTATTCGGCGCATTGGCGCGCCTCCCTGCAGAAGGCAGGCGACGATCCGGCGCGGCAGCTGCAGCAGCTGGTGTGGGCCGATTTCGACCGCTCGATCTGCAACAAGCGCAAGCTCGCAGCCTGGCTGGCCTTTTGGGGCGAGGCCAAGTCGCGGCCGACCTATCAGGCGCTGAGCAGTTCGCGCGACAACTATTACCAGCAGGTCTTCATCGACCTTTGCACGACGCTCAAGCACAGCGGCTCCTATGCCTATGAACCGCAGGCCATGGCGCTGGCGCTGTCGGCCATGCTGGAAGGCCTGTGGCTGCGGCTGATGATGGGAACAGAGGACACTACCCGCGAAACCGCCCTGCTGGCGGCCAACGAATTCCTGTCGGCGGCTTTCCCGAAGCACTACCCGCTGAAAGGCGCGACCAAAGCATAAGAAGACCACAGAGGATGGAACAGCAATGAAGACATTGACGAGACGCCTGACACTGACGCTCGCGCTGGCGGGAACGCTGGCGGCCTCGGCCGCCGCATTGGCGATCGCCGCCGACAAGGATCTGGTCGTGTTCGACTGGTCTGGTTATGAAGACCCCAGCTTCCACCCGAAATATGTCGAGAAGAACGGCGATTCGCCGACCTTCGCCTTCTTCGGCGACGAGGATGAGGCCTTCGAGAAGGTGCGCTCCGGCTTCAAGGCCGACCTCGGCCACCCCTGCTCTCAGAGCGTGACGAAATGGCGTGAGGCCGGCCTGCTGCAGCCGCTCGACACGTCGAAGATCACCGGCTGGAAAGACCTCAATCCCGGCATCATGGCGATGAAGAACCTTGCCACGACCGATGACGGCAAGGCGTGGTTCATGCCCTGGGACTGGGGCAACACGCAGCTGACCTACAATTCCTCCAAGATCGACGAGAAGGACGTCCAGTCGCTGAAGGCGTTTGCCGATCCGAAGTTCAAGGGACGGGTGTCGATCGGTGACAATGTCGACGATGCCTATGCGCTGGCGAGCCTTGCCATCGGTGTCAAGGACTGGACCAAGATGACAGACGACCAGTTCAAGCAGGCGTCCGACTTCCTGCGCCAGGTGCACAAGAACGTGCGCTCCTACTGGACCGACACCACCGACGTCGTTCAACTGCTGAGCGGCGGCGAGGTCGACCTTGCCTGGGCCTGGAACGATGCGACGGTGCAGTCGGTCGCGGCCGGCGTGCCGATCAAGTCGAAGAAGGACACCAGTGAGGGTATCTCGACCTGGGTCTGCGGCTATGTGCTGTTCAAGGATGCGCCCGGCAATATCGACAAGGCCTATGACTATCTGAACGCCGTCAACGATCCTGAGACAGCCAAGGTGCTGGTCAAGGACTGGGGCTACGGCCAGGCCAACGCCAAGGGGATGGCGGGCGTCGATCAGGCGATCCTGAAGGAAAAGGGCTATGACGACGTGCAGAAATTCATCGACAAGACCCTGTTCCAGTCGCCGGTTCCCTCGGATCTCAAGCTCAAGATGATCGCTGAGTTCGAGAAGATCAAAGCCGGCTACTGAGCCGGTTTCGGCTCTCCGTCCACGCGCCGGGATGGCGGGTGGACGGGCTCGCCAAGAGAGCCGAATTCTCCTAACCTCGCAGCAGCAGCTTTTTTCGCGATGGGGGAGTTTGCCATGACGTCAGTGCTACGCCGCCTTGCCCTTGCCACTGTCTGCATGGGCACCGGCGCGGTCCATGCCCTCGCCGAAGGCGGTGGCGATCTCGTGGTGTTCGACTGGTCGGGCTATGAGGATCCGTTGCTGCACCCGGCCTACACGACCAAATATGGCGCCGAGCCTACCTTCGCTTTCTTCGGCGACGAGGACGAGGCCTTCGAGAAGATGCGGGCGGGCTTCAAGGCCGACATCGCCCATCCCTGCTCGCAAAGCGTGGTCAAGTGGCGCGAGGCCGGCATGCTGCAGCCGCTCGACACCTCCCGGATCGCGGGCTGGAAGGATCTCAATCCCGGCATCATGGCGATGAAGGACCTTGCAGTCACCGCCGATGGCAAGGCCTGGTTCATGCCCTTCGACTGGGGCAACACGTCGTTGCTCTACCGCACCGACAAGGTAACGGCCGACGAGGCGCAGTCGCTCAGGATATTCGCCGACCCGAAATATAGGGGCCGTGTCACCATCGGTGACAATGTCGACGACGCCTATGCGCTGGCAAGCCTGGTCATCGGGCTGAAGGACTGGACCAAGATGACCGATGCGCAGTTCCAGGAGGCGTCGGCCTTCCTGCGCGATGTGCACAAGAACATCCGTTTCTACTGGACCGACGACACCGATCTCAACCAGGCCTTCATCGGCAATGAGGTCGATCTCGTCTGGGGCTGGAATGAGACCTATGTGACGCTCAAGGGGCAGGGCCTGCCGATCGCCATGAACCGCGACAGCAAGGAAGGCATTTCCACCTGGGTGTGCGGCTATGTGGTGATGAAGGATGCGCCGGGCAAGCTGGATGAGGCCTATGACTTCCTGAACGCGGTCAACGCTCCCGCTGTTTCGGACTATCTGGTCAAGACCTTCGGCTATGGCCACGGCAACGGCGCCGGCATGGCCGCGATCGACCACAGGGTGCTGACCGACCGCGGCTTCGACAATCTCGACAAGTTTCTCGACAAGACGCTGTTCCAGCAGCCGGTGGCGCCGGAACTGAAGCAACGCATGGTCGCCGAGTTCGAGAAGATCAAGGCCGGCTATTGACGAGCGAATTGGAAAGCACCGATGTCATCATCGTCGGCGCCGGTTTCACCGGCCTGTCGGCAGCGCTCGAGCTGAAGAAGGCCGGCATCGATTTCCTGCTGCTGGAAGCACGCGACCGCGTCGGCGGCAGGGTCGAAGCTGCTCGCAACGGGCTTGGCGAACGGATCGACAGTGGCGGACAGTTTTTCTGCGAAGACATGCCGGAAGTGACGACGCTGGCCGCGGCGCGCGGCAAGGCCTTCGTCGAAACCTATGTGAATGGCGATTTCATCAGCCATCCGTCGATGTCGATCGAAGAGGCCGAGCGAACCTACCATGGTGCGATGGCGATCCGCGAGCGGATGAACAGGATCGATCCCGACGATGCCTCGATTGCCGGACTGACCGTCGCCGACTGGCTTGCCCGCCAGCACGATCCGGCCGATGCCAGGGTGGCCTTCCGTTCGATGATCGAAGGCCTGTGGTGCCTGGCGCTAGACCATGTGCCGCTCTGGCATCTGATCGACAATGACCGGCGCATCACCAACGAGGTGCCGGAGCTGCAGTATTTCCTGCGCGACACCATGCAATCGCTGGCCGACGATCTGGCGGGCGATCTAGGCGGCAAGGTGCGGCTCGGTGAACCGGTCACGCGCGTCGAGCACGGTCCGCAAGGGGTTCGTGTCATCTCGGCCAGCGGCGCCATAGAGGCGCGACAAGTGCTGGTCGCGCTGCCGCCGGCGACGGCCGCGAAGCTCGATTTCGCGCCTGCCTTGCCGGCGGTGCTCAACAAGGCGCTTGGCGTGTGGGAAAGCGGCGCGGTGATCAAGATCCTGGTGCGTTATGCCAGGCCGTTCTGGCGTGATCGCGACTTGTGCGGCATGGTGATGTGGCGCGACCTGCCGGGACTGTTTGCCTGCGACGCCAGCAAGGATGTCGACCACGCCGCGCTCGTCGTGTTCATTGGCGGCCCGCTGGCGCTGCGCTGGCGGGATCTTGGCGAGCCTAGGCTGCGCGCGGAAGTCACCGCCCGCCTGGAGGCAGCCCTCGGCCCGGATGCCGGCGCCGTCATCGATTTCAGTTGGCGAGACTGGACACATGACCGCTGGAGCGGCGGCGCCTATAGCGATCTCGTCGTCGACGTGACGGCGAGGGACGCCGAGCGAACGATCCTTGCCGGTGCACCACCGGTGCATTTCGCCGCGTCGGAACTGTCGCCGTCATTTCCGGGCTATGTCGAGGGCGCGATCGTGGCGGGGCGCATCGCTGCCACGAAGATCGCGGCCGCGCTTCAGTCCGACATCGCCACCAGGGCCTCGGGGTCGTAGGCGAGGCGGATCGGGGTGCCGACCGGAATGTCATCGGCACCGAAATCGTTGGTCTCGGTCACCGACAGCGGCTTTTCCAGGCCCGGTATCTCGACGATCAGATGGGTGATCTCACCGAAATAGTGGCGCTCGACCACCTTGCCGGCGACCTCGAACTTCGCGGTTGCGTTGTCCCACAGCACGCGCAGGCGCTCCGGCCTGATACCCAGCGTGGCGCCGCCGCCATTGCGCACGAAAGCCTTCGGCTTGTCGGTCTTGACGCGGCCGAAGCCCAGCGTGTCGACGACCAGCGAGGCACCGTTCTCCTCGACGATCTCGGCCTTGACGAAGTTCATGCCGCCGAGGAAGTCGGCGACCTGGCGGTTGACCGGCCGCTGGTAGATTTCCTTCGGCGAGGCGACCTGCGCGATCCTGCCGCCGAACATCACGGCGATGCGGTCGGACATGGCGAGCGCCTCATACTGGTCGTGGGTGACCAGCACGAAGGTGATGCCGACCGCCTGCTGCAGGCGGCGCAGTTCGACCTGCATCTGCTCGCGCAGCTTCTTGTCGAGCGCCGACAGCGGCTCGTCAAGCAAGAGCACCTTGGGCCGCATCACCAGCGCGCGGGCGAGCGCCACGCGCTGCCGCTGGCCGCCGGAGAGTTCGGTGGCAAGCCGCTTGCCGAGCCCGGTCAGCGACACCTGCGCCAGCGCTTCCTCGACGCGGCGCTTCTCCTCGCCGCCTTGCAGCCTCAGCCGCTTCAGCCCGTAGGCGACGTTCTGCTCGACATTGAGATGCGGGAAGATCGCGTAGCTCTGGAACACCATGTTGGTCGGCCGGCGGTTGGCCGGGATGCCTTCCATCGGCTGGCCGCCGACCGCGATCGAACCGCTGGTCGGATTGTCGAAGCCGGCGATCATGCGCAGCAGCGTGGTCTTGCCGCAGCCGGACGGGCCGAGCAGCGAGAAGAACTCGCCTTCCCTGATGGTCAGCGAAGCATCGTCCAGCGCCTTGAATGCTCCATAGCTGCGGGTGACGTTGCGGATCTCGATCATGGATCGCTGCGCCTGCTCAGGCATAAAGGCCTCCCTCGTTCTGGGTGCGTCTGGCCGCGCGCCGACGCAGGATTTCGGCGATTGTCATCAGCAGGAAGGAGGCAACCAGAAGCAGCGTGCCCAATGCCAGCACGCCCGGCAGCTTCGCCGCGAAGCGCAACTGGCCCCAGATGTAGATCGGCAGCGTCGCTTCGGTGCCGGTCAGGAAGAAAGCGATGATGAATTCGTCGAGCGAGATGGTGAAGCAGACCAGCAGGCTGGAGATGATGGCCGGCGCCACCATCGGCAGCGTCACCCGCCGGAAGGTGCCGAAGGCGCTTTCGCCGAGATCGGCGGAGGCTTCCTCCAGGCTGCGGTCGAAGCCTTCGAAGCCGGAGGTCAGCACCGTCATCGAATAGGGAATGCAGATCAACACGTGGCCGAGCACCACGGTGAACAGCGAGAGGCTCAAACCGAGTTGCAGCATCACCAGCAGCATCGAGATGGCGACGATCACTTCGGGCAGCACCAGCGGTGCCATGATCAGGCCGTTGATGGTGCGGCGGCCGGGATAGCGGTAGCGGGTGATCGAGCGGGCGGCGAGGATGCCGAGCANATCAGGCCGTTGATGGTGCGGCGGCCGGGATAGCGGTAGCGGGTGATCGAGCGGGCGGCGAGGATGCCGAGCACCGTGGCGAGAACCGAGGCGCAGACGCCGACCTTCAGGCTGTTCCAGGCGGCGTCGAGCAGGGCCGGGGTGTTGGGCAGATCCTCATACCATTTCAGCGTAAAGCCGGAGAGCGGAAACTTCGGCGTCGCTGCCGTGTTGATCGAGAAGATCGGCAGGAAGATTACGGGCAGATAGAGGAAGGCGACATAGAGGAAGGCATAGGCGGACAGCCAGCCGCTGGACAGGAAGCGCCGCACCGCCGTCATCGTGCCAGCCTCTGCAGCGCCCGAATGACCAGCACCGTGGCCCCGGCCATCAGCGTCACGATCACCATGGTGGTAACGGAAAGGGCGGCGCCCAGCGGCCAGTTGGAAGCCTTGCCGAACTGCGCCTGGATGGCGTTGGCGATCATGACGCCGTCCTTGCCGCCGACGAGCTTGGGCGTGACATAGTCGCCGACGGTCGGGATCATGACGATCAGCGCCGCCGAGATGACGCCCGGCGCCGACAGCGGCAAGGTCACGCGCAGGAACGAACGCAGCGGACCGTCGCCGAGGTCGGTCGCCGCCTCGACCAGCGTGCGGTCGACCTTTTCCAGCGAGACGAAGATCGGCAGGATGGCGAAGGCCGCCCAGGCATGGGTCAGCGTGATGATGACGGCGCTCGAATTGTAGAGCAGCGCGGTCGACGGCTCGTCGATGATGCCGAGGCCCATCAAGCCGGAATTCAAGACTCCGTTGTAGCCGAGAATGACCTTCCACGACATCACGCGCAGGAGATAGCTGGTCCAGAACGGGATGGTGATCAGGAACAGCCAGAGGCTCTTGTGACGGCCGCCATGGAAGGAAATGAAATAGGCGATCGGGTAGGCCAGGACGACGGTGAACAGGCTGACCGTCAGCGAGATGTAGAGCGAGCGCCACAACAGATCGCGGTAGATCGGCTCGGTCAGCGCGACGCGGTAGTTCTCCAGCGTGAAGGTGCGGTCGATGGTCAGGTAGTGCTGCGTCCAGAAGGAGTGGGCGATGACCACCAGGATCGGCAGGACCAGCAGGATCAGCGCGTAGAGAAAGGTCGGACTGATCAGCGCAAAGCCCTGTACGGGTTCGGATTGCAGAAGGGCATTTCGTCTGGCTCGCGTCATGCGCAACGGAGGCGCCCCTTCCGCGGCCGCCGTCATTGCCAGACTCCAGGGGGCCAGACTCCGGGGAGCCAGACTCCGGGGAGCCAGACTCCGGGGAACAAGACTCCGGGGAACAAGACTCCGGAGGGCAGGGCTCCGGGTGTGATCTCGGTTGCTGGCCTGGACTGTCCCGCCATGCGGCATCCCATTGTGCTGGCGCCGGCTGTGTTCCCATTTTGGTTTCGGAGCGCGATCGGACGCAAAACCGGTGACCACTTTTGCTGATCGCGTTCCTAGCTTGCCGGCTTTCTTTCATCATGCGCGCATCCGCCGATTGAAATCAAGCGCTATTTCTGAAATATTGATTGAATGGACATTCAAAATCAGGTGAAGAAAGCCGCCATTTCCGGCATTTCCGCCGATTTCAAGTCCGAGAAAAGATTGACAGGCGGTATGGAGGCGACGATGGCGGCGGTGAGAGACCTGAAGGCGACTGAAATGGCGGCGCATGGCGGCGATGATGCGATCGAACTGGGCAAGCGCCACCTCATCCAGCCTTGGCCGTATGCCGGTTCCGTCGGTGCCGAAGCGCGCGCGCTGATCGGCGAGGCCGACGGGATCTACATTACCGACAGCACCGGCAAGCGGCTGATCGATGGGCCTGCCGGCATGTGGTGCGTCAATGTCGGCCACCGCCGCGAGGAACTGGCCCGGACGATGTACGACCAGGCGATGGCGCTGTCCTACAACACGCCGTGGTACACGATGAACGCGCCGTCGGCGGAGCTTGCGATGCGCATCGCCGGCCATGCGCCCGGCGATCTCAGCCACGTCTTCTACACCACCGGCGGCTCTTCGGCCGTCGAGACGGCGCTGCGCTTCATGCAGTTCTACAACAATGTGCGCGGCCGGCCGGAAAAGAAGCTGATCCTGAGCAGGGGCGGCGCCTATCACGGCTCGACCTATCTGTCGGCCTCGCTCAACGGCCGCCCGCGCGACCGCGACTGGATGGACGGCGCCGACGAACTGGTGATCAAGCTGTCGTCGCCCGATGCGTTCCGTCGCCCGCACGGCATGAGCCTTGCCGCTTTCACCGATTTCCTGGTCGACCAGTTCCGCGATACCATCGCCCGCGTCGGCGCCGACAAGATCGGCGCTTTCGTCGGCGAGCCGGTGCAGGCCTCCGGCGGCGTCGTCGTGCCGCCTGACGGCTATCTCAAGCGCATCCGCGAGATCTGCCGCGACAACGATATCCTCTATGTCTCCGACGAGGTGGTGACGGGTTTCGGCCGGCTCGGCCATGTTTTTGCCTCGGGCGACGTGTTCGGCATCGATCCCGACATGATCACCTTCGCCAAGGGCGTCACCTCGGGCTATTTCCCGCTCGGCGGCGTCATCATCTCGGAACGGCTGCTGGAGGAACTGCGCCGCTCGAACCATCCCGACGCCCTGTTCGGCCATGGCCTGACCTACACCAGCCATCCCGTCGGCTGCGCGGTGGCGCTGAAAAACCTCGACCTGCTGGAACAGGGCGTGCTTGCGCACACGCAGGCGGTCGCGCCCTATTTCCAGGCGCAGTTGAAGACACTGGAAGAGCTGCCGCTGGTCGGCGAGGTTCGTGGCGTCGGGCTGATGGGCTGCGTCGAATGCGTCGCCGACCGCGAAAGCAAGGACCCGCTGCAGCTCGACAAGGATGTCGGCAAACGCATCGACGCGCACTGCCACGAGCTCGGCCTGCTGGTGCGGCCGCTGATCAATATGTGCGTGATGTCGCCGCCGCTGATCATTTCGCGAGAGCAGATCGACGACATGGTCGCCATCCTGCGCGAAGGCATTTCGCGCACCATGGACGATCTCAGGAAAGAGGGCGTGTGGCGGGGGTGAGGCTTGTCCCTTCTCCCCGTTTCACGGGGCGAGGGTGCCAGCAGGAGGATGAGAGGCGGCGCCAGCGTTGGCGATTGTTCGCATCCGCATCTCGTTGCCTACCCGATGCAATTCCGCAAAGCTGCCCTTCACCTGCCTGCCGGCATCCCCTTCCCGTAGACCGGGCGAGAGGGACGCTCGCTTCGCGGTCAGCATCTTACGAACGCGACCTGAGCGCGTCGTTCAAGTTCCACATGTCCTTCTCCTCCGGCGCTGTCTCCAGGCCCAGCACCGGCAGCATCTTGCGCAGGTGGTCGTGGTGGGTGCGCACGCCATATTCGAGGTCGGAGAGGTAAAACCCCTCGAAGGCTTCGGACAGCATGGATTCGTTCGACCACACCGAGAGCTGCACGTCTTCCGACATGGTGTCGCGGTCGATGCGGAAGGAGAGGTAGCGGGCGGCGGCCTGCTCGCGGCTCTCGTCGCGGTAGCGGTAGATGGCGCCGCGCAGCAGCGTCTGCCCGGTCGATAGCGGAAACTCCTGGTAGAACTGCACCGATTCCGGCATCACCGAGATGACCGCATTGGGGAAGATGCCGTAATAGACCCAGGCCTTCTTCAGATAGTCGGGCAGATGCGTCGGCTCGGGCGCGATCTTGACGTAGTTCCGGACGCTCCAGCGGCGGCCGGCATGCGGGTTGTAGGTGGCGAAGGAGCGCGACACGCCGTTGATGAACGGCTCGTCGAAATAGGTCGCGCCATAAAGATCCTGCAAGGCAGGATGGGCCATGGCGACATGATAGCCTTCATTGTCGACATCGCGCACCGACTTCCAGTTGACCGGCGTCTTCTGGGCCCAGATGCCCCAGGAGGGCACCATGTCGGCGGCCTTGTAGTGCGCGAATTCGGGCTCGATCGGCTTCATCAGCTCGGCGACCGAAGGCTGCGGCCCGCCATTGCGGAAACGGATGAAGATGAAACCCATCCAGATTTCGAGATCGAGCTGCATCAGTCCGAACTCGGTCTTGTCGAGATCGGGGAAAGAGCGCGGGCGCGCGGCGCCGCGCAGCGTGCCGTCGAGATTGTAGACCCAGCCATGGAACGGGCACACCAGCGCGTTCTTGCAATTGCCCTGGCTGTCGGCGACGACGCGGCTGCCGCGATGGCGGCACATGTTGTTGAAGCCGCGCACCACGCCATCCTTGCCGCGCACGATCAAGGCGCGCTCGCCGACCACGTCCATGGTCAGATAGTCGCCGGCGTCGGGTACGTCGGAGACATGTCCGACGATCTGCCAGTGGTTGCGAAAGACATGCTCCTTCTCAAGCTCGAGAAGGGCATTGGAATGGTAACTCCAGCCCGGTAGTCCCCGCCGGTCCCAATCGTTGGGGATCGCCACGTCACGGAGGTGCGGGTTCATAAAAAGTCTCTTCTTTTTGTTGAATAGCCATTCAATAAAAGCATATTTTGCATTGAAATGCAATGGCTTGCGAAAATCGTCCGGATTTCTCACTGAAATTCGAGCGCCGTTTCCGGTTGAATCCGATCGGGCTGTTGGCGGGGAAAGTCCCGGAGAATCCGGGTGTTAGTGATGGTTTCCAAGGTGCCGTCCCTGCTCGATTCCGCATGGCGTGCCGACGGACGAACAAGGCTTGTCGCGAGGGATCAAAATGGCCTCGGCGCCTCGCCGGCGCTGTCCGCGCTGCAGCGGCACCCGGGGAGGGATCGGGCCCGAAACCGGCGGCGCGAACCTTTGTTCGACGAGCGTGCGGGCTGGGTTGTGACCGTTTTTGCCCGATTTTGCCCGGAACCATGTTTCGTTTCGGTTACATTGCCAGGCTCGCGTCACCTTTGCGCCGTTACAAAGTGCGGCTAGGTTCGTTTCATCACCAAAAAGAAACTCAGCGAAGGGGAAGGCAATGTATGCGAAAGTCGAGACCATCAGCAGCGACCACCGCCTTGAGGCTCCACAGCGCGCTGACCGCCGCCCGAAACTGGCGTTACGCCAACGCGCCAGCGACCACCCGATGGCCATGTTCATGGGGCTGGCTGCTTGCGCCTTCCTCGGCATGGCGCTTACGCCGACGGTCGGGCCGGCTTTCGCTTCGCTGAACCCGCCGGCCAACGCCATCGATGGCGCGCCGACAACCATCAAGACCGCGCGCCTGCCGATGCGCGCAATCGACTTCGCCTGCAAGGGCCAGTCCTGGGGCGCCGAGAGCGTGGATTGCCTGCGCGCCATTGCCCAGCAGTCCGGTACGCACAAGAACCGCGCCATCCGCATGATCGCCAACGCCGCACCGTTGACCGACACGCCGAACGTTTTCTGATTTCCGTCGAGGCATGATCCCGAACCGGTTCCCTCTCGGGATCGTGTCCTGACCTCCCCGAGCGCTCCTCCAGCGCTCCATTCGGCTCCCGCGGCGCAATCCGCCGGGGGCCACTTTTTTATCCTTTGACCGTCGCCTGTTCGGCAATGGCGGACAGCACGCTGCGCACATCGAGCGTGCTGAACGGCTTTTCGAGGATCTGCGGCCGCTGCTGCGCCGGCAAGGCTTCGATCTCCGCTTTCGCACCGATCAGGTCGCCGGTGACCAGCACGAAACGCCGCGCCAGATCAGGCCTTTCGGCCAGCAGTTCGCGATAGATGGCGATGCCGCTGATGCCAGGCATGCGCAGGTCCGAAAACACGATGTCCGGCGGCATGTAGCCGCTCAAGGTGGCGGCGCCCGATTCCCAGACGAGCGCGACCCGCGACTTGATGCCCATCAATTCGAGAATGTCGGACAGCGATCCGGCGACGTCGGGCTCGTCGTCGATGATCAGGGCATGGCGCAGGCCACTCGAGCGCGGCTGGTTCTCGCCGGCGGCAGCGATGCCGGCTTCAATGGCCGGCAGCTGGACGACGAAACGCGCGCCTCTCGGCAACACTTCCTCGAACCAGACATTGCCATTGTGCCGCTCGATGATCGACTTCGAGATCGACAGGCCAATACCGGTGCCGACGCCAACTGGCTTGGTGGTGAAATAAGATTCGAAGATGCGGGAGCGGATGGCTTCTGGCACACCGGGCCCGTTGTCCTCGACCGAAAAGCCGGGTTTGCCCAGGTCGCCGCGGAACGTCCGTACCTTGATCAGCCGGTCGCCGGCGACACCGGCCAGCGCATGCTGGCTGTTGATGAGGAAATTCGCCGCCACCTGCGTCACGTGGTCGGCATCGGCCATGGCCAGCAGCGGGCCAGCGGCAAAATCCGTGTCGATGATGATGCCGCTCGATCGTGCGCCATAGGCGGTGACCTCGAGAGCGGCGCGGATCACCTGGTTGAGGTCGGTTTCGGCCTGTGCCGCCGGATGAAGGCGGACCATCGACAGGAAGCTCTTGACGATGCGCCCGCAGCGCTCGGCGGCGGCGCGGACTTTCTCGGCACGAACCTTGGTCTGGGGGTCGGAAGCGAATTCGTGCAGCAGCGTCGATTGCGCGACCACCACCGCCAGCGGGTTGTTGAGCTCGTGCGAGACGCCGGCCAGCAGCGAGCCCATCGCCGCCATCTTCTCGTTCTGGTGCAGCTTTTCGCGCTGCCGGTTGATTTCCTCCTCGGCGCGCAGCCGGTCGCGCAGGTCGCGGATCGAGCCGAAGATCAGGCGACGGTCGCCGACGCGCATCTCGGTCGCCGTCAGCTCGATCGGAAACACCTCGCCGGCGGCATTCTGCGTCACCGTTTCCAGCCGCTGGCCGACCATCGGCGCGCCGCGCCCCGACATGTAGTCGGCGCCCGAGGCATAGCCCTTGCGGTAGTATTCCGGCACGACGGTGTCGAGCAGATCCTTGCCGAGGATGTCGCTGCGCTGGAAGCCGAACATCTTTTCGGCGGCCGGATTGAATTCGATGATCGATCCGGCCTCGTCGATGACGATGATGGCATCCAGGGAGGCCTGCAGCATCGTGCGGCGGATGACCTCGCTGGCATGGGCGTCGGAGAGCGAATGTTCGATGGCGTCGCCGATGGCGAGCGCGATGATATGCAGCGTCGCCTCTTCCTCGTCGGTCCACTCGCGCTCGTCGACGCAGTCATTGACCGCCAGCGTGCCCCACAGATGGCCATGCGCGAAGACGGACACGGACAGGAACGACTTGATGTTCTGCTTTTCGAAGTCGGTCCTCAGGAAACCCTCGAGATCGCGCGTGTGTCCGGCGAAGATCTTGCCCTGGCGTTCGTCCTCGGCCACCCGCTCCAGCAGCGGATCCGAATTGACGATCGACTGCATGATGACGGTCGGCGCCGCCAGCTCTCCGCCGAAGTCGGGATCGATCCAATAGGCGGCGACCGACTGGGCAAAACCCTGGCCGGGCAGTTCGCGCAAGCGGAACAGGATGCCGCGCTGGCATTCGATGGCGCGGCACAGCGTTTCCAGTATGCCGTCCATTTCGCGCTGCCAGTCGCCGGCCTCGCGCAGCCGGCGAACCACGCGCACGGCCGCCATCGCCGCGCCCTGCCTGAGCCCTTGCATATCCGTGCTTGCTGTTTCAGCGGTCATCGTCAGCCGTTATTCCCAAGTCCTGCCAATTCGCTCGGCCCAATTCGCTCGGCGAGCCACGGCTGAGAACCTGAAACTGTAGGCCTGGCTTTCAGTTGCCGTCGCCGGTCGGCAGCGAGAAGATATAGCCTTCGCCGCGCACCGTCCGCAGGAATTTCGGGTTGGCAGGGTCGGTCTCGATCTTCTTGCGCAGGCGCATGATGCGAATGTCGACCGCGCGCGATGATTCCGGATCCTCGGTGAAGCCGATCGCCTCGGAAATCGCGGCGCGGGTCAGCAGCCGGTTGGCACGCGTCAGGAAAACCTCGAGCACGTCGAATTCGCTCTTTGCCATGTCGATCACCGCGCCGTTGACGCCGGTCACCAACCTGCCGTCGAGATCGGCCTGGAAGGGGCCGAAGGCAACGGAGCGGCGATCCGTCCTGGCTTTCCTGTCCAGCAGTTCCGACGGCTGCGGAACACGGCGCAGCACGCTGCGCACCCGCGCCAGCACTTCGCGCAGCTCGTATGGCTTGACGATATAGTCGTCGGCGCCGAGCTCCAGCCCGACGATACGGTCGAGCGCGGTGCCGGCGGCGGTCGCATAGATGATGCCTATCGGCATTCTCGAGCGCAGCCAGCGGCCGAGCGACAGTCCGTCCTCGCCCGGCATGGCGATGTCGAGGATGGCCAGATGGAAGGGCTGCGTCTCGATCAGAATGCGGGCCGCGGCGGCGGTTTCCGCAGTCGCAACGTCATAGCCGGCGGCGTCGAGATACTCGGCGACCGCGTCCCTCAGGTCGGGCTCGTCCTCGACGATGACAATTCTTGCCCGCACGATGCTCTCGCTCCCACTTTCAGTGGAAAGTAGATTGGGTATAAACATGATGTCCAGCACTCATATCGGGTTGCCAGGGAACGGTTGGAGAATATGGCCCCACGAGCCGTCATTGCGCTTGTTTCCGTCGCCGACGTGATTGCGACGGAACTTGCCGATCATCTCGAGCGGCGTGGCCATGACGTGCGTCAGGCGCGGCAGCCCTGGGAAGCCGAATCGTTGCTGTCGGGGAAGGGCGTCGATGTCGTGGTCGTCGGCGACAGCCTCAGCCAGGCGGATGGCCGGGATCTGCTGCGGCGTTACGGCGGTCAGGGGAATGGCGGCGAGGACGGACCGGATTTCATCCTGATCTGCCGGCCGGCCGACCTCGTCGACAAGGTGCTGGCGCTCGAGCTTGGCGCTGCCGATGTCGTCGAGAGCCCGCTCAATGTCAGGGAACTCGCCGCCCGTGTCGGCGGCCTGCTTTCGCGACGCGGCAGGGGCAACCAGGAACTGATCGTGCTGGAGAACGCGACCGTCGACTTGAGGTCGGCGATGGTCATGCATCGCTCCGGCACCGAAGAGCAGCTGTCGCCCGGCCAGGTGGCGCTGCTCAGGCTGTTCCTGGCCAGTCCGCGCAAGGTGCTGACGCGCGACGACATCATCGCGGCGGCGCCGGCCGAAAACGCCGACGCCTTCGACCGTTCGATCGATTCGCGCATCGTGCGGCTGCGCCGCAAGCTCGACACCGAAACCATCACCACGATCCGTGGCGCCGGCTACCGGTTCGATCCGCCGCGTCAATTCGCCGACTGACTGCTGGGCACTCTCGGTGACGGTTTGGCCGAGCATCGGATTTTCCTACTCGCCAATGCTCCCGGAGTTCAGCGTACCACCAGCAGCGACGGACCCGATGGCATGTCTTTGCTCATGACGAGTTCGTTTGCCTGGGCGCGCTCCTTGAGGAGCACCGTGGCAAGGGCGGCAAAGCCAAGCAGGCCCTGCGCATAAAGCAGTGCGGAAAGCACCGAGGCCGCGAATTTCGTTTTCATCGTCCGACTCCCAGAATGTCAATTCTTCAAAAAATGAATGTTTCGCGGGTCGCCTCGGGAAACTCCCGAAGTGCCCGCGCCGCCCACGGAGCCCCCCGCAGCGGCGCGGGCCTTCGGTCCTCTCGGCAGCAAGTTGCCGGAGGGGCCGCGCAATGCCAGCAGCCGAAGGCCAACCCGCCAGAGGGCCTTCAATCGGGCGATGCGCACGCTGGTGGTAATCCAGACCGAGGCAGAAAACAGAGCGACGTGCAGGGTAGAGATCTCGCTCGAACTCATCGCCAGCCTTGTCACGGGGCGCCGGCAAGAATGCCGACACTACCTATGGCCGCTGCCGTGATGCTGATCCTGAAGAACCAGAACTGCGTGTTCGCTTTCGTTCCCGTGGCCGTTGCCGTCTGCTTTCGTTACGTCAACCTTGCCGGCCAGCTGTATCGGCTTCATGCCGCTTGAAGCCGCGCTTTGTTGCAGACTGGTTTCGGGAAATCGCCTCTATCCTTTCATTAAGGCAAGTTCGAACTTTCGTTTCGGGCTGAATACCTATGTGCGGTATTTGCACGCTCGTTCGGCGACAGCGATCGCGCCACCCCATGACTTGGGCCGTTAACCAGAGGAAACAGATTCGAAACACAAACGAGCATTTCGCGAAATCTCTCCGAAACATGCGGAGCCGATAAGCCCCCCATCGAATTGGGGCCGGCCAGACCGGCAGAGAGAGGGGACATCATGCGCACCACCATCACCGCGAAGCTCATCAACATCACCGCCGCCACGCTCACCGGCGCCGCGCTTCTGTTCGGCGCCAACGCCGCTCACGCCGCCAACAAGATCGTGGCGCGGGTCTCGCTTTCGCAGCAGGTCATGGAGATCTCGGTCGATGGCCGGCCGACTTTCGCCTGGAAGGTCTCCACCGGTGACAGGGCGCATGTGACTCCGACCGGCTCGTTCAAGCCGACCCGCATGCATGAGATGTGGTATTCGAAGAAATACGACAACGCGCCGATGCCGCACTCGGTCTTCTTCAGCGGCGGCTATGCGGTCCACGCCACCTATGCCATCAAGCGCCTCGGGCAGCCGGCCTCGCATGGCTGCGTGCGGCTACACCCGGACAATGCCGCCGATTTCTACCAGCTGGTCGAGACCTTCGGGGCCGCCAACACCAGCATCGTCATCGTCAAGTAGCAGGCTGAAGAAGCGGGCCGGTTTACCGCCGTGCCCGTGTTCAGGCTCCCGCCGGAAATGTCCGCGGTATCGAGCTCGCTCAAACCGGTGGTATCGAGCCCGCTCAAACCGGCGGTTTGAGCACAGCCAAAAAAAGAGGCCGGAGATTTTTCCGGCCTCTTTTTTGTTCTTCGGCTTTTCTATCAGTCCGGCAGGGCCGGCATCAGCTTCGGATCCGGCTTTTCCGCCAGATGCGGCAGGTCCTTGCTGGCGATGAAGGTGTAGAACATGGGCACCACGAAGAGCGTGAACATGGTACCGACCAGGATGCCGGTGAAGATGACGAGGCCCATCGAATAGCGGGCCGCGGCACCGGCACCGCTGGACGTGATCAGCGGCACGACGCCGAGCGCCATCGCCGCCGTCGTCATCAGGATCGGCCGCAGGCGCACCTTGGCCGAGGCGATGATGGCATCACGCCGTCGCATGCCGTGGAGTTCGCGCTGCTGATTGGCGAACTCGACCAGCAGGATGCCGTGCTTGGTGATTAGGCCGATCAGCGTGATCAGGCCGACTTGCGTGTAGATGTTGAGGGTGCCGAGGCCCAGATTGAGCGGCACGATGGCGCCGAAGATCGACAGCGGCACCGCCATCATGATGATCAACGGGTCGCGGAAGCTCTCAAACTGCGCCGCCAGCACCAGATAGATGACGATGACGGCAGCCCCGAAAGCGATCAGGATCGTGTTGCCCTGCTCCTTCTCCTGCCGGGACTGGCCGGAGTAGTCGATGAAGAAGGTGTCGGGCAGGCTCTCCCTGGCGATGTCCTCGAGCACTTTCAAACCATCGCCGGTGGTAACGCCGGGCAATGGCAGCGCGGAAATCGTCGATGAATTCAGCTGGTTGAACTGCTCGATCGCGGCCGGCGAGGCATTGTTCGAAATTTTCACGACAGCCGACAGCGGCACCATCTCGCCCGTCACGCTGCGCACGAAGTATTGCCCGAGTTTTTCGGGGTTGTCGCGGAATTCCTGCGGCACCTGCGGAATGATGTCGTAGCTGTTGGAGTCGCGGTCGAATTGCGCCACTTCGGCGCCGCCGACCAGCAGCGTCAGCGTCCGGCCGATATCGGCGATAGGCAGGTTGAGGGCCGCGGCGCGATCGCGGTCGATGGTGACCGTCACCTGCGGCGAATCATAAGACATCGAGTTCTGCACGACGATGAAGCGGCCCGAGGCCTGTGCCTTGTTCTTGATCTGCTCGGCTTGCTGGTACACTTCCGAGGAATCGCCGGTCGAGCGCACCACCATGGCGATCGGCAGGCCGCCGCCGGAGCCCGGCAGCGTCGGCGGGGCGAAGACGAAGGCCTGGACGCCCGCGACCTTGTTGATACGGGCCGTAATGTCGGCCTGCAGCTCCTTGGAATTGCGCTTGCGCTCGGCCCAATCCTTGAAGGCAAAGCCGACGAAAGCGCTGTTTGTCGTGCCACCGAAGGCCACGGCGGAGAACTGCGCCCGTGTTTCGGGAATGTCCCTCACCAGGCCGAGAATCTGGTTGACGTAGGTCTCGGTGTAATCGGATGTCGCATAGGCTGGCGCGGTCACGAGCGAGAGCAGAAAGCCCTGGTCTTCTTCCGGTGCCAGTTCGCTCGAGGTCTTGGTGAACATGAAGCCGGTCACGCCGACCAGGGCCAGCACGATGAGCAGCGTCAGCGGGCGATAGTTCAGCGACCCGGTGACGGCACGCTCGTAGACATGCTCGACCCGCGAGAAAACGCCGTCGACGATGCGCTGGAAACGGCCGGCGTTGCCGGGCTTCAAGAGACGCGCCGACATCATGGGGGTGATGGTGATGGCGATGACGCCCGACAGCACCACCGAGCCGGCGAGCGTCACCGCGAATTCGCGGAACAGCGCACCGGTCAAGCCACCGGTGAAGGCCAGCGGCGCGAACACCGCGGCCAGCGTCATGGTCATGGCGACGATAGCGGAGGCGATCTCGCGCATGCCGCTGAACGCCGCTTGCATGGGCGTCATGTGGTCTTCTTCCATGTGGCGGTGGATGTTTTCCACCACCACGATGGCGTCGTCCACGACAAGGCCGATTGCCAGCACCATGGCCAGCAGCGACAGAAGATTGATCGAATAGCCGACCGCGAACAGAAGGAAACAGACGCCGACCAGCGACAGCGGGATGGTGATGATCGGCATCATCACCGAACGGAAAGAGCCAAGGAACAGAAGGATGACGACGACGACGATGGCGACCGCCTCGGCGATGGTCTTGAACACCTCGTCGATCGAGGCGCTGATCTGCCCGGTGGCGTCGTAGACGACCTCGATCGTCATGCCTTTCGGCAGCGTTTCCTGGATCTGCGGCACAAGCTTGGTGAGCGCGGCCGCTGTGGTCAGCGGGTTGGCCGCCGGGGTCGGGAAGATGGCGAGGAAGGTGCCGGGCTTGCCGTTGAAGGAGACCCTGGTGTCGGTGTTCTCGGCGCCGAGTTCGACGCGGGCCACGTCGCGCAATCGCACCACATTGCCGTCGGTCGAGCGCAACGGCAGTTCGGCGAAGGCTTCCGGCGTCTGCAGCGTCGAACGCACCGTAATGGAGGAAACGACATATTCGTTCTGGGTGTTTCCGGGCGCAGACAGGAAGTTGGAGTTGTTGATCGCTGCCAGCACTTCCGCTGCCGTCACCCCGCGCGCGGCAAGCCGGACCGGGTCGATCCAAACGCGCATCGAATATTCCTGGGCGCCGAAGATCTGCACGTCGGCGACACCTTCGACCGTCGACATGCGGGGCCTGATGACGCGCTCGATATACTCGGTCAGTTGCTCCTTCGTCATGTTCGGATTCTGCATCGAGATGTACATCATCGCGAACTGCTGGCCGGTGCCCTTGACGATGACCGGGTCCTTGGACGCGTCCGGCAAGGTGCCACGCACGCCCTGGACCTTGGACAGCACTTCGGTCAGCGCCACGTCGGGGTTGGAACCGAGCTTCATCTGCACCGTCACGGTGCTGGACGACGGACGGCTGGACGAGGTGACGTAGTCGATGTTTTCGGTCGAGGCGACGGCGCGTGCGATCGGGGCGGAAATGAAGCCCTGGATCAGGTCGGCGCTGGCACCCGGATAGGCGGTCGTGATGGTGATCGCCGTTTCGTCAACCTTCGGATACTGCCGGATCGACAGGTTGAAGATGCCCTGGAACCCGAGCAGCAGGATCATGCAGGCAAGGACCGTCGAAAGGACGGGCCGGCGAATAAAGAGATCGGAAAAGCTCATTGCTGGCCGGCCTGCTTGTTCGCCGATTTGGTCGGGTCGATGGTGTTGTCGACGTTGACGGACATGCCGTTGAAGAGCCGGTTCTGGCCCGCGGTGACGACCTCGTCGCCTGCCTTCAGCCCTTCGACGATCTCGACCATGCCTTGGTTGCGGCGACCGGGCTTGACGAAGACCTGCGACAACACCAGCGCTGGCTTGTCGCCTTCCGCCGCCGGCTTGGCCGCATCGGTAGCGGGCTGGTCGGCAGGTTTAGCCGCATCGGCCGCGGGCTTGGCCGCTTCAGCGGCCGGCTTCATGGCATCGGTTGCCGGCTTCATCGCGTCCGCTGGCTTGGCATCCGCTGGCTTGGCATCCGCTGGCTTGGCATCCGCTGGCTTGGCATCCGCCGCCTTGTCGGTAGCCGCAGCGGGTTTTTCTTCCGGCTTGGCCGGCGCCGCCGCAGCCGGTTTGGCCGGTTGCACGACGAAGACGTAGTCGCCGTAGAGGCTGGTGGTCAGCGCCGTCTGTGGCAGTATCAGCACGTTCTGCTCCTCGGGCAGTTCGACACGCACCTGCACGAACTGGCCGGGGGTCAGCTTGCCGTCGGGGTTGGCGACCTCCGCCCGGATGTTCACCAGTCGGCTGGACGGGTCGATCTTGGGGTCGATGCCGCGAATGGCGCCGGCAAACGGCTTGTCGTCGCCACCAAGTCCCAAGCGAACCGTCTGGCCGATCTTGAGCAGCGGGAGCTCCTGTTCGGGAACCGTGAAGTCGGCCCGCATCGTGTCGAGATCCTGCAGTGTCACAACGGAAGTGCCGGGCGACAGATACTGGCCGAGGTCGATCTTCGGGATGCCGACCGTACCGGCGAAGGGAGCCGTCAGTTGCTTCTGCTCGAGCACGGCCTGGAGCCTGGTGACCTGGGACGCCGAAGCGGACGCCGCCGCCCGCGCGCTGTCCAGTGTCGAGTCGGAGCCGACGCCGCGTTTTGTCAGTTCGAGGGCGCGGTTCAGCGACACCTGATCGAGCGCGGCCTGCGCTTTCTGCGCGTCGAGATCGGCGCGCTCGACGGCGTCGTCGAGTTGCAGCAGCACCGCGTTGGCCGCGACTTTCTCGTTGGCATGAAAGGGGATTTCCTTGACGATGCCGGCGGTCTCGACCGTTAGGTCGACACCACGCACGGCTCGCACGGTGCCGATCGCCTCGACGCCGGGCGTCCAGCTCGATGGCTTGACGATGGTCGTCGACACGGTCGCCGCGGGCGGCTTCATGGTGGCGAAATACTGCTTGATGCCGTTGTCGCGCAGGAAGTTGAAGCCGACGATCCCGCCGACCACGATGACGAGCACGGCCAGGACCGCAATGATGATAATGATACGGAGTAAGCGCTTGAACAAGGAAGTCCCCTCAGTCGAAATCCGGCGCAAAGCGCGGACATCGGGACACATATCGACTGCAGGCCCCGATTTCAAATAGCGGCGGTCTTACTGTACCGTCTGGACGGTCTTGTCAATTGGGCCTAAGCTTGCCAAGGGAGGCGCCATGAGACCCCAACGACCGAATTCGCGCGAGAAGATTCTCGCCGCGGCGGCAGATGTTGCCCGGGAAACCGGGCCCGGCAGCCTCTCGCTGGAGGCCGTCGCCAGCCGCGCCGGCGTGTCGAAAGGCGGGCTGCTCTACAACTTTCCGACCAAGGCCAAATTGATGCAGGGGCTGGTCGAGGACTATCTGCGCGAATTCGAGCGGGCGTTGGAAGCCGCCAACGGCAATGGCGACGGAAAAAACCCCCTTGCCGTCTACATCACGCTGTCGGCCAATGACTGCGAGGAAAAGCAGCCCTCGGCCTCCTGGATCTTTTCGGCGATCGCCGAGGATCCCGATTTCATGACGCCGATCAAGACGTTCAAGCGCCAGCTTTTCGAACGGCTGAAGGGCGAAACATCAGACCTCAAATCGCTGCTGGTCTGCTATCTCGCCATCGAGGGGTTGCGCAGCATGAACCTCTTCGATTCCGATGTGCTGTCGAAAGACGAGCGGGAGCTGTTGGTCTCCTCCCTGCTGGAGATCGCCAAATAGTCGGGGCGGTGCGAGCCGACAGCGCTGCCCCGTGCGCGGCTTGTCTCAGGCCGTTGGCAGGGCCTTGCCTGTCGAAGGGTCGAATAGGCGAAGCGCAGCTTCGTCGAAGGTGAGGCTGTGGTTTTCGCCCTTGGCGACCCGGGCTCGCGGCGGCAGGCAAGCGGTTAGCCTTTGCGTGCCGATCCGTGCCGTCGTGACCAGTTCGGGGCCGGTCAATTCGACAACCTCGATCTCCACGGGCAATGACAGTTCCGTTGCTGCGTCGCTCGCCACGCGAAGCGCTTCGGGCCTGATACCGACGATCACCGGAGCGGCTTCGCGAGCCGCGTTCGCATAGCGCGCGGGCAGAGGCATCCGCACATCGGACTCGGCAACGGCGAGCTTGCCGCCGGTGACGATGGCCTGAAGCATGTTCATCGACGGCGCGCCGACAAAGCCCGCGACGTAGAGCGTTGCCGGCTCGTTGTAGATCTCTTCCGGCGTGCCGAGCTGTTCGATCCTGCCGTCGCGCATGACCGCGATGCGCGTCGCCAGCGTCATCGCCTCGATCTGGTCATGGGTGACGTAGACGACGGTGGTCTGCAGCATCTGGTGCAACCGCTTCAGCTCGGTGCGCATTTCCAGGCGCAGCTTGGCGTCGAGGTTGGACAGCGGCTCGTCGAACAGGAAGACCTGCGGCTTGCGCACCAGCGCCCTGCCGATGGCGACGCGCTGGCGCTGGCCGCCGGAAAGCTGGCTCGGCTTGCGGTCGAGCAACGTCTCGATCTGCAGGAGTTTCGCCGTCTCGTTCACGGCCGTCTCGCGCTCATCGGCCGCAACCCGGCGCATCTCGAGCCCGAAGCCGATGTTGCGGCGCACGGTCAGGTTCGGATAGAGCGCATAGGACTGGAAGACCATGGCAATGTCGCGGTTCTTGGGGTGAACGCCGAGGATCGAGCGGCCGCCGATCAGCACATCGCCGCTGGTCGCTTCGGCGAGCCCGGCGATGATGTTGAGCAGCGTCGACTTTCCGCAGCCGGACGAGCCGAGCAGCACCAGAAATTCGCCGCTCTGCAGCGCGATGTCGATGCCCTTCAACGTCTCGACGCTGCCATAGCTCTTGCGGATGCCGCGGATTTCAAGCGCGCTCATGCATGGGCTCCTCGAGATGCATCGGCCCGCCATAGTTGCGGGGCAGAGTGGAAATGGCGCGCGAAGCGACATGCGTCGCGGCGCGAAGGCAGGCGGACAGCGGCCGTTCCTGGGCGAGGGCCGCCAGGAAGGCGGCGTTGAAGACGTCGCCGGCGCCAATCGTGTCGACAACGCGGACATCGGGTGCCGTGGCTTCGACGAGGTTCCCGTCGGGACCGATGGCGATGGCGCCTTGCGGCCCGCGCTTGACGACGAAGGTCGCACCCTGCCGCATGCTGGAGCGGATTTCGCGCGCGGCTTCCACCGGGCTTGGGGTTGCCGCCAGCGTCACCGTCTCGACTTCGTTGAAAAGGGCTAGGTGGCAGCGCGAGAGCCATGCCCTTGTCGCGGCGCAGTTGGCTTCGGTCCAGCCGTCGATCGGCCAACCGGTGTCAAGCGCGACGGCAATGCCGTGGCCGTCCGCCCAGTCGAAAAACGCCTCGTAGTCACGCGTCAGGTCTTCGGTCAGGAAGGAGCCGCAGAGCAGCGCGTAGCCGCCGGAAAGCGCGTTGCCATCCAAAACGGACAGCACGTCGGCAAGGCTGAAGCGCGGCAGGTGGCCGCGCGTGGTGAAGAAGGTCCGTTCGCCATCCGGATGGGTCATGCCGACCGACAGCGTCGTGCCTTCGGGACGCACCGGCCATCTTTCGGCGCGGCTTGCGAAAGCCTCGCGAAGCCAGCGGCCGAACTGATCGTCGCCGACATTGGCGGCAATAGCGAAGTCGACGCCCAGCGCCTGCCACGCCAGTGCGCTGTTGCCGGCCTGGCCGCCGACGCGCAATTCGTCATGGTCGACCACGGTCTCGGTTCCCGCCTTCGGCCATGGCGCGACCGGGCCGACGATCAGGTCGACATTGACGTTGCCGATCACCGAAAGCGGTCGCATCACTCGCTCCTGGTGATCTTGGTGGTGCGGACAGGCGTGCCGGCATTGTCGACACGGGCATCGGCGAAAGCGATCATCAGGCGCTGGGCGACCGGCAGCATGGCAAAGATGGCGGCCATGCCGGAGGCCGGCTTGAACGGAAGCGTGACGGCACCTGCCACGGGTGGTTGCCCCGACGCGTCGAAGATGACGAGTGGCGCGCCGGCCTCGACCACGGAGGTGGCCATGGCGGTCACCAGTTCCGCCGTCGGGTCGTTGTCGCGGAACAGGATGACGCCGATCCGCGGGCCGAGCATCTCCATCGGCCCATGCCGCAACTGGCCGCCTTCGAGTGAAAAGCACGGCAACCGCGACAGTTCGGTGAGGCCGAGCGCCAGGGCCTCGGCGACGCCCTGCAGACGGCGACCGGAGGTGACGATGGTCGTCACCTTCTCCAGTGCCGCGAGCGCCTGCTTGATGTCCGTGTCGTGCGGCTGGTCGAGCGCGCCGAGCGCGGCATTCGGGTCGTCGCCGAGGGCTGCAAGGATGGCCAGGTGCAAGGCGAAGCTCACGGTCAGGCTGCGGGTCGCGGCAAAGGCCAATTCGGTGCCGCCGGCGCCCACCAGGCAAGGCACCGTGCGCGCCAGGAAGGAGGTGCTTTCCAGCGTCAGGCCGAAAACATCGACAGTACTGCCGGCCTCTGCAAACCACCTGACGACCTCAGCGCTCTCGCCCGATTGCGAGGTGACAAGCACCGTCCGTCCCGCCAGCGGCAGGGGCTGGCCGAGCTGTTCGGAAAGCGGCAGCGCCAGGGCATCTATGCCGAGCGCGCGATAGAGCGGCTCGACAGCGCGTCCAACCGCATGCGAACCACCCATGCCGAGCAGAAGCAGGCGTCCGGTCTTCCCGATCGCGGCGGCGACCTGTTGCGCCACCGCGGCGTTCTGTTCGAACGAAGTGCGCGCGTCGGCATGCTGTCGCGCCATTTCGCGGTCGATCGCGGCCAGTCCGGCCGGCCGGGTTTTTGTCGCAGTCATCATCGTCCTTTCACACCGCCGCTGGTCAGGCCCGAAATCAGCGCCCGCTGCATGACCAGGCCGATCAGCACCGGCGGCAGAGCGGCGAGTACGCCGGCGGTGGCGATCAGCCCATAATCGGAAACACGGCCGCCGGCCAAATCGGCGATGGCGACGGTCAGGGTCTTGGCGCGCTGGTCGGAGGTGAACAGCAGCGCATAGAAGAATTCATCCCAGGCGAGCAGCACGGCAAACAGCGCCGAGGTCGCCATCACCGGTGCGGCGAGCGGCAGCGTGATGATGCGCAGGGTCTGGAACAGGCCGGCGCCGTCGATCATCGCCGCCGCCTCGATTTCGCGCGGGATGGAGTCGAAGCCGGATTTCATCAGCCAGGTGGTGAAGGGCGCCAGTATGGTCAGGTAAACCAACGCCAGGCCGAAGACATTGTTGAGCAGGCCGAGATGCGACAGGCCCATATAGAGCGGCACGGCCAAAGCCACCGGCGGCAGCATGTAGGTGGCGATGACCATCGACAGCGACCAGCCGATCGTGGGCGTGCGCGAGACCGCCCAGCCGGCGGGGATGGCGAGGGCCAATGCCGCCAGCGTCGCCATGCCGGCGATCTCCAGGCTGTTGCGCAGCGACGAGGTGAAGGCGGCGCCAGCGCTGTTTTCAGCGGTCGACAGCAATTGCCGGTAGCGCGAGAAGTCGGCGGCCTGCGGCCACCAGCGCAGCGGCTTGGCGGCAAGGTCGGCGGCCGGCGATATGCTCATGATGAACAGCCAGGCGATGGGCGCCAGGATGATTGCGGCGAGCAGCAATGCGCAGGCGTGGATGAAGATGGTGAAGCCGAGGCTCTTGCGTTCCATCAGGCGGCACTCCCGGCGGTCTTTCGCACCAGCGTCGCATAGGCGACGGCGAGCACCGTCACGAGCAGCGTGACGATCAGCGCCAGCGACGCGCCGGAGCCGGCGCGCTGGAAGGAGAAGGCCTCCTGGTAGACGAGGATCGACAGCGTGCGCGTGCTGTTCGCCGGGCCGCCGCGGGTCATCACCCAGATAATGTCGAAGACCTTGAACGCCTCTATGGTGCGCAGCACCAGCGCCACCATCAGCGGGCCGGCGAGATAGGGCAGGATGACGAAGCGGAAGCGGTTGAAGGGTCCGGCGCCGTCGACCAGCGAGGCTGCGGTGATGTCGCGCGGCACCGCCTGCAGGGCGGCCAGCGCGATCAGCGCCACCAGCGGAAAATTCTTCCAGCAGTCGGCGACGATCAGGGCCGCCAGCGCCGTACCGGGTTCACCGAGCCAGGAGCGATAGGCGTCGATCAGATGGAGTTGTGTGAGAGCCGCGTTCAGCGCGCCATATTCAGGATTGTAGATCAGCCGCCACAGGGTGGCGTTGACCACCGTCGGCAGCGCCCAGGGCAGGATCATCAGGGCACGCAGGACGGCGCGGCCGTGGAACTCCTGATTGAGCAAAAGGGCCGTGAGAACGCCGATCACCATCTCGGCGGCAACCGAAATCACCGCGAACAGCGCCGTGGTGACCAGCGTGCGCGAGAAATTCGTGCTCGACAGCATCTTCGTGTAATTGTCGAAGCCGACGAAATCGCCACCCGTGCCGACCAGCTTGGCATCGGTGAAGGAAAGGCTGACCGTATCGACCAGCGGCCAGCCGATGACGGCGATCATGACCACGAGCAGCGGCAGCATCAGCAACCACGCACGGGTGGTCATCCAGGTGCCCGACATCAGAGCAGCCTCTCTTCATTCATGGTGATTTCAGACATAGCACGGGCGGCACTAGGCCGCCCGCAACCGGAGAAAGGTGCTCAGAGACCGCTGTTCTGCGCGGCGGTCTTCAGGGCGTCTTCCGGCGAGGACTGGCCGAGCAGCGATTCCTGGATCGCCTGCTGCAGCGCGGTCGACAGCTCCTGGTATTTCGGTGTGGTCGGACGCGGATACATCGCGGCCAGGCCGAGCTTGGCGGCGGCGATCAGCTCTTCCTGGCCCTTGGTGACGGCCGGGTCGTCATAGGATGAGGCCCAGATCGGCAGCGAGAGCTTGGCATACTGGTTCTGCGTCGCCTGCGAGGTCATGAACTCGATGTATTTCCAGGCCTCGTCCGGATGCTTCGAGACAGCGGTGACGCCAAGGCCCATCGAGCCATTGACGGCCGAAACCTCGCTGGTGCCGGCAACGCCCGGCGCCGGCACAACGCCGACCTTGCCGACGACCTTCGAATCCTTCGGATCGTTGGCCATGTTGTACATGTAGGTCCAGTTCAAGGCGAAAGCGGCATCGCCGTTTTCGAAAACCTTGCGCACGTCCTCCTCCAGGAACTCCTTGGAGTTCGGGTTGGTGAGGCCGGACTTGTAGCTGTCGACCATGTATCTCAGCGCCTCGAGGCCGCCGCCGTTCTGGAAGTCCGGCTTGCCGTCCTTGAGGAAGTCGCCGCCATAGGCGCTGACCAGCGTGGTGTAGTCGCAGATCGCGGCTTCGGCTTGCGACCAGCTCCAGGCGATCGGCGTCTTCAGCAGGCCTTTGTCCTTGATGATCTTTGCCTGTTCGCCAAGCTCTTCCCAGGTCTTCGGCGGCGTCTTGATGCCGGCTTTTTCTAGGATTTCCTTGTTGTAGAACAGGTATTTGGTGTCGAGGATCCAGGGCATGCCATAATATTTGCCGTCGTAGCGGACGGTGGTCCAGGCGCCGGGCAGCACGCCTTTCTTCATGTCGTCGGTGATCTTGGACGACACATCGACCAGCACCTTGTTGGTGGCGTATTCGGCTGGCCAGATGACGTCGAACAGCACGACGTCGTAGCCGCCGCCCGAGCCTTGGGCGAGCACGGTCTTGTCGTGCAGGCCTTCATAGGGGACGAATTCGAGATTGACCTTGAGGTCCGGATTGGCCTTGGTGAAGGCATCCGTCATGGCGCGCACATCGGCCTCGCTGTAGGCGGCCTGGGCCATGAAAAGCGCGTTGAGCGTGGTTTCGGCGAAAGCGTGCGGAACGAACAGTCCGCCAGCGAAGACCGCGCCGACCAGTGTTTTGGTGATTGTCTTAAGCATCTTCTTCTCCCATTTCCGGCGTTGACGGGCCGGCGGTGCGGATGTTTCGCATCGTCTTCCCGGATCGATGTCGCGTGACCTGATGATCACCCGGCTGCCCAGTGGCGACGGGCCGAGGCCCTGGCCATCTTGTTTTGCGGCATTCGGTTCGCATTAAGTCAACTCGCTTGACTTAATTAGTCGATCAATATTCTAATGGAGTCAAGAGGGGAAACGCCGATGGATGACATCAGCCCGATCCGCGCCAAAAGCGGCACCAATCAGGAAGGCACCAGCGCGCACAACCGCCGTGTGATGATCGAGGCATTGCGCCTCAATGGTGCCCTGTCGCGCGCCGACCTGGCGCGGGCGACGCAGCTCACCAAGCAGGCGGTTTCCAACATCATCGAAGATCTCGAAAGCGACGGCCTTGTCGTGGCGCTCGATGCGGTGCGCAAGGGCAGGGGGCAGCCCTCGACACCCTACAGGCTGGTTCCCGAAGGCGCCTTCGCCATCGGCCTGCAGATCGACCGCTACCTGACGCGGGCGGTCGCGGTCGATCTGATGGGCAGTGTGCTGGCGCGCGCCGAGGCGAACCTGCCGTTCGATGAGCCGTCGAAGGGCGTCGAGGTGATACTCGGCCTGATCAACGGCGTCCGGCGTGACCTGGCCGGGATTTCCTCGCAGTCGGAGAAACGGCTGGTCGGTCTCGGCGTGGCCATGCCCGGCCCTTTCGGACTGAAGGATTCGGACGACAAATGGATGATGCCGGCCTGGCAGAAGTTTCCGCTGCTGGAGACGCTGGCCAAAGGCACGGGGCTGAATGTAGGCCTGCAGAACGACGCCGCCGCTTGTGCGACGGCGGAGCGCATCGTCGGCGCGGCGCATGGCGTCGATCACGCGGTCTGCCTCTATGTCGGCTACGGCATCGGCACCGGACTGATCCTCAATGGCGAGCTCTACAGCGGCGGCCACGGCAATGCCGGCGAAATCGGCATGGCCTTGCTGTCGCCGGCCGGCCCCGGCTCGACACCGCTCGAACATCGCGCATCGCTGGCCTCGCTCTACCAGCATCTCGGCCTCAACCCGGCGGACAGCGATATCTACGAGCAGATGAACGCCCTGGTCCTGGCCGGGAATCCCGGGATGATGGCCTGGATCGACGGCGCGGCGCATGATCTGCGCTGGAGCGTGCATCTGATCGAGACGATCTTCGATCCGCAGACCGTCATCCTGACCAGCGGCGCGCCGGAAGCACTGGCCCGCCGGCTGGTCGAGGCGATGCATCCGCTGTTGCCATCAATCGCCGACCGGCCGGGCCGGACCTTGCCGCGCCTGCAGCTTGGCACCACCGACCCTTGGTCGATCGCGCTCGGCGCGGCGGCGGCGCCGATCAGCCGCGCCTTCGATCCGCTGTTCTCGGCAATCCTGAAGACAAGCTCCGGCCCGGCCTAGGAGCTTCAGGGGTCTACCCGGCGTCACACAGGGTTCATCGTCCGGACATAGCGTCTTTCCCAGTTCTTTGCTGCAATGCAATAGGAGTGGGACATGGTGGACATAGTTTCTAGTGAGGCGGGCATTCCGAGACCGGAGCATCCGCTGGATCATTCAGGTGGCGCGAAGTGGTTCCTGCCCGCCTTCGGTGTGCTGGTGCTGGTTGGCATCGTCTATGTCGCCTACGCGCTCAGCCAGGATCTGGCGGTGGCCAAGACCGTGCCGTGGATCCTGCTCGGCATTGCCTTGCTGATCGCGCTCGGCTTCGAATTCGTCAACGGCTTCCACGACACCGCCAATGCGGTGGCGACCGTCATCTACACGCGCTCCCTGCCGGCCGAATTCGCCGTCATGTGGTCGGGCGTCTTCAATTTCCTCGGGGTCCTCACCTCCAGCGGCGCGGTCGCCTTCGGCATCCTGTCGCTGCTGCCGGTCGAGCTGATCCTGCAGGTCGGTTCCTCCTCGGGCTTTGCCATGGTGTTCGCGCTGCTGGTCGCCGCCATCCTGTGGAACCTCGGCACCTGGTTCCTCGGCCTGCCGGCCTCGAGTTCGCACACCATGGTCGGCTCGATCATCGGCGTCGGCCTTGCCAACCAATTCATGGCGCCGGCCGGCAGCGCCACCAGCGGTGTCGACTGGTCGCAGGCGACCAACGTCGGCACCACCTTGCTGGTGTCGCCGATCGTCGGCTTCTTCGCCGCCGCCATCCTGCTCTATGCGATGAAGCTTCTGGTGCGCAATCCGGCGCTCTACGAGGCGCCGAAGGGCAATGCCCCGCCGCCCTGGTGGATCCGTGCTCTGCTGATCTTCACCTGCACCGGCGTCAGCTTCGCGCACGGCTCCAATGACGGCCAGAAGGGCATGGGCCTGATCATGCTGATCCTGATCGGTGTGGTGCCGACGGCCTATGCGCTGAACAGGACGCCCGACATCAACTACCTCGAAGCCTACAAGTCGGCCTCGGTCAATGTCGAGACGGCGCTCGGCAAATATGCAAAGCCCGGCATCACCGTCGCCGACGCCAAGGCCGCTGTCCAGGATGCCGTTCGCACCCGGACGTGGAGCGACCAGACCACCGTGGCGCTGCAGACCTATATCCACAACACGACCGCCGGGCTGCAGCCCTATGCCTCGGTCGACAACGTGCCGACCAATCTGGTGAGCAATGCCCGTAACGACATCTATCTGATCGGCGAGGCGCTCAAGCTGATCGACAAGAAAAAGCTGCTGCCGATGGAAGCGGCCGACCTCAAGGCGGTTACCGACTACCACAAGGCGGTCGACAACGCGACGAAGTTCATCCCGTTGTGGGTGAAGATCGCCGTCGCCCTGGCGCTTGGCCTCGGCACGATGGTCGGCTGGAAGCGCATCGTCGTCACCGTCGGCGAGAAGATCGGCAAGAGCCACCTGACCTACGGCCAGGGTGCGGCCGCCGAACTGGTGGCGATGGTGACCATCGGCATGGCCGACAGGCTCGGCCTGCCGGTTTCGACAACCCATGTGCTGTCGTCGGGCGTCGCCGGAACGATGGCCGCCAACGGCTCGGGCCTGCAGTGGTCGACGGTGCGCAACCTGCTGCTGGCCTGGGTGCTGACCCTGCCGTGCTCGATCGCGCTCGCCTTCGTGCTGTTCATCATCTTCCGCCAGGTGTTCTGAAGAGGCGTATGGAGCTTCCAAGCAAAGGCAGCGCCGGTCGCCGGCGCTGCCTTTGCTTGTTCATTCCGATGTGTCGGCGGGACAGCACCCCCCTCTGGCCTGCCGGCCATCTCCCCCGCAAGGAGGGAGATTAGCAGTTCATGCGCCCCGCCAGTTTTGAGAGCTATTGGAGATTGGCGAAGGCGCAGCCCTCATCGATCTCCCCCATGCGGGGGAGATGTCCGGCAGGACAGAGGGGGTGTGAAGGAACTCGACGGCGGGATTGTTGCGGGGTGCCGCCTCTGCCCGACTCTAAGTCGGATCCTCGCGGTGCAGGTCGTGGATGGCAACGCCATCGACATTGGTCGGCAGGGTCAGCCATTTGCGATGGCGCAAGGTGCGCTGGGTGTCCTCAAGGCCTGTCTCCCAATGCTCGCGCATCGAGGTGCCGGAGAACTCATAGTCCTTGGCGTGACCTTCATAGCCCTTGTGCTGGTAGATCAGGTGCACGATGTTGACGATGCCGGCGTCGGAATAGTCCGCGATCAGCACTTCCTCATCCGGCGTCAGCTGCTCCTTGGGCACCCGCTTCAGCGCGTCGAGCAGGCGCATCTTCAGGCCGTGGATGCGCTTGAAATTGTCGGTGTTCTGGCGCGTGCGGCTGGAATACATGATGTCCTTGTGACGCGACAGCACGTCGGGCATGCTGCGCGGCAGGACACCGCGGGCGCTGAACAGGTCGACCTGGAAGACGAGCGAAGAACGGTCCTCTTCCTGGTCGAGCAGATATTGCAGCGGCGTGTTGGAGACGATGCCGCCGTCCCAGTAATACTCGCCCTCGATGCGGATCGCTGGGAAAGCAGGCGGCAGCGCGCCGCTGGCCATGATGTGCTCCGGTCCGATGCGGACCTTGTCAGTGTCGAAATAGACGAAGTTGCCGGTGCGGACATTGACCGCGCCGACGCTCAGCCGCTTCTTGCCGTCGTTCAGCACGTCGAAGTCGATCAGGCTCTCCAGCGTGTCCTTCAACTCGGCGGTGTCGTAGAAGCTGGTGGCGCCCTCGGCGCCCTGCTGCTCGAACCAGGGATTAGGGCTGCGCGGCTTGAAAAAGCCGGGCTGGCCCATGGTCATCGTCATCCAAGAGGAGGTGCGGTTGCGGATATCGCGATAGATATCGCCCTCGGGCGTATAGGACCAGATCTTGCGGCCCGAGATCGTGTGCCAGAACTGCTCCAGACGCTGGAGACGGCGGCTTGACTCATTGCCGGCGATGATCGCCGCATTGATGGCGCCGATCGATACGCCGGACAGCCATGTCGGCTCGCAACCGGCGTCGGCCAGCGCCTGGTAGACCCCGGCCTGGTAGGCGCCGAGCGCGCCGCCTCCCTGAAACACCAGCGCGATACGGTCGTATTGCGCCGAGATTTCCTCGATGGTGGCGGTGGCCTCCTTCTTGCGGTAGCGTTTAAGCATGGGCTTTCTCCAACTGGTTGGCGGCGCACAGGCCGTGATCGCCGAGATAGTCGTGGACCACCTCGCCCAGTCCCAGCGTCAGGTCGGCTTTGAAATGAACGGCGGATACGATGTCGAGCACCGGCAGCTTCGCCACGTCGGCCATGACGTGTGGCCTGAGATCGAGCGCCGCCGGCGCAGTCCAGGCCTCCTTCAGCGTGATATCGGTGAGGTAGTAGCGCACCAGCTCGCAGATGCGCGGGCTTCCGTCGACATGCGGGATGATCTTGATCAGGAAATTGGGCGCGGCGAGCGCTGCGAGCACGGAATCGTGGTCGGCCTCGCGGTGCTTGTAGCCCATGGTGCCGGTGGCGCACAGAACGCTGCCATAGTGCAGCGTGCCGACGATCACCTCGCCCTCATGGACGATCTTGGGGTTGGCCAGCTTCTTCGGGAAACCCCACAGCTCGCGGCCGCCGGCGATCGGCGCGTCGTCGTCGAGATACATCGAATGGACGTAGCCGCCATGCTGGCCCTTGTAGCGCACGGGGATGACCTGGCCGGTCTCGGTATAGTCGCCGAAGCCGGTCGAGTCGGGCATGCGGATGAACTCGTACTTGACCAGCGGCTCGTCGATCTCCAGCGGCGCCGGCACGACCGCCTCGAGCGCTTCGCGCGTCGTGCGGTAGGTGATGATGATGTATTCGCGGTCGAAGAAACGGTAGGGGCCGGGCGGGAAGGACGGGTTGGTCAGCGGCATCGCATAGGCGCGCCTCACGACATCGGCGATTTCCAAGCTGCACCCCCAAGGTTTGTCAGACGAAGTTCTTTTCGGGCAATATTTTCGTCAGGAATGACCGCGCGAATGCGCAAGCGATTATGTTGCACGGCACCATGACAGGGCCGTGTCAGGCTCACGACCATGGTTCCGAACGGGGTGAGGGGCCGTGCCGACGCTGTCGTCTGGCTGTAATTGCACCGACACATGGCTCTGTCATTGTCATGTTGCGACGCACAATTATATCGTCATGTTCCCTCCTACTTCGCGCGAGATCACCATGGGTTCCCTGTCTTCGAAGAACGCCCTCGTCACCGGCTCGACCAGCGGTATCGGCCTGGCCATCGCCCGCGCCTTTGCCGCCGAAGGCGCCAACGTCACCATCAATGGCCTTGGCGATGCCGCCGCGATCGAGCAGGAACGCGCCGGCATCGAGAAGGATTTCGGCGTCAAGTGCCGTTACTCCGACGCCAACATGATGGATGGGGCTGCGGTGAGCGCCATGGTGCATGACGCCGAGGCGGCGTTCGGCAGTCTCGACATCCTGGTCAACAATGCCGGCATCCAGCATGTCGCCCCGATCGAGGACTTTCCCGACGACAAGTGGGAAGCCATCATCCGCATCAATCTTCTGGCCGCCTTCTATGCCATCAAGGCGGTGGTGCCCGGCATGAAGACGCGCAAATGGGGCCGCATCATCAACACGGCGTCGGCGCATGCGCTGGTCGCCTCGCCGTTCAAGTCAGCTTATGTCTCGGCCAAGCACGGCATTGCAGGCCTGACCAAGACGGTGGCGCTGGAAACCGCGCAGGACGGCATCACCGTCAACGCGATCGCGCCGGGCTATGTCTGGACGCCGCTGGTCGAAAAGCAGATCCCCGACACGATGAAGGCGCGCGGCATGACCGAGGAGCAGGTCAAGCACGACGTGCTGCTCGCCGCACAGCCGACGAAGGAATTCGTCACCGTCGAGGAGCTTGCGGCGCTGACGCTGTTCCTGTGCTCGGACGCGGCCAGGCAGATCACCGGCACGACCTTGCCGATGGACGGCGGTTGGACGGCGCAGTAGAGGGTAGCCAGCGCGCTCCGTTTGCCGGCTGATGCCCACGGCGTCGGCAGGCAAGCCTACGGTCAGGACCATGAAAGTCATCCAGCTCTCCGATCCGCATCTGATGGCACCTGGTGGTCGCCTTTACGGCAGCGATCCGCTGGCGCGGCTGGATGCCTGCCTTGCCGATATCGTCAAGAACCACGCCGACGCCGAACTCGTGGTGATTTCGGGCGATCTCACCAATGACGGCGAGCGCGCCGCCTATGCGGCGTTGAAGGAAAGACTGGCGGCATTCGCCCCGCCTTGCCGGCTGATGCTCGGCAATCATGACGACCGAGCGCTGTTTTTCGAGATGTTTCCGCAGGCGGCCGCCGAAGGGGGCTTCGTCCAGAGCGTTTTCGATGGCAGCCAAGGCCGCCTGATCCTGCTCGACACGCTGGACAGCGGACATGTCGAGGGCAGGCTATGTCAAGCGCGTCTCGACTGGCTGGACCAACGGCTGCAAGAGGCGCGAGACCGGTCGGTCCTCCTGTTCATGCATCACCCGCCGTTCCGGATACACATTCCGGTACTCGACGAGGCCAGGCTCGCCGGCGCCGATATCTTCCATGACGTCCTGTCGCGCCACGGCAATGTCCGCCACATCTTCGCCGGCCACGTTCACCGGCTGATCGCCGGCAGCTGGCGCGGCATCCCGGTCAGCACGCTGCGCAGCACCAACCACCAGACGGCGCTCGATTTTTCGGAAAGCTGGAGCCTGGGTCACGAACCGCCCGCCTATGCCGTGGTCTTCATCGATGTCGATGGGGTGGTCGTGCATTTCCACGATTTTCCCCTTGCCGGTGGCATCTGATCGATCCGTAGGGCTCTCCACACTGGAGACGGTCCGCTTTCATAGCGGTCGTTATGGCCATGGACCGGCCTGCTTGTTCCCGGCGTCAGGAGGCCCCGCCGCCGCGCCCGCCTGTCGATATGTGTCCGGCGTGCGGCCGCCATTGCCTGGGGTCGACGCGGCCTCCGCGAAGGCGCGTCAAAAAGCACCGGATTTGGACATTAGTCTTGACAGGAATACAGATGTTCAATACCCGTCAAGCACTTGAACATAGCCTGCACTACGGGAGGAATGAGCGGTATGGCTTCCAATGTTTCATTGACGGGCCTTGCCCGCGATCTCGAGGAACGCGGCAAGTCGGGCAAGCCCATTCGCATCGGCCTGATCGGCTCCGGCGAGATGGGAACCGATATCGTTACCCGCGTCGCGCATATGTCCGGCATCGAGATCGGCGCGATTTCCGAACTGAACCTGCCCGCCGCCAGCAAGGCGGTGGACATCGCCTTCCAGGAAACCGGTCACGCGCGCGAGGTGTCGAACGCGTCGGCGATGACGGCCGCCATGGAGGCCGGCAAGGTGGCGGTCACCAACGACGCCGACCTAGTCATCAACAATGACCTCATCGACGTCGTCATCGACGCCACCGGCGTTCCCGCCGTCGGCGCCGAGATTGGGCTGCGGGCCATGGAGCACGGCAAGCACCTGGTGATGATGAATGTCGAGGCCGACGTCACCATCGGCGCCTATCTGAAGAGCGAGGCCGACCGGCTTGGCGTCACCTATTCGCTTGGCGCCGGTGACGAGCCGTCCTCCTGCATGGAGCTGATCGAGTTCGTCTCGGCGATGGGCCATCCGATCGTCGCCGCCGGCAAGGGCAAGAACAACCCGCTCAACATCGACGCCACGCCGCCCGCCTATGAAGAAGAGGCCATGCGCCGGCACATGAATGTGCGTATGCTGGTCGAATTCGTCGACGGCTCCAAGACCATGGTCGAGATGGCGGCGATCGCCAATGCCACCGGGCTGGTGCCCGACAAGGCCGGCATGCATGGCCCGGCCGCGACGCTCGGCGAACTCTCGAAAGTGCTGGTGCCGCAGAAGGATGGCGGCGTGCTGTCCAGGGTCGGCGTCGTCGACTACTCGATCGGCAAGGGTGTCGCACCCGGCGTCTTCGTCGTCGCCGACATGTCGCATCCTCGCATTTCGGAGCGCATGGAAGATCTGAAGATGGGCAAGGGCCCGTACTTCACCTTCCACCGCCCCTATCACCTCACCTCGCTCGAAGTGCCGCTGACCTGCGCCCGCGTCGTGCTCTACGGCAAGGCCGATATGGTGCCGCTGGCCAAGCCCGTGGCGGAAGTCGCCGCCGTGGCCAAAAAGGACATGCAGCCGGGCGAAAAACTCGATGCGATCGGCGAATATTGCTACCGCGCCTGGATCATGACGGCGCCGGAAGCGCATGCCGCCAAGGCGATTCCCTGCGGCCTGCTGCAGGGCGGTTCGGTGACGGCGCCGATCAAGAAGGGCGAGCTCATCACCTATGCCAATGCGACCCCGGCTCCGGGCTCCAAGATCGCCGAACTGCGCGCCCGCCAGGACAAGCTCGTCTATGGAACCGTTGGAGCCTGACCATGGCTGGATTGAGCAAAGCCGTGGCGGACAGCCGCGCCAACCTGCCCTTCGTCTATCGCCAGTACAGCGCCGAGCAGCTCAAGCAGGTGCTCTACAAAATGTACCTCATCCGCCGCTTCGAAGAGGGCGCGGAGGAGTGCTACACGCGCGGCCTCATCCACGGCACGATGCATTTGTCGATCGGCCAGGAGGCCAGCGCCATGGGCATCTGCATGCCGCTTGGCGAGGATGACCAGATCACCTCGACCCATCGCGGCCACGGCCACTGCATCGCCAAGGGCGCCGAGGTCAAGCGCATGTTCGCCGAGTTCTTCGGCAAGACCACGGGCTACTGCAAGGGGCGTGGCGGCTCGATGCACATCGCCGATGTCGGGAAGGGCAATCTCGGCGCCAACGGCATCGTCGGCGGCGGCATTCCGATCGCGGTGGGGGCAGCGCTCTCCTCCAAGAGGATGAAAACCGGCAAGGTTGTCGTGTCCTTCTTCGGCGATGGCGCCAACAATGAAGGCGCCTTCCACGAGGCGCTGAACATGGCCGCGATCTGGAAGCTGCCTGTCATTTTCGTCTGCGAGAACAATGGCTACGGCATGTCGACGTCGACGGCCCGTTCCACCGCGGTGAAGAACATCGCTGAGCGCGCCGCCGCCTATTCGATGCCGGGCGTCATCGTCAACGGCAACATCTTCTCCGAGGTTGCCGAGGCGTCCTACAAGGCCATCGAGCGTGCCCGTGCAGGCGAGGGGCCGACGCTGATCGAATCCAAGACGTACCGTCATCGCGGCCACTCCAAGAGCGACCGCAACCGCTATCGCACCAAGGAGGAGATCGAGGACTGGATGTCGAACCGCGACCCGATCACGCTGTTCGAAAACGAGCTGCGCGAATTCGGCTTCATCGACGACAAGGGCATCGAGGCCATCCGCGATGCGGTGGCGCGGGAAATCGCCGACGGCATCGAATTCGCCAAGGCAAGTCCGTCGCCGGACATCAGCGAGACTGGAAATTATGTCTATACGGAGCAGGCGTGATGGACGCGATGGTGCGTGAACTGAGCTACGCCCAGGCGATCCAGGAAGCCATGGCGATCGCCATGGACATGGACGAACGCGTCTTCCTGATGGGCGAGGATATCGGCGTCTATGGCGGCGCCTTCCAGGTGACCGGCGATCTGGTCGAGCGCTATGGCGCGGACCGCGTGATGGACACACCGATTTCGGAACTTGGCGGGGCGGGCGTCGCGGTCGGTGCGGCCCTCACCGGCATGCGGCCGATCTTCGAGTTCCAGTTTTCCGACTTCGCGACGCTCGCCATGGAGCAGATCGTCAACCAGGCGGCCAAGATGCGCTTCATGCTGGGCGGCGAGGTTTCGGTTCCCGTGGTGATGCGCTTTCCCGCCGGCTCCGGCACCGGCGCCGCCGCGCAGCACAGCCAGAGCCTGGAAGCCTGGCTCGGACACGTGCCTGGCCTCAAGGTCATCCAGCCGGCAACGCCCTACGATGCCAAGGGCATGCTTTTGGCGGCGGTCGCCGATCCCGATCCGGTGATGATCTTCGAGCACAAGCTGCTCTACAAGATGAAGGGCCCGGTGCCCGAAGGCTACTACACGGTGCCGATCGGCAAGGCGGATATTCGCCGCGAGGGCCGCGACCTCACCATTGTCGCCACCTCGATCATGGTGCAGAAGGCGCTCGACGCCGCGGCCACCCTGGAAGCCGAAGGCATCGATGTCGAGGTCGTCGACCTTAGGACCATCCGACCGATGGACAAGCAGACCGTCATCGACAGCGTCAAGAAGACGTCGCGGCTGATGTGCGTCTACGAAGCGGTCAAGACGCTGGGCATCGGCGCCGAGGTCAGCGCCATGATCGCCGAGAGCGAGGCGTTCGACTATCTCGACGCGCCGATCGTGCGGCTGGGCGGCGCCGAGACGCCGATCCCCTACAATCCGGAGCTGGAAAAGGCCACCGTGCCGCAGGTTCCCGACATCATCAGCGCCGCGCGCGACCTCGTGAAAGGGGTTCGCTGAGAGATGCCGACCGAAGTCATTCTTCCCAAGGTCGACATGGACATGGCGACCGGACAGATTTCGCGCTGGTTCGCCGAGGAAGGTGCCCACGTCAAGAAGGGCGACGTGCTGTTCGAGATCGAGACCGACAAGGCGGCGATGGAGATCGACGCACCGGCCAGCGGCGTCCTGCGCGACGTCACTGGCAAGGAAGGCGTCGATATCGCGGTGGGTGCGGCTGTTGCCTGGATCTACGCTGATGGGGAGGCGTATGGGGACAAGGCGCCAATCTCCCCCCTCGAGGGGGAGATGTCGGCGAAGCCGACAGAGGGGGTCGTCTCAGGAGGCACCGCTCCTGCGTTGAGCCTGGTCGAACCGACCCCACCCGACCGGCCTTTGGCTGGCCACCCTCCCCTCGACGGGGAGGGGAAAACCCGCGCGACGCCTTTGGCTCGGCGCTTGGCTCGTGAAGCAGGCATTGCACTTTCCAATATCGCAGGCACGGGTCCATACGGCCGTGTTGTAAAAGCCGACATAGACGCCGCGCTTTCCTCCCCCCTTGAGGGGGAGGTGTCCGCGAAGCGGACGGAGGGGGTCGCCTCAGAAGGCACCTCCTTCGCGCCGACCCCAGTCGAGCCGACCCCACCCGACCGGCCTGCGGCCGGCTACCCTCCCCTCAAGGGGGAGGGGGACGTGCTGCGGCTGTTCGAGCAAGGCTCCTACGAACTCGTCCCGCACGACAATATGCGCAAGACCATCGCGCGGCGCCTGGTCGAGGCCAAGACCACCATCCCGCATTTCTATTTGACGCTCGACTGCGAGCTCGATGCGCTCTTGGCATTGCGCACGCAGATCAATGCGGCGGCGCCGATGAAGAAGACCGAAAAGGGCGATGCTCCGGCCTACAAGCTGTCGGTCAACGACATGGTCATCAAGGCGATGGCGCTGGCCTTGAAGGCGGTGCCGGATGCCAACGCCTCGTGGACCGAAAGCGCCATGGTCAAGCACAAGCATGCCGATGTCGGCGTTGCCGTCTCGATCCCCGGCGGCCTGATCACGCCGATCATCCGCAAAGCGGACGAAAAGACGCTGTCCACCATCTCCAACGAGATGAAGGACCTGGCAAGCCGTGCCCGCAGCCGCAAGCTGAAGCCGGAAGAGTATCAGGGCGGTACGACGGCGGTTTCGAATCTGGGCATGTTCGGCATCAAGGACTTTGCCGCCGTCATCAACCCGCCGCATGCGACGATCCTGGCGGTCGGTGCCGGCGAGGAGCGGGCGGTGGTCAAGAACGGCGAGATCAAAATCGCCACCGTGATGTCGGTGACGCTGTCGACCGATCATCGCGCCGTCGATGGCGCGCTCGGCGCCGAACTGCTCGTCGCCTTCAAGCGGCTGATCGAAAATCCGATGGGCATGCTGGTCTAGCCCTCTGTTGCAAGCCGGTGCCGATTGGTGCGCCGGCTTACGACGGAAATGACTTGTCAGGCGCCGACCCTTGACCCATCTTCTCTGTGGACCGCGATCCAGGGAGGCCAGCATGCCCGCATTCGACCCATCTGGTGTCAAAACCCTGTTTGGCAAGGTCATGGGCGCCTCGCCATCCGACATCAAGCTGGTGGCGCAGCGCCTGCACGACCATGCCTTCGAACCGCGCATGTCGGCGGAAGAGACGAAGCAGCTTGTCGCAAGCCTCGGCTACGACAACTTGGATGCATTCTGTGCCGATATCGGCCTGCCCATGCATATCGCCGAGCGGTGGAACCGGCTTGGCGTTTCCGGCGAGATGAAGCAGGTGTTCACGCTGCTGGCTGCCCAGCGCAAGCGAGTGGCCGAGGCGATCGCCGAATTCGAATCCATGACCCATGTCGGCGTCGAGGATTTTTTGCGCGAACGCGGACTTATCTAGCTCGAACAGGAATCGAAGCTCTCCTAACCGCTTTTCGCCAGCAGCGCGGTCGCCGTGTCGCTGTCGGTGATCAGCACATTGATGCTGACGGCCTTCAGCGCGGCGAGGATCGCGGCCACCTTGCGTTTTCCGCCGGCGGCCAGCACGACATTCGGCACCTGGCCGACCATTTCGAGATCGATGGCCATGACGCGCCCATTGACCTCGTGGTCGACCAGCCTGCCCGCGGCATCGACGAAGTAGCACAGCATGTTGGCGACCGCGCCTTTCGCCTTCAGCGACGCGATCAGCGACGACGGCACGATGCCGTGCCGGAAGATGGTGGCGTCCGGCGACATGTCGCCGACCGTGAGCAACGCGATGTCGGCGGCGGCCGCGCGCTGCCGCACATCCAGCAGGGTCGGCTGCGCCCACAGGAGATCGCGAAGCGAGGGATCGTCGACCGTCACCGGCGCGGTGATCTGATAGCTGTCGACCTCGAAGACATCGGCGACCTTGGCGGCGACGATCGACGGGTTGATCCATTGCGAATGCGGCAGGCTGCCGACCAGCGCCACCACCGAGGCGCGCTTCAACTGCCGGCGGGCGAGAAAGCCCAGGCTGGCATGCAGCGTCGCGCCGCCGCCGATGGCGAGCGTCATGCCGTCCTGCATCTGCTCGCCGAGAAAGGCGGCGACGGCGTGGCCGATCGCCTTTTCCAGATGGTCCTGGGCCGAGGGCGTCGGAATGACGACCGCGGCATTGAGGCTCCAGCGCTTCTCAAGCGCCCGTTCGAGCGCCACCTGCTCGGCGGTCGGCGCGTTGATCATGGTGACGACGATGCCTTCGGCGGTGCAGGCGGCCAGCGTGCGCATGACCTTTACCCGGGAGACATCGAGCTTTTCGGCGATCTGCTCCTGCGTGAAGCCCTCGACGTAGTAGAGCCAGGCCGTCTTGACGTTGAGATCGGACGACACCATCGGCAAAAGGGCCGGTGTGGATTTCTGCGTGGGCATGTCTTCTCGTCCCTCATCAGCCATGGCCGGGCCGCGTTCTCCTCATCGGAGAAACGCCGGCCGGATGTCAACCGGATGCCGGGTTGCGGCCTGCCGATAGTTGCACATCTCTGTTCATTTGTAATTGACATTGTACATATGAACATATTTTGTGCGTTTCACGCGCTATGTCATCCACCAGTCATATGCGCCGTGCAGGGAGGAAGAGACGGGGAGCCGGCCTGGGGCCGGACCGGTCATGCACAGACAAGACAGGAGGTCTCATGAAGACGCATTTCGTCAAGCTGCTGGCCAGCCAGCTGGCGCTCTCGGCAACTTTGTTTGTCGGCGTGGCAAACGCCGAAACACTGACGCTCTACACATCGCAGCCCGAGGCCGACGCGGCCAAGACCGTGGACGCCTTCAAGAAGGCGCAGCCCGGCATCGACGTGACCATCTATCGCTCCGGAACCAGCGACATCCTGACCAAGATGGCGGCCGAGTTCGCCGCCGGCAGCCCGCAGCCCGACGTGCTTCTGATCGCCGACGCGGTCTCGATGGAGCTGTTGAAGAAGGACGGCCGGCTGATGCCTTATCCCGAGGCAAAGCTCGACGGCATCGAGGCCGATGCCTATGATTCCGACAAGACCTATTTCGGAAGCAAGCTGATCACCACTGGCATCGTCTACAACACCGCGGCCGCCGAAAAGCCGGAGCATTGGGCCGATCTCGCCAAGCCCGCCTATGCCGATGGCCTGGTCATGCCGAGCCCGCTCTATTCGGGGGCAGCCGCCTACCTGCTCTCGGGCTTCGTCGGCGACGCCAATTATGGCTGGGATTTCTTCCAGAAGCTGAAGACCAACAACACCGTCAGCGTGCGTGGCAATGGCGCGGTGCTGAAGTCGGTGGCATCGGGCGAGAAGCCCTATGGCATCCTGGTCGACTTCATGGCGATGAATGCCAAGAAGAAGGGCTCGCCGGTCGAGTTCGTGTTCCCCAGCGAGGGCGTGCCCGCCGTGACCGAACCGGTCGCCATCATGAAGACCGCCAAGAATGTGGAAGGCGCCAAGAAGTTCGTCGACTTCATTCTTTCCGATGACGGCCAGAAGCTGGCGCTGTCCATGGGCTACCTGCCGGCGCGCGCCTCGATTGGCCGTCCCGACTGGATGCCGGAAGGCGTCAAGGTCAAGGTGATGTCGTTCGACACCAAGGCGATCGTCGCCAAGACAGACGCCGACAAGGCGAAGTTCTCCGAGCTGTTCGGCGGCTGAGCAGGCAATCGCTTCGGGGTGCCGCCTCGACGGCATCCCGAAGCGCTACGAACAAAGCCGATCGCGGATCGATCTCAGGAAAATCAATCATGTCCACACGGATAAGGGAAAGTCGGGGCCAGGAAACGGCCCTGACGGCGGCGGTGGCCGTCGTCATCGTGCTGCTTTCCCTGCTGCCGATGCTGCGGCTCCTCAAGGAGATCGTGGCGCCTGGCGGCACGATGTCGACCGTGGCCATCGAGGCCGGGCTGAGAAGCCCGGCGACCTGGATCGCCACCTGGCACACGCTGGTCATCGGCATCGGCGGCACCCTGCTTGCGGTGCTGTCGGGAACGCTGGTGGCAGTTCTCGTCTCGCTGACGGACATTCGCGGCCGGAGCGCCCTGGTGCTTTGCTACGTCATGCCGTTGATGATCGCCCCGCAGGTGACGGCGCTGGCCTGGCTGCAACTGTTCGGCCCGGCCAGTCCGTTTCTCAAGCTGTTCGGCGCAGCACCGCCGCTAGGCACGAAAAACCCGCTCTATTCGACCTCGGGCATCATCCTGCTGCTCGGCGTGCAGTATGGCCCGCTGGTTTTCCTGCTGGTGCGCGCCGGCCTGCGCAAGCTGCCGCGCGAACTGGTCGAGGCGGCCCGCGCCGGCGGCGCCGGCTGGTTCACCGTGCTGGTCACCATCGTGCTGCCCCTGATGACGCCGTCGATCATGGCCGCGGCAGCACTCGCCTTCGTCTCCTGCGTCGGTAATTTCGGCATCCCGGCCTTCCTCGGCATTCCCGCCAACTATCTCGTGCTGCCGACGCTCATCTACCAGAAGCTGGCCGGCGGCGGCCCCGCCGTGCTTGGCGAAACGGCTTTCCTGTCGGTGCTGATCGGCGTCATCGCCATGGCGGGCATTCTCGCCCAGGAGCTCATGAGCCGCCGCCGCGACTACCGCATCAGTTCCACCTCGCTGCCGGCCGAGCCCTACGAGCTTGGCCGCTGGCGCCCCGCCGTCCAGGCCGGCATGTGGCTGCTGATCGTGCTGGTGCTGTTCCTGCCCTTGTTCGGGCTGGTGCTGACCTCGCTGGTGCCCGGCTACGGCATTGCGCTCACCGCCAAGACGGCGACGCTCGACAATTATCGCTTCGTGCTGTTCGAGCACGATGCGGCGAGTCGCGCCTTCTTCAACAGTTTCTGGCTGTCGATCGCGGTGGCCTTCTTCGCGGTCCTCGTCGCCGTGCCGATCGGCTATCTGATCGCCTGGGGCAAGCAGCGCTGGGTGCGGCTGCTCAATCTATCGGTGGAGCTGCCCTATGCCTTGCCCGGCGTGGTGCTGGCGATCGCCTCGCTGCTGCTCTTCCTGCGGCCGATCCCGCTGACCGGCATCCAGCTCTACAACACCGTCTGGATCATCCTCTACGCCTACCTCGCCCGCTTCCTGGTGCTGGCGCTGCGGCCGACCATCAGCGGCTATCACCAGATCGACCGGGCGCTGGAAGAGGCGGCGCAGGTGGCGGGCGCCGGGCTGTTCACGCGCATGCGCACCATCATCTTTCCACTGGTGGCCCCGGCGGCGATCGCGGGCGGACTGCTGATCTTCATGACGGCGCTCAGCGAACTCACCGTGTCGGCGCTGCTTTGGTCGTCCGGGTCGGAGACGATCGGCGTCGTGATGTTTTCCTTCGAGCAGGGCGGCGATTCGAACTACGCGGCGGCGATGTCCGTCATCACGGTCGCGGTCGCCTTCGTGCTGATGCTGGTGACCAATCTGCTTGCCCCTCATCTTCCGAGTGGAGTTCTGCCATGGCGCGACTGACCCTGGACCATGTGACCAAGAGCTTCGCCGATTTCGACGCCCTGAAGGACGTATCGATCGACGTCGCCGACGGCGAGTTCCTGGCGGTGCTCGGGCCGTCCGGCTGCGGCAAGACCACGCTGCTGCGGCTCGTCGCCGGATTCGAGAAGGTGACGTCAGGCGAGATCCGCATCGGCAGCGAAATCGTGTCGGCCAAGGGCGGCAGCGTCGCGCCGGAAAAGCGGCGCGTCGGCATCGTCTTCCAGAACTACGCGCTGTGGCCGCATATGACGGTCGCCGAAAATATCGGCTATTCGCTGAAAGTGGCGAAGCTCGACAAAGCGGTGGCGCACCGGAAGGTCGAGGATGCACTCACCTTGGTCAACCTGCAGGGCTTGGGCGAGCGCAGGCCCGCCAATCTCTCCGGCGGCCAGCGTCAGCGCGTTGCCTTGGCGCGCTGTCTGGTCGCCGCGCCGTCGCTGGTGCTGTTCGACGAGCCGCTCGCCAATCTCGACGTGCATTTGAGAGCCTCGATGGAAGACGAGTTCGCCGCCTTCCACAAGCGCACGGGCACGACCATCGTCTACATCACCCACGACCAGGCCGAGGCGATGGCGCTGGCCGACCGCATCGCGGTGATGGATCACGGGCGCCTTGCGCAGCTGGCGACACCGCGCGAACTCTATCATGAGCCGGCAAATGAGATGGTGGCCTCCTTCATCTCGCAAGGAATTTTGCTCCCTGCCGATGTGCTGAGTGCCGAAAATGCCGGTCATTGCAAGGTCAGGGTTCTCGGAACCGAGTTGGTGGTGCGCTGCCGGGCCGGTGAGCAGCCACGCGCCGGCGCAAAGATATGCTGCCGCTCCGCCGATCTCGACGTTTCGCCTGACGGACCCGGCTTCGACGGCCTCGTCAAGCGGGTGATCTACCAGGGAGGTGCCGCGCGCATCGAATTCACGCCTTCCGCCGGTCCCGATCTCACCTTGCATTTCGAACAGCCCGATCCCGTGGTGCTGGAGAGCGGAGCCCAGGCTCGGCTGCGCATAAAGTCCGGTTGGCTGATCCCGGGGGCCGCACCGTGATGATGCTGGATTTGCTTGGCGGCTTTGGCGAAAAGGGCCGCACCAGCCTCGCAGTCAGCAGCGGCAGTGATCGCATCCTGCTCGATGTCGGCATCAAGGTTGGCGCGACGGGAGCGGAATACTATCCGGCGCTCGACGGTTCGGTCGCCGGCATCGACGCGGTCTTCGTCTCGCATGCGCATGAGGATCACGTCGGTGCGCTGAGTTGGCTGCTGTCGCGCGGCTATGCCGGCCCGATCTTCATGACGGCCGAGACCCGCGACGAGGCGCCGGCGACACTTGCCGCCTATGCCGATCCCGCGGACTTCAAGCGTTTTCCAATTCCAGACGATCGTATCGAAATCTTCGAACCCGGCGACACGCTGAAAAGCGGCAATCTGGCGATCAGGACGGGACGGTCGGGGCATGTCGTGGGCGGCGTCTGGTTCGCCGTCGATGACGGGAAAAGCCGTGTCGCCTATTCGGCCGATGTCGTGCCGGACAGCAACGTCTTCGTCATGGATATGATCCCGCACTGCGATCTCCTGGTCTTCGATGCCTCCTACGGCGCGGACCCTGTGCCGGGCGCGGCGCGGGCACGCGAAATTTCGCAGTGGGTGGCAAGGCATTCAAATGGGTGCCTGCTGCCGACGCCGCTGTCGGGACGATCGCTGGAGCTGATCGCGACCTTGCCGGGGCCGTTTGCCGTCCACGCCGGCATGCGTTCCTCGCTGGAAGCGCAGATCGGCGCCACGGCGGCCTTGCTGCCCGGGGTTTGCGAACTGCTGCGTGCCCGCTTGGCAAGTGCCGCCGACTGGACCGATGCGGATCCGTTGCCGCTTCTGCCGCTGCTCGCGGATGACGGCATGGGCGCCGCCGGTCCGTCGTCGCGCCTTCTGCCGCGCGCCGACCAGGCCGGGTTGCCGGTGCTTCTTACCGGACATCTGCCTGCCGGTTCACCGGGCGATCTCCTGCACAAGGCCGGCCGTGCCGACTGGGTGCGCATGCCCACCCATCCGACGCTTTCCGGCAATGTCGGTATCTGGGAGAAAGCGGGACGGCCCGACGCGCTCGGTCATTCCTGCACCACCGATCTCCTGGATGACCTGAAAAGCCACATCCCGTCGCTGCGCACTCAATGCCGTACCGGCCAACGCATCGCGGTGCCGCCTCTAAATTAAGGAGATCGAGCATGATGTCGTCCGAAAAACCGCTTCACACTTTTCGGCATCATGCTCTGGGGAGCGAACAATGAGAATCCTGATCTGCAACGATGACGGCATCGAAGCGCCGGGACTTGCCCGTCTCGTCAACGCCGTCACTGGTCTGAGCGACGACGTCTGGGTGGTCGCGCCCGACGGCAAGCGCACCGCCGCCGGGTCTTCGCTGACGATCGCGAGACCTTTGACGATGCGGCGCGTCAGGCCGAATTGGTATTCCTGCTCCGGCACGCCGGCCGATTGCGTGGTGAGCGCCATGACATGGCTCTTCGCCGATGAGAAGAAGCCGGACCTCGTGCTGTCGGGCGTCAATGACGGCCGCAACGTCGCCGAGGATCTCGCCTATTCCGGCACGCTCGGCATTGCGCGAGAAGCGACCTTCTGGGGCGTCCCGGCGATCGGCTTTTCGCGTGTGAAGAATCCTGATTTTACTGATGGCGACGACCACTGGCTCGGCACGTTGATTGCTTCATTGTGGGCATCGCGCGGGGATTGGACGAGCGAGGGCCATTGGCTCAGCGTCAACCTGCCGACTTCGCTGCCGGCCGAGATTCGTCAGCCACGCATTGGCCGCGACAAGATCGGGCGGACGGCCGAAATCCTGGAAAGCGGTGGCGATCGCACCGTCATCACCGTGCCGCGCGGTCGTGCCCATGCAAGCAAGCCGGGCGACGAGAACGCGGCGATCGATGCCGGCTTCGTCAGCATCAACCGGCTGAACTGGTTTGGCGAAACGCCGCTCGGCGAACGGTTTCTGGACGGGATTCTGGGCTGATCTTCTGCGCGTGATCATCCAGATCACCAAGCTGTCAGCGGCCAAATTGCGCCAAGCCTGTGCTTATGCTTGAAGCCGCCGCTATTTCATTCCACATCGGTCAGGATGAAGGACGAGGCACGAGAACGGCGTCGGAATCTGCTGTGGGGCATTCCCGCATCGCTGATCCTGCACGCGCTTATCGCGGCGCTGCTGGTTTATGGCCTGCGCGTGCCTCCCCCACAGCCGCTGGAGGAGCAGCCGGTCAATGTCGCGATCGTGCCGCCGCCCGAGACGCCTAAGCCGAAACCTGCGCCAAAGCCACCGGAGCCGAAACCTGAGAAGAAGGCTGAAAAGCCGCCTGAACAAAAGCCGCCTCCCGAACCGCCGAAACCATCAAACTACCACGTTCTGAAGCGCGTTTTCCAGTACGGCCAGAAAGATACCGGGCCGGAGAAATCGCTCGACGGTGGCAGCGCCAAGCCCAACACGCCGCCCACGCCGACCGAGCTTGCCCCGGCTGCAACGCCACAACAGAAGGCAGAGCCCAGCAAGCCGGACGAAAAGCCAGCCACCGTTGCGCCGGACGAAAAGCCCGCGCAAAGCGAGGAGAAGCAGGCGGCCGAGGGCACTGACAAACAGCCGCCGGAGGTCGCACCGCGACCCGCCGAAAAGCAAGCGGCCGTGACGCCAGAGCCATTGCCGCCTGAGACGGGTGGTAAGCCGGCGCCTCCAGCCTCGGCCGAAAAGGCAAAGCCCAAACCTTCAAAGCCTATGAAGTTCAAATCCGCAAGAGCCTTGAAGGCCCCAGGCGGGGATGCAGGGAAGCCAGGTTCGACGAACAACGAAGTTGCGGGATCGCCGATCTATTCCGGCCTTCCGGGTGTGCGAAAGCTCTACTCCCAGGGGGCAACCGGCAATGCGTTCGCCACAAGCTCCATGGAGAACGTGCCGCGCGATCAGCGCATTGCCAACCTTTGCGCCAACGTACTGAACCAGGAATTGCAGCAGGCCGACTATTCTCCCAAATGGCTGCCAACCATTCCGCTTAAGGCAGGCAACGTCCTCAGCCGACCGGAGGCCGCCTTCAGCACGATGACCACTTGGTACCAACTGAGCTTCCGGTGCGAGGTCGACACCGAGGCGACGAGGGTCTTGTCGTTCAACTTCCGTGTCGGCGCTGTGATCCCACGGAGCCAATGGCCGCGGCCTCTCTAGAATTGCTCCAACGCCTCGCCTAGGCGGGCACGCCGAGCCCAGATAATTGCCGGCTAACTTCATGCCAGTCGGCGCAGACGAAATCGGCGCCGGCCGCCGTCAGCCGCGCGCCATGCTCGGCATAGGTATGGCCGCCGCCGGTGTAGCCGATCGCCGTCATGCCGGCAGCGACCGCGCCCTGGATGCCGAAGGGGGAATCCTCGATGACGATGCAATCCGCCGGATTGGCGCCCATCCTGGCGGCGGCGAACAGGAAGATGTCGGGCGCGGGCTTGCCGTTCTTGACCATCGAGGAACTGTAGATCGCGTCACCGAAAAACCGCGCTAGGCCGGTGACGGCAAGGCTGTGGTTGATGCGCTCAACCGACGATGACGAGGCAACGCAGCGGTCGCCCTCGAGCGTTTCCAGGAACGCGGCGATCCCCGGCGTCGGGTTCAGCTCTTCGGAGAACAGGATCTTGGTCTCGGCCCAGATGTCGCCGTCCGCCGAAGCGGGAAACTGGTGACCGGTTAACTCTTTGATTCGGATGATGATGTCGGACTGCTTCATGCCGACGCACTGGGCGATGATGCCGCCATGGACGCCCGGCATGCCGTGCTTTTCATAGACGCGTTCATAGGCCTTGGCGGCCAGCGGCTCGCTGTCGACGAGGACGCCGTCGCAATCGAAAATGATGGGCCTTGGTCGCGCCACGCGCCTCTCTCCGGACTCGATCTCGCACATCGCTATCGGCAAAAAGTCAAATGTTCAATAGCGCGATGTTTGTGGTGGGGTCAAAGCTGGCGCAGCGCGTCGCTGGCGCGGGCGGATCCGAGCGCCCGTTGCATGGCTTGCCGGGACTGCGCGCGGTCCGGCGTGATCCAGTTCGGTTCGGCGCCGAGGAAGCGGTCGAGGAAAGCCACCGCATAGGCCGGCATCTCGGTGACGTTCTCGCGATAGGACCACCAGGTACGCAGATCGTCGGCACATTTGTCGATGCTGGGTGCCGTGCCGAATTCCTGCTCGTAGATCGCCGAAATGACCGAGACGCAGTAGTTGGTGTAGAGGAAGCCTTCCGGCCAGAAGCGGATGATTTCCAGCGTGCCGGCATTCTGGTCCGTCTCGATGAGCTGCGCGAGGCCCGAGATTTCCCTGGCCGGCGCCTGCTTGATCAATTCGCGCAGCACGAGGCCGGCGGCAAAGACGATGAAGTCGGCGCGGTCGACAGCGGCGAAGCGCTTCTGCTCTTCCATGATCTCGACCCAGTCGAGAAAAGCCCGGGTCAGCTTCGCCTCGTCGATCTCGAAACGCACGCCGAACGTGTCCGAGACCACCTTGGCGCTGCCGCGGAAGGTGGCGCGGAACCAGCGCAGCTGCCGCAACCGGTGGCGCAGGTCGGGCATGAGGGCCAGTTCGTCCCTGAAGGGCAGTTCCATTTCACGCATCCCGTTTCGTCACAGGCTAGCACAGCCGTGCCGCCGCCGAAATCGGCCGACGGCCCTGTGGATGACCGTGACCAGGGTCAATATCATACATATTGACATTCGCGGAAACAAATGTTCTCACTTTGCTGTTGTCGCGCGCCGGTCCAAGGTGAGCTTCAACTGAGACTTCGGGAGGAGAACCGAATGGCGATTTGGCAGTGGGGACTGCTTCTGCTGGTTATTGTGTGGGCGCTGCAGTCGCTCGGCGTCTGGCTGCAGATGCGGCACTATTCGGATGTCTTCCGCGGTGTCACCGACCAGTACAAGGACGGCTTCGTCGGAGCCGGCAATTTTCGCGGCCGGCTGGCCAAGGGCACCATCGCGCTGGTCGTGGTGACGCCTGACCTGGTCGTGCGCCGCGTGATGGTGATGAGCGGCCGTTCCGTCTTCACCAAATTCAAGAGATTTCAAGAATTCGAGGGCGTTGCCCTCGATCGACTCCGGTCCAACCCTGCAATCATGGGGGAGGGGGAACCCGGTGTGGCCGAGGCCGTGAAGCGCGCGATCGAGCAGATCGACAAAGCACGGTCGGAGCCGGGGAAGAAGCCGGGCCTATCCGGTTTGAACGTAGCAAGGGCCTAAAGCACGCCGCGCACCGACTGGGATAAACCGGCGGGCGGCATAAGGAGGAGAAATGTCTGTATTTTCGTTGTTGGTGCAGCATGCCGACATGGCCGTGCACAATCTGCATGTCGCAGGTGCCATGGTTTCGGATGCTGCTTTGCATGGCAAGCTCGCCGTCGAGCATGCCTCCGACCATCTCGTTGTCCTCGCACAGGCGGACAGCGGACCGATCACCGTCGATCAGTTCAAGGAAAAGCTGAAAGAGGTCCAGCAGGAAGAGCAGCTCGGCTGGCTGACCGCCATCGGCAAATACTTCATCGGCATCTTCCAGAAGGGCGGCGAAGTGTTCGCCGGCTTCGTCACCGGCATCATCCCGACGCTGGTGGTGCTGATGACCGGCTTCTACGCCGTCACCGAGCTGGTCGGCGAAGAACGCGTGCACGGCCTGGCGCGCGGCGCCGGCCGTATCGCGCTGACGCGCTACACGCTGCTGCCGCTGCTGGCGGTGTTCTTCCTCACCAATCCGATGGCCTATACGTTCGGATCGTTCCTGGAAGAAAAGCACAAGCCGGCCTTCTATGACGCGGCCGTGTCCTACGTGCATCCGCCGCTTGGCCTGTTCCCGCACATCAATCCCGGCGAATATTTCGTCTGGGGCGGCATTCTCGTCGCGCTTCTGGAGCTGGAAAAGAAGGGTGCGGTCGTTGCCGGTTACCACGTCAAGGTGGCGATCTGGTACGCCATCGTCGGCCTCGTCGTCATCCTGCTCAAGGGCATGCTGACCGAGCGCATCACCGCCATCATGGCACGCCGCCAGGGCGTAGAGCTGTAAGGGCGGGGAGGACAACATGGCCAAGACATACAAAGCCGTACGCATCTCCAGGGGCAACACAGGCTGGGGCGGCCCGCTCGTCATCGAGCCAACCGCGCAGCGCGACAAGATCGTCTCCGTTACGGGAGGCGGCATCCATCCCGTGGCACAGCTCATCGCCGACATGACCGGCGCCACGGCTGTCGACGGCTTCAAGGCGCCGCCTGTCGAAGGCGAGATGGCGGTCGTCGTCGTCGATTGCGGCGGTACCGCCCGCTGCGGCGTCTACCCGCGCAAGCGCATCCCGACCGTCAACCTGACGCCGGTCGGCCAGGCTGGGCCGCTCGCCCAGTTCATCACGGAAGACATCTACGTTTCGGGCGTGAAGCCGGCCAACGTCACAATGGCGGACGGATCTGAAACGGTCACCACTGCGGGGGGAGCAGCATCGATGGGTTCAAGCAATAGCAATGCAGCCGCGGCACCACAGCCGCTGCCGAGCGAAGGCGGGCTTATCGGCCTGATCAGCTCGATCGGCCGCGTCATGGGTCGTGTGGTCGGCATCTTCTTCAATTCCGGCCGCCGCACCATCGACCAGGTCGTGCGCAACGTGCTGCCGTTCATGGCCTTCGTGACCATGCTCATCGGCCTGATCCTGTACACCGGCATCGGCGACGTGCTGGCCCAGCCGATGGGACCGCTGGCCAACAACATCGTCGGCCTGCTGATCATCTCGGCAATCTGCGGCCTGCCGTTCCTGTCGCCCATCCTCGGGCCAGGCGCGGTCATCGCGCAGGTCATCGGCGTCGCCATCATCGGTCCGCAGATCGCCAACGGCACGATTTCGCCGGCGATGGCCCTGCCGGCGCTGTTTGCCTACAACACCCAGGTCGGCTGCGACTTCGTTCCGGTCGGCCTGGCGCTGGGCGAAGCCAAGCCGAAGACGATCGAAATCGGTGTGCCGGCGGTGCTCATCAGCCGCCAGATCATGGGTCCGGTCTCGGTGCTGATCGCCTGGGTCGTCAGCCTGATCGTGTTTTAAGAAGCAATTCCAGGAAAAGTGTTCCACGGTTTTCCGTCCGGAATTGCTTCAAAACAAAAGAGATAGAGTGGCTCGCCGTTTCCATAAAGCGATGAGCCACTCTATCTCAGGAGAGTTGGAAAATGAGGTTCGCCATATGACGGTTCTGTTGAGAACACGGGTCACAGCCATCGGACCCGAAGTGGCGGACCTTGCCGAAGGGGGCGTGGTCATCCTGTTCGCGGATGGCTCGCCGCCCGAGCTCGCCGAGGTTTCCGTGCTCCACAAGATGGAGCACGGACCCAGCGACGGCGCGCCCCAGAAGGGCGCGTCGATCACCCTTGGCGATGTTTCCGCGACCATAACCGCGGTCGGCTCCAGCGCATGGAGCAAGGTCCTGGAGATGGGCCACGTCGTGATCTCGTTCAACGGCGCCAGCGAGGCCGAGAGGCCGGGCGAGATCTGTGCATCGCAGGTCGATACACAAGCGCTCGTGACCGCCCTGAAGACAGACGCGATCATCACCATCGCCGCCTGAAAGCATCGCGCCGCGACCCATCTGGTTTTGGCGCGCAAAAAAGCAGAGTATTTGCCATGGAACGCTCGACCATCGTCAGAGTGCATGAAGGTCTGCACGCCCGTCCCGCCACGCGGTTCGTCAAGCTCGCCAAGGGTTTCGAATCCGATGTCGAGCTGGTCAAGGACGGCAAGGCGGTCAGCGCCAAGAGCTCCGTCAAGCTGATGCTGCTGGCGATCAAGGAAAACCAGGAAGTCACGGTGCGGGCGAACGGCGCCGACGCCATCGAGGCCATCGAGGCGCTGATCGGCTATCTGGAAAACCCCAAGGCCGGTCTCGACGATGAAGAACCGCAGAGCCCGGCGAATGATGCCGCACCTGCACCGGCGCCCCAACCGGCGCCGGCCGCATCCAGCGAAGCAAACAGCTTGCGCGGTGTCGCCGCGAGCGAAGGTGTCGCCATCGGGCCGGCCTTCGCGCATTTCCCGCCTGACATTGCCGGGCAAGGCCGCCTGTTGCAGGCCGATGAGATCGCCGGCGAGATCGACAGGTTCCGCGCCGCCATTGCCGCCGTCCAGGCGCGCATGGACCGGGCGTTGGCGCAGGACAGCCTGTCGGCCGGAGATCGCGGCATCGTCGCCGCGCTCAGGGATATCGCCGCCGACGACAGCCTGACCGGCGAGGCCGAAAAGGCCATCAGGGGCGGCAATGACGCGGTTTCGGCCCTCATCACCGCCGCCTCTACCATCGCCGCCGATTTCAGCGCCGTTGACGATCATTATCTCAATGCCCGGGCCGACGATGTCCATGCCGTCGGGCGGCAGATTTGCCTGGTGCTGCTGGGCCAAGACGACGTCAGCCTCGAAAACATTCCCGAAGGCGCCATTCTCATCGCCGACGACATCGGCGCCTGGGATCTGGCGCGAGCGCCGCTGAAACGCATCGGCGGGGTGGTTTGCGGCCATGGCGGCGCCACCTCCCACATCGCCATCATCGCCCGCTCGCATGGCATTCCGGCGGTGCTGGGCCTCGGCAACAAGGTCAATGCCCTGCGTGCCGCTCAAGAGGTGGCGCTCGACGGCAACAGCGGCCATGTGATCGTCGACCCCGATGCGGCGACGCGCGCCGATTTCGCGGGCCGCGTCGAGGCGGCGGCAAAGGAGCGTGCCGGGCTTAGCGTCTTCAAGACGGTGACGCCGAAGCGCGCCGACGGCAGGGTTATCGAGGTCGCCGCCAATATCGGCTCGCTGGAAGAGATCGAGGCGGCGCAGGAAGCCGGCGCCATGGGCGTCGGCCTGTTCCGCACCGAGCTTCTGTTCATGCGCCACATGCATCTCCCCTCGGAGGACATGCAGGCCGAGACCTATGCGGCGCTGGCCAAGGCCTTCGCGCCCCACCCGGTCATCGTGCGCACGCTCGACATCGGCGGCGACAAGCCGATTGCCGGCATCGAGTTTCCCGACGAGGAGAACCCCTTCCTCGGCTGGCGCGGCATCCGCATGTGCCTCGACCGGCCCGACATCTTCAAGCGCCAGCTCAGGGCACTGCTCCGGGCAGCCGTGCACGGCAACATCAAGGTGATGCTGCCGATGGTGTCCGATATTTCCGAAGTCACGCGCACCCGCGCACTGGTCGATGAATGCGCCGCCGAGCTGAAGGCCGAAGGCGTGCCTTACGCAACGTTCGACCTCGGCGTGATGATCGAGACCCCGGCCGCCGTGCTGATCGCGCCGGCGCTGGCAAAAGAAGTGGCCTTCTTCTCGATCGGCACCAACGATCTCACCCAGTACATCATGGCCGCCGACAGGCTGAACCCTACGGTGGCCAAGCTCAACGACGTCACCAATCCGGCCGTCATGTCGGCGATCGAGCTCACGGCCAAGGCTGGCGTCGCCGCCGGCATCATGGTCGGCATGTGCGGTGAAGCGGCCGGGCGGCCGGATCTCATTCCCACCTTCGTCGAGATGGGGCTGACCGAACTTTCGATGAGCCCGGCCTCGATCCAGCGCGCCAAGAAAACCATCACGGCCATGGCCGGGGACTAAATCCCTGAGCTACGGCAAATGCGCAAGCAAGGTGGCAAAGACGGGGGTCAGTTCAGCGACCGGGCTCGCCCTGCCGCAGGCCTGAACGATGCGGTCGTGACGGATATCGGCCGCCAGGATCGCGATCTCCAGCATGTCGGGCTCCGGCGCGCCGTCGCGGCCAGTTGTCGCCAGGCCGCAAGCCAGAACGACCGGCGCCAGGCAGCTTATGTCGAGCGCCCGGTCACCCGCCGCCGTCGTTTCCGGGGCGGTTTCGCCAAAGCGGACCGGACGCTGGCCGAGGCACTCGACCAGCAGCGCCGAACAGGTGGCCGCGATCGCCTGCAGGCCGGCACCGGGCGCGGTCAGGGCGGCCAGCAGATCGCCATGCCGCTTGCGCATCGTGGCATGAACGGCGGCGAAATCGGCTTCATGGATACGGGCATTGTCGATCTTCAACCCGGCAAGCACCGCCTTGGTCAGATAGTACATGTCGCGCCGGAACAGGCGCTCCGCGCTCAACTGCCGGTCCTCGTTTCCGGCCGGGAAATAGGTGCCGAGGCCCTTTACGGTCGTTCCATCGACCTTGATCGGGCGCTCGTGCGGGACAAAGGATTCGGCGATCGACAGGGCTTCGTCGACGGCACTGGCGGCGTGGCTGAGCAGGCCTTCGATGCCTTTGCCCGGAAATGGCGGCAGATGGCTGGTGGCTTCGCGCAGGAGGCTGGCGTCGCCGGTGCCGTCATGGCGGCTCTGGCGGATGATGTCGCGGACTTCCCGCAACCGGTCCTTCAGGTTGACGCGGACATCTTCGGAGATTTGTCGGAGCATCGCGGGTCGCCTCGAAAGTGCCGTGGAGGGCCGTCAGCAACGGCCGGCCACCAACACTACATTGTTCCTATCGATTGGCAGATCAATAGGCGATACTAAAACAGCATGCAGAATCGGCAATGGCGTGCTGGTCCATCGCTGCGGGGGAGGGATGATTTGGGCAGGCGACGACAAATCGGAGAGGGGCGGGCCGACGAGGGGCGGATAGGAGCCGAAGCGACCGAGCAGGTCGCCAGCGAGAGCCGGACGGATCGCCTCAGGATCCGCGCCGCCTGGATGTATTTCGTCGAGCAGATGACGCAGAACGAGATCGCCGACGTACTCGGTGTCGGCCGCGTCACCATCGTGCGCATGCTGGCGGAGGCCCGCGCGCGCAACGAGGTGAAGATCACCATCGAGAGCGAACTCCTGGAGATCGTGCGGCTGGAGCGCGCGCTCGAAAAGACCTTCGGCCTGCAGCAGGCGCTGGTGGCGCCGCTGACGGCGGCCAATGCCGATCCGATCCCGGCAATCGCCGCCAAGACCGGCATGTTCCTGTCCGATGCGATGAAATCGGGCATGCGGGTCGGTGTCGGCTGGGGTGTGACGCTGTTCCACACTTTGCCGTTCATCAGCGCCAAATCGCTGACCGATTTCAGCGTGATATCGCTGCTTGGCGGTGTTGGCGTCGCGCGCCGGGTCAACCCGGCCGAGTTCGCGTGGCGCTTCGCCCAGATCTTCCAGGGTGACGGTTATCTGATGCCGACACCGGCCGTGGTCGACAGCGTCGAGACCAAGATCGCGCTGGTCGAGCGCTGCGGCCTGCAGGAGATTTTCGAAATGGCCGACGCGCTCGATGCCGTCCTGCTGAGCGTTGGCGGCATCGCTTCTGCCACCACCTTCTCGCGCGGCGGCTTTCTCAAGGAAGCGGACCGGGAGGCGCTGCTTGCGCGTGGCGCCGTCGGCGACCTTCTGTTCCATTTCTACGACCGCAACGGCGATCTGGTCGACCATCCCGTCAACAGCCATGTGATGTCGGTGGATGTCGATCGCCTGCGCAAGGCGCCAATCCGCATCCTCACTTCCGGCGGCGAGGAGAAGACAGCGGCGCTGCTCGGCGCCATGAACCTGATCGCGCCGACGATCCTGATCACCGACGAGGAAAGCGCAAGGCGCATGCTCGATGCGGTCAGCGGAAGCTGAAGGAAGCCGTGATGTAGTCCGGCCAGGCCCGCTGTTCGTCGAAAACGGCGGCAAGATCCGATGTGTCGGCCAGGATTCCGCTCAGCACCAGCGCCGTGGCGACGCCGGCGCCATTTCCGCCCGCTATGTCGTGCTCGACGCTGTCGCCGACGCAGACCACGCTGCCACGGTCCGGCTCGCCGGCCAGCGCCAGCGCGGCGTCGAAGATCGCCGGATAGGGCTTGCCGATGCGGGTGACGCTGCCGCCAAGGCTTTCGTAGAGATCGGCGAGTTCGCCCGCGCCGAAGCGGGGGCCGACCGCCGTCAGCATGATCCTGTCGGGATTGGTGCAGAAGCATGGCACCTGCCGTGCCGCCGCCGGGGCAAGCAGCCTGCGGTAATGGTCGAACTCGTAGCGGTCGCCCTCGCTGGCCGAGATCAGCACCAGTTCGGCGTCTTCGCCGGCCTCGGTCAGCACAAAGGGCAGGCCGTCGATCGCCGTGCGGTCGCCGTCGCGGCTGATCAGCAGGCATTTTGTCCCCGGCCGCAGCTTTCCCGATGCCGCCATGTCATTGAAGGAGCGCCATGCCACCTCGCCGGACGACACAAAATGGTTCCAGCTTCCGGCGACGAAGCCGAGCTTGAGCAGGCGCTCCTCGTTGGGCCTTGCGCGCTTGCCGGAATTGGAAATCAGCACCACCGTCTTGCCGGCGTGCTTCAACGCCGACAATGCTGCCACCGCGCCGGGATAAGGAGCCTGGCCGTCATGCAGCACGCCGAACTGGTCGAGCAGGAAAACCTGGTAGCGCTCAGCCAGCGGCGCGATGCCGTCGAGACGTTCGATCCTTTTCGCGATCATGCCAGTCCTGCCTTGGCCGCGCCCTTCAGCGCCAGCTTGGCGGTGCCGGCGGCAGCCTCGTCGGACAGCGTGGGCAGGAAATCGACGCCGAGCTTGCGCTGCCGGATCGCCGTCCATGCCGGATTTGCCGCGCCGCCGCCGACGCTCCTGACCGATGTCAGCGCCGGCGCGCCAAGCTCTGCCAGCCTGCCGTAGCCGAGCGCCTCGATCGCGGCCATGCCCTCGAGCATCGCTTTGAGGTAGTCGGCGTCGTCTGCCGGCTTAGGGGTGAGGCGTGGCGGCAGGGCCGGATCGGCGATGGGGAACCGTTCGCCCGCTGTGCTCAGCGGATAATAATCGAGGCCGGTCTCGGTCGTAGGGTCGATCGCCGCACTGAGTTCGATGATCCGCGCTAGCGGAAAATGCTGGGCCAGTACCTTGCCGCCGGAATTCGAAGCGCCGCCCGCCAGCCAGGTGTCGCCGAGGCGATGGCTGTAGATGCCGAAGCGCGGCGCCGAGATAGGCCGGTCGGACAGGATCTTGATGGTCAGCGAGGATCCCAGTGCGGTGACGCCGTCGCCGATGGCCGTAGCGCCGGTCGCCAGGAATGAGGCGCAGCCATCGGTGGTGCCGGCAACCACGGCCACATCGCGCGGCAGGCCGAACAGATCCGCCATGGCTGGGGTGAGGGTGCCGGTGACATCGCCGGGCGCTACCACGCGCGGCAGCAAGTCCATGCGCATGCCGGCGGCCGCGATCCAGTCCGGCCAGCGCCGGGCCTCGACATCATAGCCTGACTTCAGCGCGTTGTTCTCGTCGCTGACGTCGAAACGTCCGGACAGGTTTCCCGCGGTCCAGTCGGCCTGGTGCAGCACCGCCGCGATGCCGGGCAGATGCTGGAATAGCAAAGCCTTGGCGAGGCCCGACGTCGCCCCGTGGGCGGCGCTCGCTTCCGGCGCCTCGCGCGCGATCACGGCCAGGATGCCGTCGTCGGCGACCTTGTCGTTGTACATCAGCGGTTCCGCCAGCGGCCGCCCGGCGGCGTCGACCGGCAGCAGCGTGCCCGACGTGCCGTCGACGGCGATGGCACGAACCGCGGCGCCGTCGATGCCCGAAAGCAGCTCCGTCAGCGCCGCCTGGACCGCTTGCCACCATGCCGAGGGCGCGCGTGGATCCTGGCTGAACGTGTCGAGGCGGACAGCGGACTGGCCGGCGATGGAAAAATCCGGACGCATGGCGACGGCGCGCGCGCCCGACGTGCCGATGTCGATGCCGATGACAAGAGGCATCATCTCAGTCCTTTGCTAGCCGCCGGCCGCGTTGAGCTTCTGGCGATACTGCTCGGCGTCCCAGTTGACCAGTTCGTCGTTCTCGGCGGCGGTGAGATAGTTCAGCCGCGCCGCGACATCGACGCGTGCCGTCACGTCGGCGAGGCAACGCTGCATGGCATCGGCGCCGGCACTGGCGTCACCGCGCATCAGGACCCCGGCGCCGGGAAACAGGATCGCCACCGGAGCAGCGCCGAGCCGCGCGATGACACCGGCCGCGCCTTCGCCTGGCTCGGCCACGACCGAGCCCTGGCCGAGGAAGATGACATGGTCGGGGTAGAGGCTGCCGACCTCGGCCATGCGGCGGCTTTCCGGATCGAGCGCGACCGCATGCGCCTCGATATCCGCCGGCAATCGGTAGACGCTGTCGCCGGCAAGCGTCGTCAAGGCCGCGATGTCTGGCGCGGCGGTAACGCGTGCCGGTCGCGCCAGGAGCGCGCGGACGCGGCGCAGCAGGAGGTCAGCCTCGGCCACGGTTTCGGCGGCGACGACCAGCCCGTGATTGCCAAGGATCAGCACATCGACACCGGGCCGCAGCTTCTCGGCAATGCCGCGGGCGAGCGGCAGACCTGGACGGAAATAGGGGACATAGGCCCATTCGATGCCGTCCAGCCGCCTGGCGACCTCGGTCTCGCCATTGGCCTGCACGGCAAGCGAAATCGTATCGACGCAGTGGACATGCAGAACCACGCGCTGCGGCATCAACGCATGCACCGTAGTCTCGATCGATGGGCGCAGGCCGCGCGGATTGAGTTCATCGATGGCAAAGGCCTGCGGCTTGTCGGCTGCCGGATTGCGCTCTTCGACCGCCTTGAGCAACGGCGCCATCGCCACCGGCACCATGATGTCGTCGCTGAGCGCATCCTTCAGCCATGTGCCCGAAGCCTTGATCCACAGCGTATCGCCGGCCTTGAGCGAGGTGTTGCCGCCCGCCGCCTGGGTCATGTGGGGGTTCAGCCCGATGCCGGCCGAAAGCGCCCGCAAGGCTGCCAGTTCCTGTGCATCAGCCTGGTTTGCCATGGCGCCTTCTTCTCCCTGCACGAAATCCCGTCGCCGGGACCGACATTTGGCGGAGATATCGCAGATATGAGTGATCTACGTCAACAATGATCTAATATCCTCAAAACAGCTTGCAATCCGACTAATGTTGAGTAAGTTGCGCCAATTGTCATGAAAAATGGCATTTCGGGAGGGAAGTGTTGAGCGACTTCGGCCGCCAGCGTCAGATCGTCGAACTGCTGCGGGACCGCCCGTTCGCCTCGGTACGCGAGTTGCAGGAGCGGCTCGGCGTTTCGGCGGCGACGGTCAGGCGCGATATCGACAGGATCGACGAAGCCGGGGAAGCACGGAAGGTCTATGGCGGCATCTCGGCGCTCGACGGCGCTGCCCATGCGGGCGTCGCCTATGCCCGGCCCTATGACGAGAACCGTGACCTCGCCGTCGAGGCCAAGCGGCAGATCGCAGCCGTTGCCGCGACCATGGTGCGCGACGGCGACGCGGTCATCGTCCATGGCGGCTCGACCTGTTTCCATCTCGGCGTCAAGCTCGCCGAACGCAACATCCGGCTCTACACCAATTCGATGCCGCTCGCGGCCTATCTCAGCGATCACGGCCATTGCAGCCTGACGGTTGCCGGCGGCGAGCTGCATCGCGAACCCGGCATCATCCATTCGCCGACCCAGGCCACCTCCTTCTACGCCTCAAAATTCTTTCTGGGCGCGCAAGGTCTCAATCAGGAAGGGCTATTGGAGTCGCACCCGCTGCTGGTGCGCTCGATCGTCGATCTCAGCCTGTGCGCCGACCAGATCGTGGTGCTGGCCGACAGCCGCAAGCTTTCCATCCACGCACGCAATGTCTCGCTGCCACTGTCGCGCATCGGCACGCTGATCACCGATGATGGCCTCTCCGATACCGATGCACGCATGCTGGACGATGCCGGCGTCATGGTGCGGATTGCTTCCACCTTGGGAGCCGTCCCATGAAACTGGCGGTGCTCGACTTCGGCAAGACCAATTCGAAGCTGTTCGTCTTCGGCCAGGACGGACGCATCCTCGACGAGCGCCGGACCCAGCCGAAATGGACGCGCCAGAACGGCTTCAGCGTGCTTGACGAGGCCGACCTCCACGATTGGGCGCTCAGCGCCGTCACTGACGCGGTCGACAACCATAGTGTCGAAGGGGTGATGGTATCCGGCCATGGCTGCACCTTTGCCCTGGTGGACGATGAGGCGCTGACGCACCCGATTCTCGACTACGAGCAGGAGCCGCCGGCCGAGATCGCCGCTCGGATCGATCCTCGCATTCCGGATTTTGCCGAGACGTTCTCGCCGCGCCTGCCGCTCGGTTTCAACTATGGCCGCCATATGCTGTGGCTGCAGGAGGTCGATCCCGGCGCATTCGCGGCGGCGACATCGATCCTCGGCTATCCGCAATATTGGAGCTGGCGTCTCGGCGGCAGGCCGGTTTGCGAAGTGTCCTATCTCGGCTGCCATTCGCATTTGTGGGCGCCGCGCCGGCGTGATTTCTCTTCGCTGGTCGACGCCGAGGGGTGGCGCGGCCGGATGCCGACCTTCGCGCGTGCCGGCGCCGTCATCGGCGAGCGGCATCTTGGCGGCGCCGCGCGGCCGGTCGCCATCCACAACGGCGTCCACGATTCGAATGCGGCTCTCCATGCCTATCGCCGGCAGGAGCTTGGCCCGCTGACCGTGGTGTCGACCGGCACCTGGGTCGTCGTGCTCAATCCCGATTGCCCGCTCGAGGCACTCGACCGGGACCGCGACATGCTGGTCAATGTCGATGTCGACGGCGGCCCGGTGCCGACCATCCGCTTCATGGGCGGGCGCGAATTCGCCGTCATCAGCGATGGCTGGCAAGGCGCGATCCCGAATGGCTCGATCCAGCAGGCAATCGACGCCGGCATCATGGCGCTGCCGAGCTTCGCGCCGGGCGGGCCGATGCCGGATCGTCCCGGCCGGCTAGTCGGGCGCATGCCCGATGCCGGGGAGCGCGCGGCCGTGGCACTGCTGTATGTCGCACTGATGGTCGATCTCTGCCTCGACCTGATCCATTCGCAAAACACCGTCATCGTCGATGGCGGGCTGAACGCTGGCGGACTGCTTGCCGGGCTGCTGGCGCAGCTGCGTCCCGGCCAGGGCTTTATGCAGGGCGCCTCGCTGGAAGGCAGCGCCACGGGTGCGGCAGCGCTCGCCTTTGAGAGTGTCGGGCGCGAATTCGCCGCCGAGGTGCCGGGACTGGTGACAGAGGCGCGCTTTACCGGCCTTGCCGGCTACCGTGACGACTGGCGCGATCTCGTCGCCGGCCGCGGCACGGCGGGCAAAGCGGCGGGAGGCGCGCGATGACCGCGATGGCCAAGGTCGAAACCACACGCCAGCCGGTGCTGGAGATGCGCCACATCTCCAAGACCTTCGGTGCGATCCGCGCCTTGCACGATGTCTCGCTCAGCGTCCATGCCGGCGAACTGCACGCGCTGATGGGCGAGAATGGCGCCGGCAAGTCGACACTGATGAAGGTCCTGTCGGGCGCCTATCGGCCAGATCCCGGTGGCGAGATCCTGATCGACGGCGTGCCCGCCGCGACTGGCGATCCGATCAAGGCGCGCGCTGCCGGCATCGCGGTGATCTATCAGGAGCTGTCGCTGGCCCCCAATCTGACGGTGGCGCAGAACATCTTTCTCGGCAATGAGCCGCGCCGCTTCGGCGTCGTCGATCGTGACCAATGCAACCGGCGCGCCAGCGAGATCGTCGGCCGGCTCGGCGTCTCCTTCTCGGCGCGCGTCCTGGTCTCCAGCCTGTCGCTCGGCGAGCGCCAGCTGGTCGAGATCGCCCGCGCTTTGTCGACCAATGCGCGCATCATCGTCATGGACGAGCCGACGACGTCGCTGACCTCGCGCGAGACCGACCGCCTGTTCGAGGTGATCGCGACGCTGAAGGCGCAAGGCATCGCCATCATCTATATCAGCCACCGCATGGAAGAGGTCTACCAGCTCGCCGACCGAGTCAGCGTGCTGCGCGACAGCGGCTATGTCGGCACGCTTGAGCGCGCCGACCTCAACGCCTCGCGCCTGGTGTCGATGATGGTCGGCCGTGACCTCTCGGCTTTCTACAAGAAGGATCATCGCCCGCCGGACGAGAAGCGCGCGGTCGCGCTCTCGGTGCGCGGAATGTCCGACGGGCGGCTGCTGAAGAACTGTTCGTTCGATCTCCACAAGGGCGAGGTGCTGGCCTTGGCCGGTCTCGTCGGCTCCGGCCGCACCGAACTCGCCCGGCTGATCTTCGGCGCCGACAAGCGAAGCGCCGGCACGATGGAACTCGACGGCAAACCGATCTCCATCGGCTCGCCGCGCGAGGCGCTCGACGCCGGCATCGCCTACCTCACCGAGGACCGCAAGGAACTCGGCTTGTTCCTCGACATGTCGATCTCCGACAACATCAGCATGGGCGTGCTGGCCAGGGACGCGCGGGCGGTCGGATTCCGCGACTTCACCGCCGCCGAGAGACGTGCGGCAAAGGCCATTGCGGACCTCTCGATCCGCACCCGCTCGGCGCAGGCCAATGCCGGCTCGCTGTCGGGCGGCAACCAGCAGAAGGTGCTGCTCGCCCGGCTGCTGGAGACCGACCCGAAGGTCGTCATCCTCGACGAGCCGACCCGCGGCGTCGATGTCGGCGCGAAGTCGGAGATCTACCGGCTGATCGACAATCTCGCCAACCAGGGCATCGCCATCCTGATGATCTCCAGCGAATTGCCCGAGGTGATCGGCGTCGCCGACCGCGTGCTGGTGATGCGCGACGGCGCCATATCGGGCGAGGTGACGGCATCCGGTGGCGAGCCGCTTCGTCAGGAAGCGATCATGGAACTTGCGACGGGAGCGGCCCAGGAATGATCGACAGAACGACCGACAAGACGACCGGGACGGCGGCAGTGGACCAGGCGGCGGTCAGGAGCCGGCGGCTGCGCACCGTTTTCGCCGCGCTTGGCATGCTGCCGGTGCTGGTGCTGCTGGCGGGCGGCTTCCAGTTCATCAATCCCCGCTTCCTCACCCAGACCAACTTGTTGATCGTCACGCAGCAATCGTCGATCAACATCGTGCTCGCCGCCGGCATGACCTTCGTCATCCTGACCGGCGGCATCGACCTGTCGGTCGGCTCCATCCTCGCCGCCTCGGCGATGGTGGCGGTGCTGGTGTCGCTGGTGCCAGACTGGGGCCTGCTCGGCGTGCCGGCAGCCATTCTCGTCGGCCTCGGCTTCGGCCTCATCAACGGGCTGCTCGTCGCCTACGTCAAGCTGCCGCCCTTCATCGTCACGCTCGGCTCGCTGACGGCGGTGCGCGGCGTTGCCCGCCTGCTCGGGCAGGACACGACCGTGTTCAACTCCGACCTGCCGTTCGACTTCATCGGCAATGGGTCGCTGTTCGGCATTCCCTGGCTGGTCGTCATCGCGCTGGCGGTGGTGGTGCTGTCCTGGCTGGTGCTCAAGCGCACGGTGCTCGGCACCTGGATCTACGCCGTCGGCGGCAATGCCGAGGCGGCGCGGCTGACCGGCATCAAGGTGCCGCTGGTGCTGCTCTTCGTCTATGGCGTTTCGGGCCTGCTCGCCGGCCTCGGCGGCGCCATGTCGGCGGCACGGCTCTACGCCGCCAACGGCTTGCAGCTCGGGCAGTCCTACGAGCTCGACGCCATCGCCGCCGTGATTTTGGGCGGCACCAGTTTTGTCGGCGGCGTCGGCTCGATCTGGGGCACGCTGATCGGCGGCCTGATCATCGCGGTGCTCTCCAACGGGCTCATCTTGGCCGGTGTCTCGGACATCTGGCAGTACATCATCAAGGGATTGGTCATCATCGTGGCGGTCGCCCTCGACCGCTACAGGCTCCAGGCAGGGGCAAGAACGTGAGTGACCTGGTCGCCGGCGCAAATGCCGGCTTGTGTAACGCACCGTGAGAGGCGCGGGCAATCGGAGGAAGTAAGCGTAATGAAGACCATCGCCAAACTGCTCTGCGGCGCCGCATTCGCGGCCGTCGCCATCGCACCGGCATCGGCCAAGGATCTCAACAAGGTCGGCATCTCTGTCGGCCTGCTCGGCAACCCCTTCTTCGTCGCCACCATCAAGGGCATCGAGGACGCGGCCAAGAAGATCAACCCGAAGGTCGAGGTGACGTCGGTATCGGCCGACTACGACCTCAACAAGCAGGTTTCGCAGGTCGATTCCTTCATCGCCGCCGGCGTCGACGTGATCATGCTCAACGCGGTCGACGCCAAGGCGATCGCACCGGCGGTGAAGAAGGCGCAGGCCGCCGGCGTCATCGTTGCCGCGTTCGACGTTTCGGCGCCGGGCGCCGACGTCACCGTGATGACCAACAACGTCAAGGCCGGCGAGGAGGCCTGCCAGTATCTGGTCGACAACACTGGCGGCAAGGGCGACTACGTCATCCTCAACGGCCCGGCGTCGTCGTCGATCCTGGAGCGGGTGAAGGGTTGCAAGAACGTGCTCGCGCAGCATCCCGACATCAAGATCCTTTCCGACGACCAGAATGCCGAAGGCTCGCGCGACGGCGGCCTGAAGGTGTTCCAGTCGCTGCTCACCCGCTTCGACAAGATCGACGCGGTGTTCGCCATCAACGATCCGACGGCGATCGGCGCCCAGCTTGCCGCCAAGCAGCTCAACCGTTCGGAATTCATCATCACCGCGGTCGACGGCGCGCCCGATATCGAAAAGGAGCTCGCTTCCGGCAAGTCGATGATCAAGGCCTCTGCCTCGCAGGATCCCTATGTGATGGCCGGCCAGTCGCTGACCATGGCGGCCGAGCTGCTGGCCGGCAAGAAGCCGGCGGAAGCCACCGTGCTGCTCGATCCCAAGCTGATCACCGCCGACAACCTCAAGGACTACAAGGGCTGGACCGCGGCCCGCTGATCATTTCAACAAGCGCGGCCGGTTGATCCCGGCCGCGCCCATCCTTTTCGCCGCAATCCGGAGACGATCATGTCGCGCATCGGAATCCATTCTTTCGTCTGGTCGGCAAGCTCGGCGCAAGGCGAGCTCGAACGCACGCTGGCCAACACAAGGGAGGCCGGCTTCGAGCTGATCGAATTCTCCTATCTCGACCCGGCGGATGTCGACATTGGCGGGCTTGCCAAACGCATCGCCGATCTCGGGCTTGGGGTGGCGATCAGCATCGGACTGCCCGCCGACGGCGACATATCGAGCGCCGACAAGGCGGTCGCGGCGCGCGGCGTCGAAATCCTCAACCAGACCATCGCGTTGACGCGCGACCTTGGCGGCCGAAAGGTCGCCGGCATCCTGTCGACCAGCCACGGCTTGCAGGTCGAGGCGCCGACACGCGATCAATGGAACCGCAGCGCGGCGGCACTGGCCAAGGTCGCCGAGACGGCCAAGGCCGCCGGCGTCACGCTCAATCTCGAAATCGTCAACCGCTTCGAAAGCAACCTCCTCAACACCGCCGCGCAGGGGCTCGCCTTCATCGAGGACACCGGCTCGGACAACATCTTCCTGCATCTCGACACCTTTCACATGAACATCGAGGAGGCCGATGTCGGGCTCGCCATCCGCCACGCGGCGGCCAAGATCGGCTATGTCCATATCGGCGAAAGCCATCGCGGCTTCCTCGGCACCGGCAACATCGACTTCGCGGCGATCTTCGATGCGCTGACGGCTATCGGCTATGCCGACGATCTCAGCTTCGAATCGTTCTCCTCGGAGATCGTCGACGAGAACCTGTCGAAGAAGACCGCCATCTGGCGCAATCTGTGGACGGACAACATGGCGCTCGCCAAGCACGCGCGCGCCTTCATCGGCCTTGGACTGGAGACGGCGCGGCGCAAGGCGGAACTCGTCTCGGCCAGGCACAAGCCATAGGTCCGTTCGTCGAGGCGACTGTCCGGGATGTCAGCCGCTTGCGGCGGCATTGCCGGTTGCGGGTGCATCGGATATCCCACCGTCCAGGCACATGATGCCAGCACAATTGACCAGACGGAGCCCTGACATGACAGACCAGACGATCTTCAAATTCGGCCCGGTCGAACACGCGGAGGCCGGCGATCTCGCCGGCTGGATCGTGGTCGAGGGCAGGCCGACCATGCAGACCGCCGTCCAGCACACGACCGAGGACGGCAAGGTGATGTCGGGCACGTGGCGGGCGACGCCGGGCACCTATCACGCGACTTATACCGATTATGAGTTCGTGCACATGATCGCCGGCCGCATCATCATCACCCCCGACGGCGGCACGCCGGTCGAAGTGGGTCCCGGCGACGCCTTCGTGGTGGAAGCCGATTTCAAAGGCACCTGGAAGATCATCGAGCCGGTGACCAAACATTTTGTGGTCAGGGTTGCCTGAGGCGGGGTGATCCGTCCGGCCGCATGAAAATCCCGCCATGGTTCGCCATGGCGGGCGAATGCTCAAGCGACGCCTTTCGTGCCTCGGGGGGCTCTGCCGTCCGGCTTGTGGAACATTCACCTGGTGCCAGCGTTTGCTTGTACGCTGTCTTTCAGGAATGAACTGCAGGCTGCGAAGGGGTGCGCTGCCTATTGGAGGCACTGCCATGAGCCGCAACCCACAAACCACGGCACGTGTTGCCGGCCATCCCATCCACCCGATGCTTATTCCGTTCCCGATCGCCTTTTTTGTCGCCACCTTCGTTTGCGACCTGATCTTCTGGCGAACAGGCAACCCGGGATGGGTCACCGCCAGCCTTTGGCTGCTTGGGGCGGGCCTGATAATGGCCGCCTTGGCCGCGCTTGCCGGCCTGACGGATGTCTTGGGCGATGTTCAGATCCGCAATCTGAGTGATGCATGGCTCCACGCTGGCGGCAATGTGGTCGTCGTCCTGATCGAACTCTACAACTGGTACTCGCGATACGCCCACGGCGAGGCGGCGGTGGTGCCCACCGGCGTGATCCTGTCGTTGATCGTGGTTCTCATCCTCCTGTTTACAGGTTGGAAGGGCTGGGAAATGGTCTACCGACACCGCGTGGGTGTCGCCGATGGCTCGGAGGAGGTGCGCTGACCCTGAGCCGCGGTAAGCGTGATCGCTGATCTGTGCATTTTCCTTCGCCGGGGCATCGGCCGGGCCACTTCCGCCATTGAGTCATAAAGGCGTCGGCGGCGTTGTCCAGACGGCCTCGACATCAGCGATGAGGCACTCGCCAGCCAAGCGATCTCATCGATCCCTACCAGCTAAGTATCCTTGATACACCGGATTCATCCCCTAGTTCCTTCACGGGCGCGGCAATCGCGAGGTTGCTCGGGGCAGCGGCGGTTCGCGCCGTTCTGACTGCACGCCGCGGAAGGACGGTTGGACCGACGCATCCATGGAGGTCGTCGTGCGTCAATCGCGTGGATTCACCTGTGCGTATTTCGTCTTAGCTTGCTCGATCGCGGTGCTTTGCGCAGGAGCTGCAACCGGCGGCCAGCACGGCGGCGGCCATGGTTCTGGCGGCAATGGCGGCGGAGGGCATGGCGCTGGCAGCCAAAATGGCGGCTCGCACAAAGGGACTGGTAACAATCCCGGCGGCTCCGGTTCGCCAGCGGACGATGAGACCAGCACAACCGGCACGACGACGGCCCCTGGGGCGGCCACTGCCACCGCTGTCGCGTCCGCAAGAGGCGGACAGGCGCTCGACCTCCCGGCTGCTCTCCAGCCTCCCAGCGACAGCAGCACTCAATCAACGGTCAGCCGAATCGAGGCGGTGCCGGGCGTCCCGGATGAAGTCGTTCGGGCCTGCCATGATGCCATCGAGTCGGCAGCCGCGCCGTTTGGCGCGACCAGCGTGCGCGTCAGCAGCGCGGGTTTCGTACAGTTGAGTCGGGATACGATCTCGGCTCCCGTTGAGGTCAGCATCGACTATGTACGGCAGGGCAGCGTGGAAACGCGGCAGGCGCCGATCAAATGCGAATTGAATGCGACAGGCAGCGTGATCGGGCTGACCTAGCGCATCGCGCAGAATTCCTCGCCGATGAGGGCGTGAATTCGAGCGCATTCATCCTTTGCCCGAAATGGCAGCAGGTCTCGCGCGTGCTGCCAAGGGGTGCGGGGCATTCAAAGACCCATGGCCTTCCACACAAGGGATCAGCCGGAAATCACTGCGATGTCGCGTATGTCGGCAAGAGCGAATAGGGAAGTGTGATCGAGCGCACCCGGGTCACCCGCGAAGGGTTGCGAACCTTGCCAGTCTTCTGGCTGACGGCCTTCACCTGGCCGGCGGCTGTCGCGCGGGCAGAACGTGGTTTCGCAGGCGGCTCGATCTGCGCGCTGCGGCGCTCGGTCCTGAGCCTGTCATTGTCCGCGCGCGCGGCGGTCAAGTCGCGGGCAAGAGAAACAGTGGCTTCGCGTTGCTTGTCCAGGGCCTCCTGCAGCTTGGCGACACGCAGCAAAAGAGCTTGGGTGGCCGCGCGCTCGATGCGAGCCTTGTCGGGATCCTTACGATTCAAGGCCGCTGCAGCACGTTCCCGTGCCAGAGCCTGTGCCGTCTCGGTCGTGGTCTGCTCAGCACGCTCTTTCGCTGAGACTGCTCTGGCTCGCTCCTGTTGAGCCGCCTCGCGCTCGATGCGAGCCTGTTTCAACTCTTCGAGAGTCGATGCTACCGCAGCGCGTTCTCGTGCCAGCGCCCGCTCCGTGTCAGCTGCGGTCCGCTCCACTTGCTGTCTCGCTGTGACCGTGCCAGTCCGTTCCTGCTCAGCCGCATCCGCACGCTTCGAGAGTGCGGCATTGGACAGGTTCGCTTCGGCGAGATCGCCACGAAGCTGCTCCGACTTCCGGCGCTCGTCGTCGAGCATGCCACTCGCCCGCGCCAGTGAAGCCCTGGCCGCGGCACGATCCTTGGCGGCCCCGGTCTCAAGCTGTTCAATTTGCGCCCGCGCTTGCGATAGATCGCGCGCCTGCCTCTGCGCTTGCTGCTGCTCGAGATGAGCAGCGGGCATCTCCTTGAAGACATAGCTGGTGGTCTCGTCCACCAGCGTGCGGGCATCTCCCGCAATGCGCTGTAACGCGTCAAGGGTGCGGGCTGCGGCGAGTTCGTTGCGCAATCGCTCCTCGCGTGCGTTGTCGGCAGCTGCCATGCTTGCCCTCAGCGTATCGATCTGCTTGCTCGATTCGAGGAGCGCTCCCTGCAGGGCGGCGCTCCTGGCACGCTCGCTTTCCGTCGCCCGGTGCTCCTGGTCGGCCAATTGTCTCGCGGCGGCCGCCTGAGCACGATCTGTCCCGGCCTGCACCTGGTTAGCCGTGAGATCCGGGCTTGGCAATTCGACACTCGCCGAAAGCTCCAAGGGGTGGGAAAGGTCTCGATCAGCTTCGCTTTGGGCTTGCGAAATGGCGGGGGCGCTTTCGACCCAGATTTGTCTCGTCGCCGCATAACCAATCGGCGCGGCCAGACAAATGGCGGCGAACCCTAGGCGGAGCACAAGACCGACCGGCCTGCGAACGCCAGGGGGTGAAGCAGGCGCTGGGTCGGCTTCTCCCGTTTGAGCTGTGAAATTCAAACCGCGATCGGCGGCAGAGGCTAACGGAACAATTTGTGGCGAAGCTTTATGGCGCAGTTGGTCCCATCCCGATCCGCAAATCCGCTTCCCATGTTCCGCGACCGCCTTGATGGGCGCTGCAAGTCTTCCAGGTTCCAGCCTGTTCGGGGCAGGAGCATTGGTCTGGACCGCCGACGAACCTCCCGAGGCTTCGGGCGTCACGTTGACATGCTCGACTCGCACTCCGAACCGAGAGTAGTTGGCGTTTTGAGCTCGAACATCCAGGTCGGCGGTACCCAAGGGATTGGCAGCCCTGGAAGAAGCAGGTTCGGCGACAAGCCTGGCCGGGCTTTCCCATTCCCAAGAAGCCTCGTCGGCGAGATCGGATCTGCCTTCGTCAAGCGATGCAAGGCGGCGTCGTCGCACCGCGGCAAGGATACGCCTGAGCACAAAATAGACGCCAACCGATACAAGCGTCACCACTGCGCCAAGAATGGCCAGATTTACGTCGTTCGCGTGAATTTCGGCAAGATAATTTGGCATTGCCGTGCCCGTGCGGTCTGGGGTGTATTGTCAAGTCCATAAAGCGATGTCTGTCGCTGCGGACAATTCGCCATCTCCCGGCTCTGGACTGTTCATCATGAACTTTAAGCTAGGTCACAGCCCACCACGGTCAACCATCACCTCGTAATGATCCTGCCGACAGCCTTCGGCCGGATAAAAAAGGCCATTGTAGCGGTCGTTCTTCGTGGCAAGGCTGGATCGTTCGTCCTGTGGAGATGCATTCCCGCAGACAATACAATTCGTCGTACTGTTTCGCGAAAAGTACGACGTCAACTTGCTAAGCCGTTGAAAATGCATGGTGATCCCGACAGGAATCGAACCTGTGACCTACAGATTAGGAATCTGCCGCTCTATCCTACTGAGCTACGGGACCACGCGGCCCGACACATAGCCGCTTCGGATCGTTTCGCCAAGAGGCTGGCCGAAGGCAATTCAAGAGGCCGGCCGAAGGCAATTCGGCGGCCTCTTGTCATCGTCCGTCAATGCGCGCCTCAGGCGGCCAGCGCGGTTTCGGCCAATTTCACCCAGTAGCTCATGCCGTGCGGGATGGCCTCGTCGTTGAAATCATAGGCCGGGTTGTGGAGGCCGGCGGTGTCGCCATTGCCGATGAAGATGAAGGCGCCGGGGCGGGCTTCCAGCATGTAGGAGAAGTCCTCGCCGCCCATCACCGGCTGGATGCCGCGGTGGACATGGGCGTCGCCGGCGACGTTGGCCGCGATATCGCTGGCGAACACCGTTTCTTCCGCATGGTTGAAGGTGACGGGGTAATTGGCCTGGTAGTCGACCTCGATCTTGGCGCCGAAGGCGATCGCCAGCCCGTCGCAGATGGTGCGGATGCGCTCTTCGGACTTCTTGGCTATTTCCTTGCGCAAGGTGCGCACCGTGCCGGCGATCTCGGCCGATTCCGGAATGATGTTGTAGGCATCGCCGGCATGGAACTTGGTCACCGACACCACCACCGCCTCGACCGGGTCGGTGCTGCGCGAAGCGATGGTCTGCAGCGCGCCGACCAACTGGCTGGTGATGACGATCGGGTCGATCGTGCCGTGCGGCATGGCGGCGTGGCCGCCACGGCCGTTCACCGTGATGGTGAATTCGGCCGTCGCCGCCATGATCGGGCCCGGGCGGATGGCGAACTGGCCGACAGGCAGGCCGGGCATATTGTGCATGCCGAACACCTTGGAGATGTCGAAGCGCTCCATCATGCCGTCCTTGACCATCTCGTTGCCGCCGCCGCCGCCTTCCTCGGCCGGCTGGAAGATCACCGCCACGGAGCCCGCGAAATTGCGTGTTTCGGCGAGGTATTTCGCCGCGCCCAGAAGCATCGCCGTGTGGCCGTCATGACCGCAGGCGTGCATCTTGCCGGGAACGGTCGAGGCGTAGGACTTGCCGGTGATCTCGTTGAGCGGCAGCGCGTCCATGTCGGCGCGCAGGCCGATGGTGGCGCCGTCACCCTGGCGGCCACGGATGATGCCAACGACGCCGGTCTTGCCGAGGCCGGTCACCACGTCGTCGCAGCCGAATTCTTTCAGCTTCTCGGTCACGAAGGCGGCGGTCTTGAAGACGTCGAAGTTCAGTTCTGGCGTCTGGTGCAGGTGTTGGCGCCAGCCGGCGACTTCGTCCTGCATTTCGGCGGCTCGGTTCAGGATTGGCATGGTGGTTCCATCTCGCTGTTGGAGCAGGCGGGCTGGCCCGCTGCCTTTCAATTGTGATCGTCAGGCACTTTGCCATGTTGGCGTCACATAGGGTAAATAGCACCGCAACGATGCGGTCCGTTTTTGAGGGGCGGACTCGTTATGCTGGCGGTCACGTAACGAAATCTTACGGAGCCAGGGGCGACTACGGCAAGAGGCGATTTCGGATTTGATCATGCGGCACAGGCATTTCCTCAAACTATTCTCGGCTGGCGCGATCGTGCTGTCGGTGCTGGCTGGGCCAGCGCTGGCCAATCCGGTGGTGGTCTTCGACCTGAAGAGCGGCCAGATCCTGCAGCATCAGGATGCCTTCAAGCGCTGGTATCCGGCGTCGCTGAGCAAGCTGATGACCGCTTACGTGACCTTCCGGGCGATCGCGGCCGGCGAAATCCAGCTCGATTCGCCGATCATGGTGACGAAACACTCCGCCGCCGAGCCGCCAAGCAAGATGGGCTTCAAGCCGGGCTCGGTGATGCGGCTCGACAATGCGCTGAAGATGATGCTGGTCAAATCGGCCAACGACATTGCGATGGCCGTCGGTGAGAATGTCGGTGGCTCGCAGGCAGCCTTTGCCGAGCGGATGAACGCCGAGGCGGTCCGGCTCGGCATGAACGGAACCCATTTCGTCAATCCGAACGGCCTTTATTCGCCGGACCAGTACACCACGGCGCGCGACCTTGCCGTGCTCGTGATGGCGATCCGCCGTGAGTTTCCGCAATATGCGCCATGGTTTTCGATCGAGGGGCTCGCGGTCGGCAAAAAGGCGATCCCGAACTACAATCTGCTGATCGGCCGCTATCCCGGCGCCGACGGCATGAAGACGGGTTTTGTCTGCCCTTCGGGCTTCAACATGATCGGTTCGGCGACGCGCAACGGGCGCACCCTGGTGGCGGTGGTGCTTGGCGAGAAGTCGGCCGTCAGCCGTGCCGAGACCGCGGCCAAGCTGCTCGACCAGGGTTTTGATGCGCCTGTCGCCGGCTCGACCACGGTCGCCATCCTGGCGCCTTACGGCGACACCACCTCGTCCAACGACATGAGTGACGAGATCTGCAAGAAGAAGAAGCCGCATGAGCAATCGGAGGCGCCGCCGGCTGTCGCCAAGGACGCGCCGAAATCGCCCTATCAGGAAAAGCTCGACCATGTGCCGACGCTGGTTGCCGTCGGTCTTGGCGGCGCCACCGGCCCGGCGCCGAAGGCGATACTCGACCAGGGCGGCCAGGAATATGCCGACGTGCCGATCCCGACCTGGCGACCGGACAAACCCCAGCCCGCGGGGACCGGTCCCAAGATAGCAGGCGCCGACGCGCAAGGTGACCAGTCCGCCAAGACCGCGAACTGACCGCAATGGCGGGCTTCCCGATACCCGTCTCGGTGCTGACCGGCTTCCTCGGCGCCGGCAAGACGACGCTGCTCAACCGACTGCTGAAGGATCCGGCGCTGGCCGACACGGCGGTCATCATCAACGAGTTCGGCGAGGTGGCGATCGACCATCTGCTTGTCGAGCAGGCCTCCGACGGCATCATCCAGCTTTCCGACGGCTGCCTGTGCTGCACGGTGCGCGGCGAACTGGTCGATACGCTGGCCGACCTGGTCGACCGGCTGCAGACCGGGCGCATCGCACGCCTTGCCCGCGTCATCGTCGAGACCACGGGGCTCGCCGATCCGGCGCCCGTGCTGCAATCGATCATGGCGCATCCGGCGCTGGTCCAGGCTTTCCGGCTCGACGGCGTCATCACGCTGGTCGATGCGGTCAATGGCGACGCCACACTCGATACCCATGTCCAGGCGGTCAAGCAGGTCGCGGTCGCCGACCGCATCGTGCTGAGCAAGGCCGACCTGGTTGCCGATCCCGCAGAGCTCGAAAGGCTGCGGGCGCGCCTACGGCAGATCAATCCGGGTGCCGAACTGCTCGATGCCGACGATACGGGGACGGGCGTGGCCGCGCTGTTCGACTGCGGCCTCTACAATCCAGCCACCAAATCCGCGGACGTGCGGCGCTGGCTCGGCGAGGAAGCGGCGCACGACCACCACCATCATGACCATGACGGGCACGATCATGATCACGGTCACCGGCACGACCAGCGCGTGCGCTCCTATTCACTGGCCCATGATGGTCCGGTGCCGTTTTCGGCCATCGAGATGTTCCTCGACCTGTTGCGTTCGACGCATGGCGAACACCTCTTGCGCATGAAGGGCGTCATCGAATTGCAGGAAGATCCGTCACGGCCGCTGGTCGTGCATGGCGTGCAGAAAATCCTGCATCCGCCGGTGCAGTTGCCCTCCTGGCCGGACAGCCAACGTGGCACGCGGCTGGTGCTGATCACGCTCGATATGCCGGAAGACTATGTGCGCCGGCTGTTCGCCGCCTTCACCAACCGGCCCTCGATCGACACGCCCGACCGCGCGGCGCTGGAAAACAATCCGCTGGCGATTGCCGGACGGTAAACGCTACGATCCCTGCGCGCCGCGTTCGACCAGAAAACGGTGGCCGCCCACGACCGCCGCCGTTTCGATCAACTGATGGCCGGCGTCGGAACAGAAAGCGGGAATGTCGATGACGGCGAGCGGATCGGTGGTCTCGAGCCAAAGCCTGCTGCCCGGCAGCATGCCGGCAAGACGTTTTTTAGCTTTAAGCACGGGTAGGGGACAGTTCAGCCCCTTGAGATCATAGATCGCGGTGCGTCCGGCCAAGGATGGAACCTCAGCCGCCGAACATGCCGAGCAGCTTGTTCTTGAGCTTGGTAACCCGGCTTTCATCGGCATTGGCGGCCTGCGTTTCGGCTTCCGGCGCGGCCTCGGTCGGGGCGGCTATGGTGGCGGTGGCGGCAGGCGCCTCCTTGGCGGCCTTGGCCGCTTCCTTCTCGGCGAGCGCCTGTGCCTTGGCGGCTTCCTTGGCCTGCTTGGCAGCCTCTATGGCGGCCAGCCTCTGCTCCTCAGCCTTTTGCTTGGCGGCTTTCTCGGCGTCGAGTGCAGCCATCTTGCGGCCGGCCGGCGAATCGATGCGGCCCATGCGCGCCGTCTCGGTCACCGTGCCGTTGGAATTGAGCGAGGGCGGCTCGATCGGCACGCGCTCGCCACGCGCCCTGCGCTTCGACCAGTCGGAGACGATGCTGGCTTCCTTGATGCCGGCGATGGTCGGCCTGGGCGGCGGCACGCTGGCCTTGAGCGCGCCGGTGAACGCCGCGTCATAGGTGCTTTGATAGGCGTTGTAAGCGCTCTTCAGCGAATCCGGCTGCGTGGTCGCCGGGCACGGTCCGGTCGGATCGAATGTCTGGCCGTCGGGGGCGACCTGGTTGAAGACGTAGCGCTTTTCGCAGACGTCGACCTTCGGCGGCACCTTGGTGATCTCGAAATTGTCGTAGCCGACCTTGAGCATCTTCCAGAACTCGTAGTTCGGGTCGCTGCGATAGCGCGCCATGTTGGCGGCGGTCATGCGGAACGGAAAGGCCTCGACCTGGAACTCGGTCTGCCCGCCCTGGAAGGCGTCGCGGCCGAAGGCATAGATCTGCTCGATCTGCGCGTCGGTCATCGAATAGCAGCCCGAGGACGAGCAGGCGCCGTGCACCATCAGGTTCTGGCCGGTGCGGCCGTTGGCTCGGTCATAGGCGTTGGGAAAGCCGATGTTGAAGGACAGATGGTAGTTCGAGCGCGGGTTCATCTGCGACGGGCGAACCGTGTAGAAGCCTTCCGGCGCCTGGCGATCGCCCTCGGTGTATTTCGGCCCGAGCTTGCCCGACCATTTGCAGATGTCGTAGCTGGCGACCATGTCGTAACGGCCGTTGGTCTTGGCCTTCCAGATTTCGAGCTTGCCTTCTTCCTTGAAGATGCGCGCCATCACCGAGGAGGTGCGCACCATCCCCTTGGCCTTCATGTCGGCCAGGATCTTGTCCGGCAGCGGCTTGTTGGCCTCCGGGGCAAAGTCCTTCATCGACGAATCATTGCAGCCGGCGATAGCGATCGAGGCGACGAGGACTCCGGTACGGGCGAGCTTGGCAAACATGGATACGGCTATGTCTTTTCCCTCGGGCCGATGGCTTCGAAACGGCCGAGCCCACATGCTGAACACCGACGGACCGTAAGCCCGTTAACCTTGAAAATTCCTTACCGCAAGCGTCGACTAGCCCCTCACGGCAACTTCCCAACCCTTCGTTGCAAATTTATTGACCCGAATGCGGCGGCATTTTTGTGGCGAAATTGCTCATTGACGCCACATTGCGGTGGGCAAGCCGCTTCCGATGACCACGTTCCGGCGTCAGCCGGTCAGAGGCTGCGGCCCATCGCCAGGTATTTCTCGCGGCGCTGCTCGCGGAAATCGGTGTTGGCGCCGGCAAAGTCCTTCATCGTCTTGGCAATGAGGTCGCCGGTCGCGGCAATCACCGTCTCGGGCGCGCGCTGGGCGCCGCCCATCGGCTCAGGAATGATGGCGTCGATGATCTTCAATTCCAGAAGATCCTGCGCGGTGATCTTCATGTTGGTCGCCGCGTCCTTGGAGCGGGTGGTGTCGCGCCACAAGATCGAGGCCGCGCCTTCCGGTGAAATCACCGAATAGATGGCGTGTTCGAGCATGTAGACACGGTTGGCGGTGGCGATCGCGATGGCGCCGCCGGAGCCGCCTTCGCCGATGACCACCGAAATCGACGGCACCTTGAGCGCAAGGCAAGCCGAGGTCGAGCGGGCGATGGCTTCCGCCTGGCCGCGCTCCTCGGCGCCGACGCCGGGATAGGCACCCGCCGTGTCGACCAGCGTCAGGAGCGGGATCTTGAAGCGATCGGCAAGCTCCATCAGCCGCACCGCCTTGCGATAGCCTTCGGGGCGCACCGAGCCGAAATTGTGCTTCAGCCGGCTGGTCGTGTCCGAACCCTTTTCCTGGCCGATGATCGCGATGGGCTCGCCGCGGAAGCGGGCAAAACCGCCGACGATCGCCTGGTCCTCGCCGAAATTGCGGTCGCCGGCGAGCGGCGTGAAATCGCTGAACAGACCCCTGATGTAGTCGACGCAGTGCGGCCTGTCGGAGTGGCGCGCCACCTGCACTTTCTGCCAAGGCGTCAGCGCCTTGTAGAGATCGCGCAGCGCGTCGCGCGACCGCTTCTCCAGCCTGGTGATCTCGTCGGCGACGTCGACCGCCTCGCCATTCTCGGCAAGCTTCTTCAGCTCGAGGATCTTGAGCTCAAGATCCTGCACCGGCTTTTCGAAATCGAGGTAATTGTACATGCGTGAGCGGACCGATACGTCGGAAGGCAATGACTGCGGAACCGTTTAATCCAAGGCCCCGGGCGGTGAAATGTCGTCCTCACATAGCGATATGAGGCCTAGTCGGCAAGCGGATGATGATCGTTGACCAGCCGCACCAGCCGCTCCTCCAGCACATGGGTGTAAATCTGTGTCGTCGATATGTCGGCATGGCCAAGCAACTGCTGCACGGCCCTGAGATCGGCGCCGTTCTGCAGGAGATGGCTGGCGAAGGCATGGCGCAGCACGTGCGGTGAAATCTTGGCCGAGGCGATGCCGGCGCGCGCCGCCAGCCCTTTCAGGTCGCGGGCAAAGACCTGGCGCGAGAGATAGCCGCTGTCGGAGGCGGCCGGAAACAGGAACGGGCTTTCGGCGAAGGCGGGCACTCCGGCCCGGGCGGCAAGCCAGGTTCGCATCGCCACGCGCGCCTTGGACGACAGCGGCACCATGCGTTCCTTGTCGCCCTTGCCGCGCACCGTGAAGAAGCGGTCGTCGCGCTGCGCCACCGTCACCGGCAGGCCGACCAGTTCGGAAACGCGCAGGCCCGTGGCGTAGAGCACCTCGACCAGCGCATGCAGGCGCAGGGCCGCCAGCCTGTCGGCATGGCCGAGCCCGGCGTCACCGGCTTCGGCCGCGGCGAGGTCGATCAGCCTGCCGGTGTCGGCCTCGGACATCGTCTTGGGCAGCGGCCGCCCCTTTTTCGGGCTGTCCAGCGTGCCGGTCGGGTCGTCGCCACGCAGGCCCTCGGCGTAGAGAAACTTGAAGAACTGGCGGATCGCAGACAGTTTGCGCGCCTGTGATGTCGACGCGAAGCCGCGGGCGGCAATGTCGTCGAGATAGCCGCGGATGTCGGCGGCGGCCGCACCGGCAAGCCCGCCATCGATCCCGTTCGAAGCGTCTTCGAGATCGCGGCGATAGGAGGAAAGCGTGTTCTCGGCGGCACCGCGCTCGGCGCTCATCATTTCCAGGAAGGCCTCGATGCGGGCGGCGCTGTTCATCCTTGAGGATCAGTTCTTCTTGGGACTCAGTTCTTCTTGGGATTCAGCTTTTCCAACGGGATGCGCACGCTCATCTCCGCTTTTTTCGGCTCGACGAACATCACCAGCGCGAACATCGTACCATAGGCAATGCCGGCCAGAATCGCGAGGGTCACGACAAAGCGAAACAGTGTCGGCATCAATTTTCGCCCGTCTTCTCGTTCTGCGTTTCCAAACCCTGTGCCCTTATGGGACGCCAATCCGGCCAATTCAAGGACGAAGCGGAGGCTTGTTAGCAACTTCTGACGCAGGCATTCCTCGGCCGATATAGGCTTGCCTTTACTCGGCATGCTTGACGCAAACGGGCTTTTCATGTCGATACGCCGGCAAAGAGGGTCCCGGAACCGTCATGGTGTCATGAACGCGCTACACGCAAATCCGCCAGGCGAGACCAGCGCCGCGCTGCTTGGCCGGCTGGGCAGCCGGTCCATTGTCTTTGTCGGGCTGATGGGCGCAGGCAAGACGGCGATCGGCCGCAAGGTGGCGACGATGCTTTCGCTGCCCTTCATCGACAGCGACCAGGAGATCGAAAGCGTCTCGCGCATGACCGTGCCGGAGCTGTTCGAGCGCTATGGCGAGACCGAGTTCAGGGCGCTGGAACAGCGTGTCATCCTGCGCGTGCTGGAAAATGGCCCCCAGGTGCTCTCCACGGGCGGCGGCGCCTTCATGAACGCACAGACGCGCGAGGCCGTCGCCACGCATGGCGTGTCGGTGTGGCTGAAGGCCGAGCTCGACCTCTTGATGGAACGCGTCTCCAAGAAGCAGAACCGGCCGCTGTTGAAGAGCGCCGATCCCCGTGCCGTGCTGGAGCGGCTGATGGGCGAGCGCTATCCAGTCTACGCAACCGCTGATGTCACCGTGCCGACCCGCGACGACCGCAAGGAAATCATCGCCGCCGAGGTGCTGGAGGCGCTCTGCCGGCATTTCGGCATCGAGGAAAATGCCGCGACAGGCGAGGTCGAATCGTGAGCGTGGATCAGCCTGTCACCGTCGAAGTCGGGCTTGGCGACCGGGCCTACGACATACTCATCGGCTCAGGGTTGCTGTCTCGCGCGGGTGAGGAGATCTCGCGCCGGCTGCCGGGCATGGGCGCGGCCGTCATCACCGACGCCAATGTCGCGGCGGTGCATCTCGAGGCGCTGAAGGCCGGGCTCGAAAAGGGCGGCATCCGGCCCGCCGTCATCACGCTGCCGCCCGGTGAGAAGACCAAGAGCTTCGCCCATCTCGAAGAGGTGGTCGACGGCGTGTTGGCCGCCAGGCTGGAGCGTGGCGACATCGTCATCGCCCTTGGCGGCGGCGTCATCGGCGACCTCGCCGGTTTTGCCGCCGGCATCGTGCGGCGCGGCATGAATTTCGTGCAGATCCCGACCTCGCTGCTGGCCCAGGTCGATTCCTCCGTCGGCGGCAAGACCGGCATCAACAGTCCACGCGGCAAGAACCTCGTCGGCGTTTTCCATCAGCCGAAGCTGGTGCTGGCCGACACTGAAGTGCTCGACACGCTGCCGATCCGCGAATTCCGCGCCGGCTATGCCGAGCTCGCCAAATACGGGCTGATCGACCGGCCCCAATTCTTCGCCTGGCTGGAAGAAAACTGGGGGCAGGTGTTCGCCGGCGGGCCGGAGAGGGCGCAGGCGATTGCCGAGGCCTGCCGCGCCAAGGCCGACGTCGTCGCCCGCGACGAGTTCGAGACCGGCGACCGGGCGCTGCTCAATCTCGGCCATACGTTCGGCCACGCGCTGGAAGCCGCGACGCGGTATGACGGCGCCCGCCTCGTCCATGGCGAGGGGGTCGCCATCGGCATGGCACTGGCGCATCGGTTCTCCTCGCGCCTCAATCTGGCCAGCCCCGACGACGCGGCCCGCGTCGAGACGCATCTGCGCGCCGTCGGGCTGCCGTGGCGCATGGCCGATATTCCCGGCGATCTGCCCGACGCCGAGGCACTGCTGGCCTTCATCACCCAGGACAAGAAGGTGTCGCGCGGCGCGCTGACCTTCATCCTGACGCGCGGTGTCGGCCAAGCCTTCATCGCCAAGGACGTGCCGGCCTCGGAAGTGCTGTCGTTCCTCCGGGAGAACCACCCGGCCAACGGGAAAGCCGGCTGAGATGAGCAACCAGACGGGCTGGGTCGTCGTCGCCGTCCTTGCAATCCTCGTCCTGCTGATCGTTGCCCTGCGCACGCGCCTGCTTGCCATGTTCGGCTACGAGCTGTCGCGCATTGAGCCGCAGCGCTCGAGCCAGGACGAGTTGCGCGGTGCGGTCGACGATTTCCGCCGCGACGGCCAGGTGGTGCGCGAGGATCGTGATCGCATTGGCGGTCTGTTCGATCTCGAGGAGCTCGAAGTCTCCGATGTCATGGTGCACCGCACCAACATGCGCTCGGTCAATGCCGACAATGCGCCGGAAGCGGTGGTGCGCGAGATCCTGCAGAGCCCGCACACGCGCATGCCGTTGTGGAAGGGCTCGCTCGACAACATTGTCGGCGTGCTGCACGCCAAGGACCTGCTGCGCGCGTTGAACGAAGTCGGCAATGACTTTTCCAAGATCGACGTGATGAAGATCGCCTCGAAACCCTGGTTCGTGCCGGACACCACGACCTTGCAGGAACAGCTCAACGCCTTCCTGCGCCGCAAGGCGCATTTTGCCGTCGTCGTCGACGAATATGGCGAGGTCGAAGGGCTGGTGACGCTGGAGGATATCATCGAGGAGATCGTCGGCGAGATCGCCGACGAGCATGATGTCGACATCCATGGCGTCAAACAGGAGGCCGACGGTTCCGTCGTCGTCGAGGGCACGGTGCCGATCCGCGACCTGAACCGGGCGCTCGACTGGAACCTGCCCGACGAGGAGGCGACCACCATTGCCGGCCTCGTCATTCACGAGACGCAGTCGATCCCCGAGGAAAAACAGGCCTTCACCTTCCACGGCAAGCGCTTCACCGTGATGAAACGCGACAAGAACCGGATTGCCCGGTTGAGGATCAGGCCTGCCGCCGACACTTAAGCGCGTCGCGCTGAAACGGAGCCCGTCCGGCGCTCAGCAGTCCTTGGTCCAGCGTTCGCTGAGCGTTGCGTCTGTTTCCGCATCGACCGACGCCAGGCTGACCTCATAGCCCCAAAGGCTTCGGATGTGGCGAAGTGTTGCGTCGCGGCTCTCATTGTCGAGCAGGACGCCGTCCTTCACCTTGTGCTGCAGTCGCAAATGCCGGTCGCCGAGCAAGTCCACGTCCACGATCTGGATGTCGGGCCGGTTTGCGCCCCAATCATAGTTTTGGGCCAGCGCGGCTCGTATCTTGTTGTAGCCCCGCTCGTCGTGGATCGATGCGACTTCGTAGTGCGGTCGGTCGGATCCGTCGGCCAGCACGAAGAGCCGCCATTTCCGGATCAGGGTCGGACTGAGATATTGGCGAATGAAGGATTCGTCACGGTGATTGGCCCAGGCGTCGAGCAAGGTTTCGAGCCAGTCGCCGCGGCCGGCAATGTCGGGGAACCAGTCGCGGTCTTCCGCCGTCGGCTCGGTCGAGATGCGCTGGATGTCCTGCATCATGTCAAGGCCGAGGGCATAGGGGTTGATGCCGGAAAACCGCGGATCGTCGAAGGACGGCTGGAAGATCACGTTCGAGTGATTGCGCAGGATTTCGAGCATGGTGCCTTCATTGATCCGGCCACGATCGAACAACATGTTCATCAAGGTATAGTGGACGAAAGTGGCGCAACCCTCATTCATGACCTGGGTTTGCCGCTGCGGGTAGAAATACTGTGCGATGACCCGGACGATGCGGAGGATCTCGCGTTGCCAAGGTTCCAGGACGAGGCTGTTCTTTTCCAGGAAATAGAGCAGGTTCTCCTGGGGCAGGCTCAGCGATTTTTTCCGTTCGGCCAAGACTTCTTCCCCGGCTTCGGCGTTGTCGGCGCCCTGCACCGGAGGCAGCGTCCGCCAAAGATCATTGTAGGAGCGCTCCTCGTATTCGAGACGTTCGCGTAGGCCTTCGCGTTGCTGCTCCGACGAGAGTTTCGGCGGCCGGTGGTATCGGAACACGCCTTGCTCCATCAGCGCGTGAGCCGAATCGAGAACCGCTTCCACGGCGGCGAGGCCGTAACGCTCCTCGCACCGGGCAATGTAGCCTTTCGCGAAATCCAGATAGCTCAGGATTCCGCCTGCGTCGGTCCACTGGCGGAAAAGGTGATTGTTCTTGAAGAAATGGTTGTGTCCGAGTGCCGCATGGGCCGTCACCAAGGCTTGCAGGGCCATGGTGTTTTCTTCCATCAGGTAGACGATGCAGGGATCGGAATTGATGACCAGCTCATAAGCCAGACCGCGTCCGCCTTTGCGGTAGAGAAGCTCGTTGTAGAGGAAATGCTTACCGAACGACCAATGCCGGTACATCAGCGGCATGCCAACCGAGGAGTAGGCGTCGAGCATCTGCTGCGAGGAAATGACCTCCATCTGCACCGGGTAAGTGTCGAGGTGAAGCTGATCAATCGCGATTGCCTCGATCTCGTCATAGGCTCGCGACAGTGTCTTGAAGTCCCAGTCGGACCCTGAGAAAAGCAACCTGGATTTGCCGGCTTGGCTTGCCATCCGACAGACCTCACGCGCTCGCATGCATCGCCGGCTGCCTGGCGAAGAGCTGGCGAAAGACGGGGTAGATATCCGCTGGGGATGCGATGCGCCGCATCTGGAAATTCGGCCATCTCTGATCGATGGCGCTATAGGCACGCCAGAGCGACGTGCCATTTTCGGTCGACCCAAAAATATGGCTTTCGCGCTCGTCGATGATCTCCACATAGGCGAAATACTGGCACAACCGCATCAGCTTGCCGCCGAGCAGCTCGATGCAGCGTTCGGAATCGGTGGCGAAATTGTCGCCGTCGGAGGCCTGGGCGGCATAGATGTTCCATTCCGTCGGGGGATAGCGCTGTTCGATGATGCGGTGCATTTCCTCGAGCGCCGTGGAAACGACCGTGCCGCCGCTCTGGGTATGGTAGAAGAACGTCTGCTCGTCGACCTCCTGGGCCTCGTGGGTGTGACGAATGAAAACGATGTCCGTCCGCTCGTAACGCCGCGTCAGGAACAGGTGGAGCAGCACGAAGAAGCGTTTGGCCAGATCCTTTTCGCGCTCCCCCATCGATCCCGACACATCCATCAGGCAAAACATGACGGCGCTGGCATTGGGCTGCGGCTGGGGGTCGAAGCGGTTGAAGCGGATGTCGACCGGGTCGACATAGGAAATTCGCCGGCGACGACGCTCCATCAAATCGAGTTCTTCGCGCAGGGCAGCGATGCGTTCGCGCCCCGCCGCGTTCGGGGGTTGCGCTTCGAGCAGTGCAAGCTGGCGGGCGATCTCATCCAATTGCGCCTGTTTGGGACGCCGGAGCGCAATGCGGCGACCATGGCTGTTGCGCATCGTGCGGCCGACATTGATGTTGGTCGGCGAGCCGCTGGCGCTGAAGCCCGCCCGCTTCGGCTTGAACGTCAATATCTGCTTGAGATTGAGCTTGACCAGATCTGGCAGTTCAAGATCCTCGAAGAAAAGATCGAGAACCTCCTCGCGTGACAACATGAAACGAAAATCGTCTTCGGATTCGCTGTTTCCCGGAGACGAAGAGCCCACGCCTCCCAGGCCTGGCTTTGGGATCAGATCTCCGGAAATGTAAGTTCTGTTGCCAGGCAAGATGTGCTGGCGCCGGCCGCTGTCCCTGGCGTCGGTGAAGACCGGCTCGCTGGTGCCTTTGCGAGGCATGGGCACGGCATGCTCCCGGTCAACCTCGGCGATGCGGCCGGCGCGGACCTGGTCGCGGATATTTCGCTTGAGTTCCTCCCGCGCGCGCTTCAGAAACCGCTGGCGGTTGCCCAGGCTTTTGTCCTTCGGATTCAGGCGTCTGTCGATAAAGATCGGCATGGAAGCATCCGGGCCTGCCTCAACCCGCCTTGTTCACACGCATGTACCAGTCGACAAGCCGGCGCACCTGCCGCTCGGTGTAACCACGTTGCACCATGCGCTGCACGAATTCATTGTGGCGTTTTTCCGTGACGCTGTCCTGTTTGGAGCCGAAACTGATCACCGGCAGGAGGTCTTCAACCTGTCCGAACATCCGCTTCTCGATCACTTCACGCAGCTTTTCATAGCTGGTCCATGACGGATTGCGGCCATGGTTGCGCGCCCGGGCGCGCAATGTGAATTTGACCACTTCGTTGCGAAAATCCTTGGGATTGGCGATGCCGGCCGGCTTTTCGACCTGCGACAGTTCCTTGTCCAGGATCTCGCGGTCGAGGATCTGGCCGGTATCGGGGTCCTTGTAGTCCTGATCCTCGATCCAGGCATCGGCATAGGCGATGTAGCGGTCGAAAAGGTTCTGGCCGTATTCGCTGTACGACTCCAGATAGGCCTTCTGGATTTCGTGGCCGATGAACTCGGCATAGCGGGTCGCGAGTTCCGACTTGATGAATTCGAGATAGGCGGCTTCCGTTTCCTTCGGGAACTGCTCGCGCTTGATCGCCTCTTCCAGGATGTACATCAGATGCACGGGGTCCGCCGCGACCTCGTTGGTGTCGTAGTTGAACGTCTGGGACAGTATTTTGAAGGCGAAGCGCGTGCTTACGCCGGTCATGCCCTCGTCGACGCCGGCTGCGTCGCGATACTCCTGAACGGACTTGGCCCTGGGATCGACCTCCTTGAGGTTTTCACCGTCATAGGCGCGCATCTTGGTATAGAGCGGCGAATTGTCGTGCTCGGCAAGGCGAGTCGAGACGGTGAACCGGCTGAGAATGTCCAGCACTTCAGGTGCGCAGGGGCTGCCGGCCAGTTCGCTCTCGCGCAGCAATTTCTCGTAAATATGCCTCTCTTCGGTGATCCGCAGGCAATATGGCACCTTGACCACGAGGATGCGGTCCAGAAAGGCCTCGTTGTTTTTGTTGTTCTTGAACTGCTGCCACTCCGATTCGTTGGAATGGGCAATGATGATGCCTTGATAAGGGAAGGCGCCGAAATTCTCGGTGCCATTGTAGCTGCCTTCCTGGGTCGCCGTGAGCAGCGGGTGCAGGACCTTGATGGGCGCCTTGAACATCTCGACGAATTCGAGCAGGCCTTGCGTGGTCCGGTTCAGGCCGCCGCTGTAGGAATAGGCGTCCGGATCGGACTGGCTGAAATTTTCCAATTGCCTGATGTCGACCTTGCCGACCAAGGCCGAGACGTCCTGGTTGTTCTCGTCGCCGGGCTCTGTCTTGGCGATGGCGATCTGGCGCAGCCGCGACGGCATCAGCTTGACGACACTGAACTTGGAAATATCGCCGGACAGCTCATCGAGCCGCTTGGCCGCCCAGGGCGAGATAAGTCCGTTGAGACGGCGCCGGGCTATCCCGTATTTGTCTTCCAGCAGGTCGCCCATGCGGTCGGGATTGAAAAGGCCGAGCGGCGATTCGAAAATCGGACTGATCTGGCTGCCGACCTTCAGCGTGTAGATCGGCCGTTCCTCCATCAGTTTCTTCAGCCGTTCGGCAAGAGAGGATTTGCCGCCGCCGACGGGGCCGAGAAGATAGAGGATCTGCTTGCGCTCCTCCAATCCCTGGGAGGCATAGCGGAAATATCCGGCGATGCGCTCGATCGTATCCTCCATCCCGTAGAACTCGGAGAAGGATGGATAGACCTTGACGGTGCGGTTCGAAAAAATGCGGCCGAGCCGTTCATCCTTGCTGGTGTCGACCAGGTTCGGCTCGCCGATTGCCTCGACCATCCGCTCGGGGGCGGAGGCATACATCGACTTGTCTTCGCGGCAGGCCAGGAGATATTGCTGGAGGCTGATCTCTTCCTGAGCCGCATTGGCATAAATCTCCGAAAACAGATCGAAGATGTCGGACTGATTCTCGCGCATGATGGTTGCCCTCAGAGCCGTTTTGGCTGCCGGACGGCTCGTCACCTATTCAACTGCCGGGACGCATTGTTGTTCCCTTCACATCAAGGCGAGTATGCGTATTTGGCCATGAAACCGGGATGCCGCCCCGCGCGTTTGGACGTTTGCTGAGGATTATGGTTGATGGTGGTGGGAGCACGATGATCGATCGACGAAGCTTTGTTCTGGCTTCGATGGCGGCGCTGCTGCCACTGCGTGTGTCGGCGGGTTTGTGCGAGCCCCAACTCGTGCCAACGACCTTCGATTACGGCCCGGCCAAGCTCGACATCTACGCGCCGGATGGCGCGAAAAACCTGCCGGTGGTGTTTTTCGTCCATGGCGGGGCCTGGCAGTTCGGCAAACGCAGCCAGGTGGGTGCAAAGGCGGCTTTCCTGCTCGCCAATGGGTTCTGTTTCGTTTCCATCGATTATCGGATGCTGCCGCAGGCGGATGTCTCCACCCAGGCCAGCGATGTCGAAAAGGCCTATGCCTATGTCAGGGCCAACATTGCCGGGCATGGCGGCGATCCCAAGCACATCGTCGGCATGGGGCATTCGGCCGGCTGCCATCTGATTGCGCTGACGGGAATGCGCGGCGGGCTGCCAGGCGTCGCCGGGCTGCTTCTCGACGATACCAGGGCCTATGATCTCGCCAGGCTTGAGAAAAATGGCGGCATGGTGCGGGCCTATGCCCGGGTGTTTTCCGATCCATCGCAATGGGCGGCACTGTCGCCGGCCAACTATGTCGAGGGCCGCAACCATCCGCCGACCTTCATCGCCTATTCTCGTGCCCAAGGTCGCGGCGAGGAGTCGAAAGCCTTTGCCGAGCGCTTGCGCGCCACCGGTACCAAGGTCACGCTGTTCGACGGCAGCGCCTATACGCATCGTCGATCAATCGCGATTTCGGCGAGGACGGCGACGCGCTGACTGTCGCCGCGCTGGCATTCCTGAAGTCGACGGTCGGCTGATCTCACCTTAACGAAGGGCAGGCGTCAGCTGCACTGGATCAGACCAAAAGCGACGGCGGGATATTGCCGTGCGGCCATCGGCGAGTGCTATTTGTGTTCGTGAATGGGGAGAAAAATTGCATGAATGGCGCCGATGTCCTGTGCGATGTGCTTTTGGCCAATGACGTGACGGTCTGTTTCGCCAATCCCGGCACATCCGAAATGCATTTCGTCGCCGCGCTTGACCGCAAACCGCGGATGCGTTGCGTGCTCGGCCTGTTCGAAGGCGTGGTGACCGGTGCCGCCGACGGCTATGCGCGCATGACCGACCGTCCTGCCGCGACTTTGCTGCACACTGGGCCCGGTCTGGCCAACGGGCTGGCCAACATGCACAATGCCCGGCGTGCGCTGAACCCGATGATCAACATCGTCGGCGACCATGCGTCCTACCATTTGCCGCTTGATGCGCCGCTGACCAGCGACATCGAGGGCCTCGCGGCACCGATGTCCAATTGGGTCCGCCGCATCTCGGGACCAGCCGATGTACAACCCGCCACGGAGGCGGCGTTCCGCGCTTCGCTCACGCCGCCCGGCGTCACCACGCTGATCCTGCCGGCCGATGCCGCTTGGGGTGGTGCCAACCCGGCCGCGCCAGGCAAAGTCGTTCTCTCGCCACCACCACCCGTCGACAAGGACGCCGTGCGCGCGGTGGCGGCAGCGGTCCGGGCCAAACCGGGCCGCGTCGGCATGATCGTTCGTGGCCGCGCGGCGCGCGCCGATGCGCTCGACATCGCTGGCCAGATTTCCACCGCTGGCGGTGTCCGGCTGCTGAGCGACGTCCTGATCGCGCGGCTGCAGCGCGGACGCGGGCGCGTGGCGCCGACCCGCATCCCCTATCCTGTCGATGCGGCGACGGCGCTGCTCAAGGACATCGACGTCCTGGTGCTGGTCGGCGGCAAGGAGCCGGTCGCCTTCTTCGCCTATCCGGGAAAACCCGGACGGCTGGTCCGCGAAGACTGTCAGGTGCTGACGCTTGCAGCCCATGGCCAGGATCTGCACGCGGCGCTGGAGGCGCTTCGCGATGAACTCGGCATCAAGCCATCGCAGCAGACGATATCGGCGACGGCTTTCCCGGACGAAGCAACGCCGAACGGCGGACTGACGGACGATGCCATCGCGCTGTCAGTGGCGCGCAAGCTGCCCGACAATGCGATCGTCTGCGATGAAGCGGTCACCTCGGCGCGGCGTTTCTTCGCGCTGTCGGCCTTTGCCGCACCGCACGACTACATGATGGGCACAGGCGGGGCGATCGGCGGCGGCATTCCGATGGCGACCGGGGCGGCGATCGCCTGTCCCGACCGCAAGGTGATCAATCTGGAGGCCGATGGCAGCGGCATGTACACGGTGCAAGGGCTGTGGACGCAGGCCCGGGAAAATCTCGATGTGGTGACGATCGTCTTTTCCAACCGCACCTACGCCATCCTGCATGGCGAGATGAAGAACGTCGGCGTCGGGGCGATCGGCGAGAACGCCAGGCGCATGCTCGACCTCGACCATCCGTCGCTGGACTGGGTGTCGCTCGCCAAAGGCATGGGCGTGGAGGCGGCTCGCGCCGACACTTGCGAACGGTTCGACGCGCTGCTGGATGGCGCCTTGTCGCGACGCGGGCCGTTCCTCATCGAGGCGGTGCTCTGAGCGCCTGTCGCAGGGCCGGCTGACTTACCAGCGCGTCTTTTCGCCGGGAGCCGCCGGTTCGATCGCCAGCGCGTGCACGCCGGCCTTCAACTCGTCGGCGAGCAGTTCGTTGACGGCGCGGTGGCGGTCGATGCGGTTCATGCCGGCAAAGGCGGACGAGACGACACGGACGCGAAAATGCGTTTCGCCGGTGCCATCATAGGTGCCGTGATGGTCGGAGCCGTCATGATGGTGGCCGGCATGGAGATGGCTTTCGTTGATGATCACCAGCCGCTCCGGCGAAAATGCCTTGTTGAGCTTGTCTTCCATGGTCGCCTGTATGGACATAGTCGTCTCCGTTCACCACATATGGCCGGCACGCCAGCGTGAAAACCGCAAACCGGTTCATACGGGGGTCGCTACCGCGCAACAAAATCCGCCATTCGCCTGCTTTATGCCGCGATTCAGCGGTTAGGGCGATGATCGCGAAAATGTCAATTCTTGTTTCGCATCTGCGAACGCCCCATAAATGGGTAAGATGAAGCCGTATCCCAAATATTTCGAGAAGATTCGCGTCCGCCCTGACAAGGACGCGGAGCTGAAGTCGCATTCGCCGATTTGCCAGTGGGACGGCTGCAAGGAGGCGGGGACCCATCGCGCGCCGGTCGGGCGGATGAAGGAGGGCGAGTATTTCCGCTTCTGCTTCGACCATGTGCGCGAGTACAACAAGGGCTTCAACTACTTCTCCGGCGTGCCGGACACCGAGGTCGCACGCTTCCAGAAGGAAGCGATGACCGGCCACCGGCCGACCTGGAAGATGGGCGTCAACGGCGCCTCGACACGTTCGTCGCCCGATATGGCGCAGATGCGCTCCGGCCGCGCCGGCTACTACAACCGCATGCGCGACCCGTTCGATCTGTTCAAGGGGCCGAAGGATCCGCGTGAGGCGCGCGAGCGCAAGGCCAAGCCGCTTGAGGCCAAGGCGCTGGAAACGCTTGGCCTTGATACAAAGGCGACTGGCAAGGATATCAAGGCGCGCTATAAGGAACTGGTGAAGCGCCACCATCCGGATGCGAATGGTGGCGACAGAGGTTCGGAAGACCGGTTCCGCGATGTGCTGCAGGCCTATCGCGTGCTCAAGCAGGCGGGCCTGTGCTGAGCGACCCAATGGTTTGTGTCGTTTTCCAACTTTCATAAGGGTGGAAAAGGCTTTAAGACCGCCCCCGAACAAAATCGATTGCCGGCGAAACGGGACGTTTCGCCCGTGGAGACGTTGAGAGATATGAACAAGGTCGATCGCGACATCGCCAACCTGCCCGACACGACGGTCTCGGTGAAGGACAAATTCGGCTTCGACTCCAAGATGGTGGTGCCGGCCTATTCGGTAACCAGCGAACATGTGCCGGATGTCGATCCGGACTATCTGTTCGACAAGGCGACCACCTTGGCGATCCTTGCCGGCTTCGCCTACAACCGCCGCGTCATGGTCTCGGGCTATCACGGCACCGGCAAGTCGACCCATATCGAACAGGTCGCCGCCCGGCTCAACTGGCCCTGCGTGCGCGTCAACCTCGACAGCCATGTCAGCCGCATCGATCTCGTCGGCAAGGACGCCATCGTCGTCAAGGACGGGTTGCAGATCACCGAATTCCGCGACGGCATCCTGCCATGGGCCTATCAGCACAATGTCGCGCTGTGCTTCGACGAATATGACGCCGGCCGTCCGGACGTGATGTTCGTCATCCAGCGCGTCCTGGAATCGTCGGGCCGCCTGACGCTGCTCGACCAGAGCCGGGTCATCCGTCCGCATCCGGCGTTCCGGCTGTTCTCGACCGCCAACACGGTGGGTCTCGGCGACACCACCGGCCTCTATCACGGCACGCAGCAGATCAACCAGGCGCAGATGGACCGCTGGTCGATCGTCACCACGCTGAACTATCTGCCGCATGACAATGAAGTGAACATCGTACTGGCCAAGGCCAAGCACTATCGCGACGGCAAAGGCAAGGACATCGTCAACAAGATGGTGCGCGTCGCCGACATGACGCGCTCAGCCTTCATCAACGGCGATCTGTCGACGGTGATGAGCCCGCGTACCGTCATCACCTGGGCCGAGAATGCCGAGATCTTCGGCAATATAGGCATGGCGTTCCGGCTGACCTTCCTCAACAAGTGCGACGAACTGGAACGCTCGGTGGTGGCCGAGTTCTACCAGCGTGCCTTCGGCGAGGATCTGCCGGAGAGCGCGGCCAACGTGGTGCTGGGCTAAGCAGAGTCTCGATGGCGGGTCCGGGCGACAACACGCGCAACAAGTCGAAGACGGGGTCTGAAGCCGATACCTTCAAGCGCGCCGTCACCGTCTGCATGCGCGCCATTGCCGGCGACAAGGAAATGGAAGTCGGCTTCGCCAAGGATAGGCCGGCGCTCGCCGGCAGCCGCGCGCGCTTGCCCGAACTGCCGAAGAAGGCATCGAAGACCGACATTGCGATCACCCGCGGCCTCGGCGATTCCATGGCGCTGAAGCGCGCCTGCCACGATCAGCGCATCCACACCAAGCTGGCGCCGGAAGGCAAGGCGGCCCGCGCCATCTATGACGCGGTCGAGCAGGCCCGTGTCGAGGCGATCGGCAGCCGCGCCATGCAAGGCGTCGCCGACAATATCGGCTCGATGCTGGAGGACAAATACGCCAAGGCCAACCTCATCGACGTCAAGGACAAGGCCGACGCGCCGATCGAGGAAGCGCTGGCGCTGATGGTGCGCGAGAAGCTGACCGGCCGGTCGATCCCGAAGAGCGGCGAGCGGCTGGTCGAGCTCTGGCGCCCCTGGGTCGAGGAAAAGGCCAAGGCCGATCTCGAAGGCCTGTCGGCCAAGCTCGACGACCAGCAGGCCTTCGCCCGCGTCGTGCGCGAGATGCTCGCCTCCATGGAAATGGCCGAGGAACTCGGCGACGACCAGGAGACGGAAGACTCCGAGGACAATGACGACAACCAGCCGCAAGGCGAGGAGCAGAGCGAGGAGGGCGGCGAAGAGGATTCCGGCTCCGAGCAGTCGCAGTCCGAGGATGCCGAGGCTTCGGCCGACGATGAGCAGTCGTCGGAGACGGAAGCGTCCGACGCCACCGCCGACGATCTCTCCGACGACGACGATGCCGATGCCGAGACGCCCGGCGAGGCGCGCCGCAACGACAATCCCTTCACCAACCTGCCGAAGGAAATCGACTACAAGGTCTTTACCACCGCTTTCGACGAGACGGTCGGCGCCGAGGAGCTTTGCGAAGAGGAAGAGCTCGACCGGCTGCGCGCCTTCCTCGACAAGCAGCTTGCCAATCTGTCCGGCGTCGTCGGGCGGCTCGCCAACCGGCTGCAACGCCGCCTGATGGCGCAGCAGAACCGGTCCTGGGATTTCGACCTGGAAGAGGGCTACCTCGACCCGGCGCGGCTGGTGCGTGTCGTCATCGACCCGATGCAGCCGTTGTCCTTCAAGCAGGAGCGCGACACCAAATTCCGCGACACGGTGGTGACGCTGGTGCTCGACAATTCGGGCTCGATGCGCGGCCGGCCGATCACGGTCGCCGCCACCTGCGCCGACATCCTGGCGCGGACGCTGGAACGCTGCGGCGTCTCGGTCGAGATCCTCGGCTTCACCACGCGTGCGTGGAAGGGCGGGCAGGCGCGCGAGAAGTGGCTGAAGGACGGCAAGCCGCCGAACCCCGGCCGCCTCAACGATTTGCGCCACATCATCTACAAATCCGCCGACCATCCGTGGCGGCGGGCACGGCGCAATCTCGGCCTGATGATGCGCGAGGGCCTGCTCAAGGAAAACATCGACGGCGAGGCGCTGCTGTGGGCGCACAACCGCCTGATCGCCCGGCCGGAGCAGCGCAAGATCCTGATGATGATCTCGGACGGCGCGCCGGTCGACGATTCGACGCTGTCGGTCAATCCGGGCAACTATCTGGAACGCCATCTGCGCGCCGTCATCGAACTGATCGAGACGCGCTCGCCGGTCGAACTCTTGGCCATCGGCATCGGCCATGACGTCACGCGCTACTATCGTCGCGCCGTCACCATCGTCGATGCCGAGGAGCTGGCCGGCGCCATGACCGAGCAATTGGCCTCGCTGTTTGCCGAGGAAAGCGCGCGCGACACGCGGCGTGGCGGCATGCGGCGCGCCGGATGATCCTTTCGCGGGGCGGTTTTCGACGGACGTTTTTCGCTGCCATCGCCCTGTTCGCCGGCATCGCTTCGGCGCCGGCCGGTCCGGTCCGCTCCAGCTCTGTCGAGCCGGTCGAGATCTCGGCCCGCCCGATCACCCGGTTTCATATCGGTCGCGCCGACAAGCAGTTCGGCCCGCTCGAATTTGTCGGCGGCCTGGAGATGACCTCGCCGACGCGCGATTTCGGTGCGTTGTCGGCCTTCCGCTTCGTGAAGGCGGGCGGCGATTTCATCGGGGTGGCCGACACCGGCTTCTGGTTCTTCGGCACGGTGGTTCGCGACGCCGACAAGCGGCCGTCCGGCATCCAGAATTTCCGCATCCAGCAGATGGTCGATGAAAACGGCCAGCTGATCGACGAGAAATGGATGGTCGACGCCGAAGGGCTCGACGTCAAGGACGGCATCGCCACTGTCGGCTTCGAACGCAACCATCGCGTCGCCCAGTTCAAGATCGACCCGAGTGACATGAAGGCGCCGTTCAAGCAGCTGGATTTCCTCATTCCAGCCTGGGAGTTGCGCCAGAATCGCGGTTTCGAGACCGTCACCCATGCCAATGCCAATAGCCAGCATGAGGGCGGGCTGGTGGTGGTGTCGGAAAAGAGCCTCGACAAATCAGGCAACATCTATGCCGCCATCATCGAAGGGCCGCACAAGGGCGTGTTCACCGTCAAGCGCAACGGTGATTTCGACATCACCGACGGTGCGTTCCTGCCGGATGGCGACCTGCTGCTCCTGGAGCGCAGCTTCTCGATGGCAGGCGGCCTCAAGATGCGGCTGCGGCGTATCTATGGCGAGAGTGTCGAGAAGGGCGCGGTCGCCGACGGGCCGGTGCTGCTGGAAGCCGACATGGGCTACCAGATCGACAATATGGAAGGGCTCGACGTCTGGACCCGCGACGACGGCGCGCTGATGGTGTCGCTGGTCTCCGACGACAACCACTCGATCCTGCAGCGCAACCTCTATCTGGAATTTATTCTCCACCAGGACTGACGTTGAGGGTCTTCAACAGCGGGTTCGATCTTCGGTGGAATTCGATTTTGGTCGGGCGCCTTCCCCCACTCCGGCTCGGCGAAGCCGAGACGGAGTGGGGGTCGACTGCTCATCGCGAGCCGTTGGTAGCGATCCAGATGACGTGACGCGCGCCGCGCTTGCCGTTGGCGCGCGTGGCGACCTCTTCGACGACGAAGCCAGCCTGCTTCAGCCGCCGCGTGAAGCCGCTGTCCGGGCCTTGCGACCACACCGCCAGCACGCCGCCAGGCTTCAGCGCCGTGCGTGCGGCCTTGAGGCCTGTCAGGCTGTAGAGCGCATCGTTGCCCTTGTGGACGATGCCTTCGGGGCCATTGTCGACATCGAGCAGGATGGCGTCCCAGCGGGAGGGCTCGGACCGTATCAGATCTCCGACATCGGTCTCCCGGACCTCGACCCGGGGATCGTCGAGACAGCCGCCAAACACTTCCGCCATCGGGCCACGTGCCCAGGCGACCACCGCCGGCACCAGTTCCGCGACGACGATACCGGCGTCACTGCCCAATTCGGCGAGAGCGGCGCGCAGGGTAAAACCCATGCCAAGTCCGCCAATGAGGACCCTCGGTTGGCGATGGCGGGCAATCTTCTGGCAGGAAAGCCTGGCCAGCGCTTCCTCGGAGCCGCTGAGGCGGCTGTTCATCAGCTCGTTGGTGCCGAGCATGATCGAGAATTCGGAACCGCGCCGCTTGAGGCGAAGCTCCTGCGCGCCATCCCCGGTCTTTGCCGAATCGAGCTGGACCCAGGGGATCATGGGCTTTGTCTGACCACGATCTTTTCGGAAAACCGGAGGCCACTTTTCGGGATCATGGTTTAAGCCGCGACCGCCGGCTGGCTCCAGCGGGCAGCGAGCAGCCGGTAGGGGATGAGTGCGACAACGGCGATGATCAGCTTCACCGAGAGGTCGCCCAGCGCCCAGGAAACCCAGCGCATCGCGTCGACATGGAAAACACCCATCAGCGGCGCCGTTTCGAGCGCAAAACCGTCATTGGGGCCGGCGAAGGCGAAAGCGGCTGAGAATGCGACGGTGAAGAAGACCATCGTGTCGAACACGGAGCCGACCAGCGTGCCGACGATCGGCGCCCGCCACCAGCTCTGCCGACGCAAACGGTTGAACACGGTGACGTCGAGCAATTGCGCGGAGAGGAATGCCGCCCCGGAAGCCGCCGCGATGCGCACCAGCCGGTCGGCGGCGGTCTCGAATTCGATCAGGCCATGACGGAACAGGAAGGGCGGAACGAGGATCGAGCAGACCACCGCTGTCATGAAGCCGACAAAGACGATCCGACGCGCCACGGCGGGGCCATAGCGGCGGTTGGCGAGGTCGGTGACCAGGAAGGAGAAGGGGTAGGTGAAAGCGCCCCAGGTCAAAAGGTCGGCCAGCGACAGGCTGCCGATCTGGCCCTGCATCGGGAACTGCACGAGAATGTTCGATGCCACGACGACAAGCGCCATGGCGGCCACGAAGGGCAAATACCGCGAAAATGAAGTCATTTTTTTATCCTGGGTAATGGAACCAGCGGAGCATTATGCTCGCTCGTATTCGAGCATCGGATTGTCAAACCTTGCGGCTTCTATCCGATGCCCCAGAGGCCAACAAGGGGTTGGCCAGAGACCAACAAGATGTTGACCGGAGACCAACAAGAGGTTGGTCAGGGCGGTTGTCCCCCGCCTTTAAACGATGTCAGGCAGCGACCTGCTCGGCCAGCTTCTTGGCGATCTGCTTCTTCAGCAGACGCGCACGCTGCGACAGTTCCTTGACGTCGGCCTTGGCGAGGAAAGCATCGAGACCACCGCGATGTTCGACCGAACGCAGCGCGTTGGCCGAGATGCGCAGGCGCACGTTCTGGTTCAGCGCTTCCGAGATCAGCGTCACATTGACGAGGTTCGGCAGGAAGCGACGCTTGGTCTTGTTGTTGGCGTGGCTCACATTGTTGCCGGTCTGGACTGCCTTGGCAGTGAGTTCGCAGGTGCGGGACATGGTTCTAACCTTCAGTTCTCTCGGGACCTGCCAAACCTTTGTGCCCACGCCGGGTGGCGCGCGGTTCTGGTCAGGCGGCCTTATGGAAAAAGTTGGCGTTCCATAGTTGCATTTCACCGGGGCGTCAAGCTCCGGCTTCCCCACGGAAGCGCCCGGCATTTCATATTAAGGCCGGAATTCACCCTATAAGCGGTCTCATAGGGACATGCCAGACCGGAGTTGCCCGCCTCCGGCCGAAAATCAAGGATCCGATCCCGCCATGCCTCGTTCGTCTCGTGCATTTGTTGCCGTGCTTGCCATCGCCTTGCCCTCCACCGCATCGGCGGCCTCGCCGCAGTCCTTCAAGGGCGAGTACACCGTGTCGTTCCTTGGTCTCTCGATCGCGAGATCGACCTTCGCGAGCCACTACGAGAATGGCGCCTACGCGATCGAAGGCAGCGTTTCGGCCGCTGGCCTGGCCAAACTGTTCGACGATACGCGCGGCACGATCTCGTCCAAGGGCACGATTTCAGGCCAGAAGATGGTGCCGCAGGCGTTCCGCGCCGACTATACCTCGGGCAAGAAGGCGTCGGCGATCGACATCCGCTTCGCCAATGGCACGGTGACCTCGACGCAGGTCGTCCCGGCGCCGGGCAAGCGCGACCCCAAGGCCTGGGTGCCGATCGGCGCCGGCGACCTGGCGTCGGTGCTCGATCCGATGGCGGCGACCGTCATCCATGCCGACAGCCTCGACCAGGTCTGCGGCCGCAAGGTCAAGTTCTATGATGGCGAGATGCGCGCCGACTTGACGCTGACCTACGATTCGAAAGGGACGATATCGGTGCCGGGCTACAAGGGCGACACCGTCACTTGCCGGATGGGCTTCGAGCCGGTGGCCGGCTATCGCAAGGGCCGCAAGGCACTCAATTATCTCAAGAACAAAAGCCGCATGATGGTGACGTTTGCGCCGCTCGGCCAAACCGGGGTATATGCGCCGATCCATGCCACGGTCGGCACGCAGATCGGCACCTTGACCATCAGCGCCGGACGTTTCGAAGCAGTGCAATAGACCAGGCCCGCCACTGGCGACAGAATGAGGCGCGCCACTGGAGACGGAATGGGGCGCGCAACACTGATCGGCTTTTCGGCGGTCGCCATGTGGGCGCTTTTGGCGTTGCTCACGGACGCGTCCGGAAAGGTGCCGCCGTTCCTGTTGTCGGCGATCACCTTCTCGATCGGCACCGGGGTTGGGCTTGTCGCGCGCCTTTTCATGCCGGCCTCGGATAAAAGCCAGAAAATACCACCACAGGTCTGGCTGATCGGCATTGCCGGCCTGTTCGGCTACCATTTCTTCTACTTCACCGCACTGCGCAACGCGCCTGCCGTCGAGGCGAGCCTGATCGCCTATCTCTGGCCACTGCTGATCGTGCTCGGTTCGGCGCTGATGCCGGGCGAAAAACTGGCGTGGAACCATGTCGTCGGCGCGCTGCTTGGCCTTGCGGGCACGGTGCTGATCGTCACCAAGGGCGGTGGCTTGGCCTTCGACGCACGCTTTGCCTTTGGTTACGCCATGGCCGCCGTCTGCGCCGTATTATGGTCGTCCTATTCGCTTTTGTCGCGGCGTTTTCCGTCGGTGCCGACCTCGATCGTCACCTGGTTCTGCGCGGCTACGGCGTTGCTGTCGCTTGCCTGCCATCTCCTGTTGGAACAAACGGTGCTGCCTAACGGTGCCGGCCAGTGGCTGGCGGTGCTCGGGCTTGGCCTGATGCCGGTGGGCGCCGCCTTCTACGCCTGGGACATTGGCGTCAAGCGCGGCAACATCCAGGTGCTGGGCGCCGCGAGCTATGCGGCGCCGCTGCTGTCGACGCTGGTGCTGATCGCGGCCGGGGTCGCCGAACCGTCGCTGCGCATCCTGGCCGCTTGCGTGCTCATCACCGGCGGCGCTGCCTTGGCGGCAAAATCGCTGTTCCAGCGCAAGCCGGCAGCGGCCCAAAGCGAGGCCGGGGCATCCGAAACCGGAGCCCGGGCATGACGATGCCGTTTGCCGGCGGCATCGACGCCAATGCCAATGCGACGCTGATCTTCTCACTGGTGGCCGCGATCATCTACGCCTTCACGCTCGGCATGCCGCCGTCGCTCGCCCGTTCGGCGGCAAAGACGCTCGCCGTGGCGATGCTCGCCGTGCTTTCGGCGCTGCAAGGCGGCCCGCTGCTGCTGGTGGCTGCCCTTGCGCTCAGCGCGGTCGGCGACGCCTTCCTGTCGCGCGACGGCGAGAAGGCGTTTCTGGGCGGGCTGGCGAGCTTTCTCATCGCCCACATCGTCTATGTCGCGCTGTTCCTGCGCAGTGGCGGCGGATTGGGTGTTCTCGGCGCCGAATCCTGGCGCGGCGCGATCGCGCTGGCGATGGCGGTATTCGTGATCGTCATGCTGGCGGCGTTATGGCGCCGGGTCGGCCCAGGCCTGCGCATTCCGATCGCTATCTATGTCGTGGCGATCCTGGCGATGGGCATGTCGGCGCTGACGACGAGCAGCAGCTGGGTGATCGGCGGCGCCGTGCTGTTCATGGCGTCGGATGCTCTGCTCGCCACGGAAAAGTTCCTGGTCGCCGCGATCTCGCCGCATCGCGCCTGGATGCGCTTGGCCGTCTGGGTGCTGTACTATGCCGCCCAGCTCGCGATCACGTTGGGCTTCCTGCTGGGGTAGGCTGCCAGCCCGGCGCGGCCAGTTCGAAGGCGTCGAAATCAAAGCCCGGTGCCACGGTACAGCCGACCAGCGTCCATTCGCCCAGGCTGCGTGCCGATTGCCAGCAGCCCGCCGGCACGACGATCTGCGGCCGTTCGCCCGCCGTGAGTTCGATGCCGAGCACCTGCTCGATAACGGCACTGCCTTCTTCCCACATCGACAATGCCAGCGGTGCGCCGGCATGGAAATGCCAGACCTCGGCGGCGTCCTTGACCCGGTGCCATGCCGAGACCTGGTGCTGTTCCAGCAGGAAATAGATGGCGGTCGAATGGCCGCGCGCACCGCCGGCGGCGTCGCGAAAGGTCTCGGCGTACCAGCCGCCTTCCGGATGCGGTTTCAGGCCGAGCGTTGCGATGATTTCCGCGGAGCTGGTCATGCTGACGCGGCGCTCAGAAGTTGTCCTTGCGCTTGCGGATCTCGGCGAACACCTCGGCATCGCCGGCCTTTTCCATGCCGAGATGCTTGCGGATTGCCGGATCGTGCCAGCGCAGGAAGGGATTGGTCGACAGTTCCTCGCCGATCGTCGTCGGCAGCGTCGGCTTGTTGTCGGCCCGCAGCGCCTCGATCCTGGCGGCGCGCTCCTTCAACGCCGAGTTGGTCGGGTCGACGGTCAGCGCGAAACGGGCGTTGGCGAGGGTGTATTCGTGGCCGCAGTAGATGACCGTGGCAGCCGGAAGTGCCGCAAGCTTCTTCAGCGATTCATACATCACCGGCGGCTTGCACTCGAACAGCCGCCCGCAGCCGAGCGCGAACAGCGTGTCGGCGGTGAACGCCACCTTCGATGCCGGCAGGTGATAGGAGACATGGCCGGCGGTGTGGCCGGGGGTTGCGATCACCTCGATGCGCTCCTCGCCGAGATGCAGAACAGAGCCTTCTTCGACGGTCTCGTCGATGCCGGGGATCTTGGCCTTTTCCGCTTCCGGGCCGATGATGCGCAGCTTGAAGCGTTCCTTCAACGCCAGATTGGCCTCGACGTGATCCGTGTGGTGATGCGTGGTCAGGATCATCGTCGGCGTCCAGCCGGTGCGCTTGATCGCCGCCAGGATAGGCGCCTCCTCGGGCGCGTCGATGATCGCGGTCCGGCCGCTTTTGCGGTCATGCACCAGCACGCCGAAATTGTCGCTGCGGCACATGAACTGTTCGATTTCGACCGGCATTGCATCTCTCCATCTGTCGCCGCAGACATAGGGCGCCGGCGTGCGGATGTCATCCCGGAGATGACAAGTGTCACTCCGGGAGATGACAAGTGTCACTCCAGGGATATGGCGGCCGCCTCGGAGCCTTTGTTGAATCCGGCCGATTTCACGGCTACATCCCTCAAATGCATTCCGACATCGTCGATCTTCGCTCCTTCTATTCGACAACGCTCGGCCGGTTCGCCGAGCACTCGATCACCATGGCGCTGTCGTCGATATGGGTCACTGTCCCGAATGAGCGGCTGGTCGGCCTCGGCTACACATTGCCCTGGTTGGAGCGGTTCGGCTCCGACGCCGAGCGGGTCTTTGCCTTCATGCCGGCGACGCAAGGCGCCGTCGTCTGGCCGACGACGGGGCCGACGGCGACAGCCCTGGTTTTCGACGAGGAACTGCCGCTGGTCGATTCCTGCATCGACCGCATGCTGCTCGTCCATTCGCTCGAACATGTCGAAAACCCGCGCGAGACGCTGAACGAGATCTGGCGGGTGCTGTCGCCCGCCGGGCGCGTCGTCATCGTCGTGCCGAACCGGCGCGGGGTCTGGGCGCGGTTCGAGCATACGCCGTTCGGCAATGGACGGCCCTTCTCGCGCGGGCAGCTCACGGAACTGCTGCGCGAGGCGAATTTCACGCCGGCGGCCTGGTCGGATGCGCTGTTCTTCCCGCCATCGCGGCGACGCTTCATGATGCGCTTCCACAATATGCTGGAGCGCGCCGGCCGGCGGCTGTGGCCGATCTTTTCCGGCGTCATCGTCGTCGAGGCGCAGAAGCGGCTCTATCAAGGCGTGCCGGTGGCGCAGCGCGCGTCTCGCCGCGTCTTCGTGCCGGTGCTGTCGCCGCATGGCGCGACGCGGCTCGGCCGCCGGGCCGAGGGGACTGCAGCGGCCCGCCAGGTGAAACCTTCGTGATCACGGCGGAAATTTGCATCGTGCGGCATTTCCCAACCTATCTGTCGTGGTGAATTCGCAGCCAGATTGATATGCGAATGCCGCTTGTTCTCTTCATCCGGTTTCAGCACCGCTTCTGAACGTTAGGAACCTCCGATATGGCTGATCAACCGGAAAACGGCGCCGCGGTCCAGCCCGTCGCTGTCGAAGCCAGCAGCCTGCGCGACCAGGTGGCGACAATCAAACTGGCGCTGGTGGCGTCGCCGGTTCGCAAATGGTTGCTGTGGACGTCGGTCGGCATCATGGCCGTCATCATCGCGACGTCGATCGGCCAGGTCCTGCTCAATCGCTGGAACCAACCCTTCTACGACGCGCTCGCGCGCCGCGACATGGCGGCCTTCGTGCATCAGCTCGTCGTCTTTGCGATGATCGCCGGCGGGCTTCTGGTGCTCAATATTGGTCAGACCTGGCTCAATCAGATGATCCGGCTGAAGCTGCGCGAGGCGCTGACGCTGGACCTGATCGACCAGTGGATGCGGCCGACGCGTGCCTTCAGGCTCGCCAATGCTGGCGCCATCGGCGTCAATCCCGACCAGCGCATGCAGCAGGATGCCGCGCATCTCTCGGACCTGTCGACCGATCTCGGTGTCGGTCTCTTACAGTCGCTCATCCTTTTGGTGTCCTTCGTCGGCGTGCTGTGGCAACTGTCGTCGGGCTTCGTCTTCCACGTCAATGGCTGGTCGCTGGCCATACCGGGCTACATGGTCTGGGCGGCTTTCCTCTATGCCGGTACCGCTTCCTGGCTGNACCCGCGAAGCCGAGCTGCGCTCGTCGATGGTGCGCGTCAACGAGAATGTCGATGCCATCGCGCTTTACCATGGCGAAGCCGATGCCAAGCGACGGCTCGAACTCGACCTCGGTACGGTGCTGGGCGCCATGCGGCGGATCTATACCTCCCAGATCAACCTCTCCTGGGTGACCGACACCTATGGCTGGATCACGGTGGTGGCGCCGATCCTGGTTGCCTCACCGGTCTATTTCTCGGGCGATATCAGCTTTGGCGGGCTGATGATGGCGGTCGGTGCCTTCAACCAGGTCCACTCTTCGTTGCGATGGTTCATCAACAACATCGGCAGCATCGCCGACTGGCGCGCCACGCTGATGCGCGTCGCCGACTTCCGCATCGCGCTCTATGAAACCGATGTGCTGCACGACACCGAAAAGCGCATCACCTTTGAACAAAATACCAATGGCAGCCTGACGTTCGAGAAGCTCCAAGTGGCCTCGCCCGAAGGCTGCACCAAACTCTCCGACCAGCATGTCGAAATCCGCCCCGGCGAGCGCGTCATGATCACCGGCGAACCGGGCGCCGGCAAGACGCTGTTCTTCCGCGCCATTGCCGGGCTTTGGCCCTGGGGCAGCGGAAAGATCGGCCTGCCGGCTGGAGAAACCCTCATCTTCGTGCCGCGTGTCCCGTACTTGCCGGCCGGCACGTTGCGCGAGGTGCTCAACCACGCGAACGGGCATGCGCCGGCGAGTGATGCCGAGATTTCGGCTGTATTGGCCGAGGTCGGCCTTGAACGGCTGTCGGGGTCGCTCGACCGTGTCGGGCGCTGGGACCATGAGCTGGGCGATGACGAACAGCGCTTGCTGGGCGTCGCCAGGCTCGCCTTACGGCAGCCGAAATGGGTGATCATCGACGAAGCGATGGACGCGTTCGACGGTCCGTCGCTGCGGCGGGTGCTGGCAATGCTGGAAAAGCACCTGAAGGGAGCTGCGATCATCAACATCGGGCGAGGGCAGCACAACAACCAATTCTTTCCGCGCGGCTTGACGATCGTCAAGGATCCCGACGCGCCGGCGCTGAAGCCTGTCCATGTCAGGGCCGGCGCGATCGAACCGCCGCCGGCAGCGGCTCATCGCAAAAAATAGGCGTTTTCTCCGGTTGCGAGCGCAAAACCTTATTTTGCCTTGATCGCAATGGAAGATTTCCTGCAGAAACAACCTGGCATTGGCCATGCTTGATGCGCTGCGCCTGCTTGCTTGCCTTGCCTGCGCCCAGGCAACTCCCGTCGGCTCGCCACCGGAGGCATTGGCCGTCGACGTCGAGCTGGTGCTGGCGGTCGACATCTCCTTGTCGATGGACGAGACGGAGTTCGCCCTGCAACGCGCCGGCTATGTCGAAGCGCTGCGGCATCCCGACTTCATCCAGGCTGTCCGTTCCGGCAATACAGGCCGGATCGCGATTGCTTATTTCGAATGGGCCGGCACGGTGCGCGATGACGCGGTCATCAACTGGCAGGTCATCGACGGCGCCGAGAGCGCCAACCGCTTTGCCGACAAGGTCGCGGCGCGCCCGTTCCGGAGTTTTCGCGGCACCTCGATTTCGACCGCGCTCGCCTTCGGCGCCGGGCTGTTCGACAGGACGGATTTCGCCGGCGAACGCAGCGTCATCGACATATCGGGCGACGGTCCCAACAATATCGGGCCGCCGGTCACCGCCACGCGCGATGCGGCCATTGCCAAGGGCATAATCATCAACGGCCTGCCGATCCTGATCAAGCCGTCGCCGACCTTCAGCCATCTCGACCGGTATTATGCGCAGTGCGTGACCGGCGGTCCCGGTTCCTTCGTGCTGCCGATTTATGCGTCCGCGGAGTTCTCGACGGCGATCCGGCGCAAGCTGATCCTCGAAGTGAGCGGTATTCAGGACAAGGCCAAGGTCACCCCCATCGAGACGGATGCGCCGATCGACTGCCTGCAAGGCGAGCGGGACAGGCGGTTCCTGTCAGATCCGTATTTCCCGGAACTCGACCGGTAAATCGTCGGCAGCGCCGGCGCTGCGGCAAACTAGTCGCGAACTTCATCGTAGAGATCGCGACGCCAACGCCGGCCGTGGACGTAGCCATTGATCAGTTCCGGCAAGGAGTATCCAAGCGCTTCCGACGAGCGGTTAGCCATATAGCCTGCGAAGGCCTCTGGTATCCGACCTTTGAGAAGATCGGCGATGATCTGCCGCGTGATCATGAAGGGCGGGACGTGGGGGTAGCAGCGGGCGATATGCGGGTGCTTGCCAATCAGGTCCGCATAGGCTTCGACGTAACCCGCCCTGCGGCCAGAAATCGAATTCTGCGAACTGTGTTTCGTCCAGTCGATATCCCTGGACAATTGCGCGCCGAAGCGTCTTGCCAGGCGCAGCAACAATTCCCGATCCTGCATCCGGGTGATGTCGCTGTCGTAGCCGCCGATCGCCAGCAAGGCGTCGCGACGGGCCGTTATCGCGGAGCCGGCGACGAAGGCCGTCTGTGCCACCACCGCTCGCTCCAGCATTGACGGGGTCAGAAATGCAGTCCGGTTGACGCTGTTGGTGGCTCGGTTTCCCTTCATTGAAACGTATGAAGAGAGCAGCACCTGAAGCGCCGGATTGTCATCAAACCATTTCAAGGTCCGTTCGACCCGATGCGGCAAGTAGACGTCGTCCGAATCAAGGAAGGTCACCACCGGCGCCCGCGCCCGCTCGATGCCGGCATTCCTGGCGGCGTTGGCGCCCCGCCATTTCGCGCCGACATAGATCAGCCGTGGGTCGCGAATACGGGCCAGCGCCGCCTCCGTACCGTCGGTGGAGCCGTCGTCGACGACGATATGCTCTAGCCTCGGCATGCTCTGGGAAAGCACGCTTTCGACGGCGCGCAACACCTTGTCGCGTCGGTTGTGGGTCGGCGTGATGACCGTGATGAGGGGAGAGCGCTCCGTTTTCGCGGTCATGGCGCGTCAGCCGCTTCCAGCGCAAATGTGCGCTTCCTGTCCGGTCTATCGATCTTCAGGATGGTCGAATGGATCGGACTCCCCCTCCGTGACTCCTCGGTCGTGTTTGGCTGAGGCTATAAAAAACAGCCGCTCCTGTCACGCGTCGTGCAACGGTTCAATCCCGCGCGAGACGACGAATTGGTGCAGCGCGCGGTTCAAATGCAACACCGTCGCCCTCCAGTCTTCCCGTGAATCAGTCTTGCGAAGACGGCCCAGCCCGGAGCGGATTGCATGCATTCCTTTACGTCAGACGTAATCGCATCGCTGCCGGAGCTTGGGCAGATTATTCTGGCGAGGCCGGCTGATCGGCTTCGACCCGAAGGGAGCAAGATCATGACCGCCTACGCCGTTGCCCATATGCGCCAAGCCACAATGGGGCCGCAGATTGTCGAATATCTGCACAAGATCGATGCCACGCTGGAGCCCTTCGGCGGCCGGTTCCTGGTCCATGGCAGCGATGTCGAGGTGATCGAGAACGACTGGCAAGGCCACCTCATCATCATCGAATTCCCCGACAGGGAGCATGTGCGCGGCTGGTACAACTCGCTGGCTTATCAGGCGATCCTCGCCCTGCGGACCGACAATTCGCAATCCGACGTCGTCTTCGTCGATGGTGTCGAACATCCGCACAAGGCCATCGATGTCCTGGAATAGATGCGTGCTGCCTTATCGTTTCAGCAGGAACACTGCCTGCTGGCCGAAGAAGTTCCAAAACCACCAGGGCATCGACAGGGCGATCTTCTGACCGTTGGCGTCGAGCGCGGTTGCCTTTTCCACCGTAGCGCCAAGCTCCTCGCACAGATTGACGAAGTCGCGGATAGTGCAGAAGTGGATGTTGGGCGTGTCGTACCAGGAATAGGGCAGGTCCGAGGTCACCGGCATGCGGCCCTTGACGAACAGCGACAGCCGCACCCGCCAGTGGCCAAAATTGGGGAAGGACACGATCGCCCGGTTGCCGATCCGGAGCAATTCGTCGAGCACCAGCTTCGGGTTGCGGGTGGCCTGCAAGGTCTGCGACAGGACGACGAAGTCAAAACCCTTGTCGGGATAGAATTCGAGATCCTTGTCGGCATCGCCCTGGATGACCGAGAGGCCGCGTGCCACGCATTCGTTGACGCCACGCTGCGACAGTTCAAGACCGCGGCCGTCGACCTGCTTGGTGTCCTGCAGCAGTTCGAGCAGCGAGCCGTCGCCCGAACCGACGTCGAGCACCCGCGACTGCGGCGGGATCAGGTTGGCGACGACCTCGAGGTCGACGCGCTGGTTGCCGTTGACGCTCATGAGGTCGCCCCTTGCCTGGCGCATGATCCTGATCCGAAAAGTCTGCAACTTTTCGGGGTCATGCGCTGACGCCTGGCACATGATCCCGATCCGAGAAGTCTGCAACTTTTCGGGGTCATGCGCTGACGCCTGGCGCATGATCCTGATCCGAAAGGCCTGCAACTGTTCGGGGTCATGCGCTGAGCCCTCTCGCCCTTGCCGCCGAGCCGATGAAGCCGTTGATGGCGGCNGGAAGGCGTCGTGGCCGCGATCGGTCTCGATCTCGACGAAGGATACCGAGGCGCCGGCGGCGTTGAGCGCATGCACGATCGAGCGGCTTTCCTCGGTCGGAAACAGCCAGTCGCTGGTGAAGGACACCAGGCAGAACCGGGTCTTGGTGCCGGCAAAGGCGTCCGCCAACCGGCCGCCATGGTCGGCGGCGAGGTCGAAATAGTCCATCGACCGCGTCATGTAGAGATAGGAATTGGCGTCGAAGCGGTCGACGAAGGTCATGCCCTGGTGGCGCAGATAGCTCTCGATCTGGAAGTCGGCGTCGAAGCCGAAGGTCAGCGCTTCGCGATCCTGCAGGTTGCGGCCGAATTTCCGGTGCAGGGCGGCTTCCGACAGATAGGTGATGTGGGCGGCCATGCGCGCCACCGCCAGGCCCTTTTCCGGGCGCTTGCCGTGCTCGAAATATTTGCCGCCATGCCAGTCCGGGTCGGCCATGACGGCTTGCCGGCCGACCTCGTGGAAGGCGATGTTCTGCGAGGAATGGCGCGCGCCAGTGGCGATCGGCAGCGCCGAGAAGACGCGCTCGGGATAGCTCGATGCCCATTCCAGCACCTGCATGCCGCCCATCGAGCCGCCGAGCACGCAGAACAGCTTCTCGATGCCGAAATGGTCGATCAGCATCTGCTGCGCGCGCACCATGTCGCGGATGGTGATGATCGGCAGGTCGAGCCCGTAGGGCTTGCCGGTGGCTGGGTTGGTCGATGCCGGGCCGGTCGAACCCAGGCAGCCGCCGATGACGTTGGAGCAGATGACGAAGAAACGGTTCGTGTCGATGATCCGGCCCGGGCCGATCAGAACCTCCCACCATCCAGGCTTGCCGGTCACCGGATTGGTGCTGGCGACATGCTGGTCGCCGGTCAGCGCATGGCAGACGAGGATGGCGTTGGAGCGAGCATCATTCAGCGTGCCATAGGTCTGGTAAGCGATCTGGAACGGCGACAGCAGCGTGCCGGCGTCGAGCTTGAGCGGCTTGTCGGACCCGAAACGCAACACCGGGCTCGACGGCGTGTCGAACTCGTTGTTAGTCTTTCCTGCGCGCAGAGCGGCCATCAATTCTCTCTTGTTGCACCGTGCTTTTCTCGGAAATCGCTGCCGATCTCCGCGTCGCCGATGCGTTCGTCCGGCCGGCAGCGGACAACAAAAAACCGGCATTGCCTTCGCAAAGCCGGTTACGTCACGCAAACGGCCCTTTAGCGAATTGTTTAACGTGGCTGCAAGCCGACCGGCCAAATCACCACGGAACTGTCGCTGTCCTTCTAGAACTCGCCTGGCTCGCCGTCAATGCCGGTCCACTGGGCCGGTCACTGGGCCGGGTGCTGGGCCGGCCGCCGGCACCAATGGCACCTCTCGACATTGCGGGCCATGGCTTGTATTTCCGCAGCGGCCTCCGGGTGGAGGCGGTTTCGACGGATTTTGCAAAAAATGAACCAGACACCGGATCGGGCACGTCCCACCCCGCGCGCGGGCATCATGGACATAGATGCCTACGTGCCCGGCAAGAGCACGGCGCCAGCCGGGGTCGCCAAGGTCTACAAGCTGTCGTCGAACGAGAATCCGCTCGGCCCGTCGCCAAAAGCGATCGAGGCCGCGCGGGAGATTGCGGGAAAGCTCGACGTCTACCCCGATGGCACGGCGAGGCGGCTGCGCGAGGCGATCGCCGAGGTGCATGGCCTCAACCCGCAGAACATCATCTGCTCCAACGGTTCCGACGAGATCCTTGGCCTGCTGGCGCAGACCTACCTCGCGCCGGGCGACGAGGCCGTGTTCACCGAACACGCTTTCATGGTCTACAAGATCTACATCCAGTCGGCAGGTGCCGTGCCGATCGCGGTCAAGGAGACCGACGAGCGCGCCGACATCGATGCGATACTGGCCGCAATTACGCCGCGCACGAAGATCGTGTTCCTCGCCAATCCGAACAATCCGACCGGCACCTATGTGCCGTTCCAGGAGGTGCGCCGGCTGCATGCCGGCCTGCCGCGCAACGTGCTTCTGGTGCTCGACGCGGCCTATGCCGAATATGTCCGCCGCAACGATTATGAAGCCGGTATCGAGCTGGTAGGCAGTGCCGAGAACGTGGTGATGACGCGCACCTTCTCCAAGATCGGCCTCGGCGGGGCACGGATCGGCTGGATGTACGGGCCGATGCACATCGTCGATGCGATCAACCGCGTGCGCGGCCCTTTTAACGTCAATGCGACTGCGATCGAGGCCGGCATCGCGGCGATCCGAGACCGTGCCCATGTCGAGCGCAGCGTGGCGCATAACGAGACCTGGCTCGCCTGGCTGAGCCAGGAGATGACCGGACTTGGGCTGCGGGTGACGCCCAGCGTCGGCAATTTCATCCTCATCCATTTTCCCGACGACCAGAAGCATTCCGCGGCGGCGGCCGACGACTACCTGACGGCGCGCGGCTATATTTTGCGGCGCGTTTCCGGCTACGGATTTCCCAACGCGCTGCGCATGACCGTCGGCACCGAAGAGGCCAATCGCGGCGTTGTCGCGGCGCTTACGACATTCCTGAAAAGCTAGAACGCCTGAAAAGCCAGAACGCCCAGAGCTGGAAACACCATGACATCACCGATGTTTGAAAAGATCGCGCTGGTCGGCATCGGCCTGATCGGCTCGTCGCTGGCCCGTGTCATTCGCCGCGAGGGTCTTGCCAGCCATGTCGCCATCTCGACCCGCAGCGCCGCGACACTGGCGCGAGCTGAAGAGCTTGGGCTCGGCTCCTCCTACACCACGGATGCGAAGGAAGCGGTGCGTGATGCCGACCTGGTCATCGTCTCGGTACCCGTCGGCTCGTCCGGCACGGTGGCGCAGGAAATCGCGCCGGCGCTGAAGAAGGGGGCGATCCTCACCGATGTCGGCTCGACCAAGGCCTCTGTCATCGCGCAGATGCAGCCGCATGTGCCTGATGGCGTCCACTTCATTCCCGGACACCCGCTGGCCGGTACCGAAAAATCGGGGCCGGACGCCGGGTTTGCCGACCTGTTCGACAATCGCTGGTGCATCTTCACGCCGCTGCCGGATACCGATCCGGACGCAATGGAGCAGCTATCGGAATTCTGGCGCCGCTCCGGCGCCAACATCGACACGATGGACCCCCAGCATCACGACATGACGCTGGCCATCGTCTCGCATTTGCCGCACATCATCGCCTACAACATCGTCGGTACCGCCGACGATCTGGAATCGGTGACCAAGACGGAAGTGATCAAATATTCCGCCTCCGGTTTTCGCGACTTCACGCGTCTCGCCGCCTCCGACCCGACAATGTGGCGGGACGTCTGCCTGCACAACAAGGATGCCATCCTCGAAATGCTGGCGCGGTTCTCGGAAGATTTGGCGTTCCTGCAGCGCGCGATCCGCTGGGGCGACGGCGACAAGCTCTTCGACCTGTTCACCCGGACGCGCGCCGTGCGCCGGTCGATCATCGAGGCCGGCCAGGATATCGACGCGCCCGATTTCGGCCGCCAGGCCGTCGAGCATCCCGCAAAAAGCTAAGCCTGTCCAGGCCAGGTCGCGGCGACCATGGCCAGTGTCTCGGCCCGGTTTGGCGCGCCGAGCCTGCCGCCGAAGCGCAGGCATTTGAGCGCGGCGGCGGCGCTGGCAAAGCGCAAGGCCTGCTCGGCGGGCATGGCTTCCGCCAGCCCGACGGCAAAGGCGCCGTGAAAGACGTCGCCGGCGGCCAGCGTGTCGACCGCCTTTATTCTCGGCGCCTCGACATGGCGGATACCTCTGCCCGCACGATCGGACCACCATGTTCCGGACGCGCCGGCAGTCACCGCGACAAAAGCATCGGTGCGGGAGGCAAGGTCGGCGCAAGCGGTCTCCAGATCCAGCGCCTGGCCGCATATGATGCGGACCGCCGGCTCGGAGGCGACGATGTGCGAGGCCAGCGGCAGCAACTGCTCCAGCACCGCCAGCGGCGCTGTATCGGCATCGAGGATGGCCGGACGGCCGGCGGCGCGGGCGGCCTTCAGGGCAAGTGCCGCCGCGCCCGGCCAGCGCACGTCTGCCAGCACGGCATCGAAGGCGGAGAGGTCGGCGACCGGCAGCGCTTCGGGGTCGGCCTGGGCCTTGCTGTCGTAAAACGGCACGATGATGCGCTCACCATGCGCGTCGACCAGGATCGAAGCCAGCGCCGAACGGGCGCCGCTGACGCGGCGGACATAGGTGCAATCGACGCCCTCCGCCTCGATCCCGGCAATCAGCTGATCGCCGACGTGGTCGTCGCCGGCGCTCGCCCACAGCGACACTTCCGCGCCGAGGCGCTGCGCGGCGCAGGCAGCGCTCGTGGCCATGCCGGAGGCGATCTGGATGCCGTCGGAGGCGATGAATTTTCCCTGATGCGCGGGGAGGGTGTCGACCCGAAGAATGGTATCGAGCGTCAGCGCGCCGACGCTCAGAAGCTTTGCCGGTCTGTCCATGCCGGAATGCTTAATTGACAGGCTTGAGCTTGCCCAGCGGAATGAAGCCGAGCGAGGCCTTGCCCTTGACGACCTTCAGCGGCATCGACGGTTCGCTGCCAAGCATGGCGAGTGCTGCGAAACCCTGTTCGATTGCGTTCTTCTGCTCGGGTATGGCGCCGGCCAGAATGGCTGCCACGGCCTTGGGATCCTTGATCCTGATCATCAGATCGGCATTGACCAGGCCTTCGGCATCGACCGACAGCGGCCCGGAAAGGGTGACGCGTGCTGTCCCCGACGACAAATCGAGGTTGCGGATCTCGACGCTCTGGCCGCGCAGGCTTTTTACCTGTGTGCCGACCAGCGCAACGCCGTTGTTCAGGGTGACGTCGCCGCTTGCATCGAGCGCCGGCAGCACCCGGCCACCGATCGCGTCGGCGTCGATCTCCAGATCGCCAAAGCTGCCGGCATAGTCGAGATTCCCGCCATTCGGCTGCAATTGGCCCGATGCCTTGCCGGCGCTGAACAGTTCGACAGGGTCGGTGTCGTCGGCCGGATCGGTCTGGCCCGACAGGCCTTCGGCCTGCAGCGATATGCGGTGCGGCAGCGGATACCACAATTTGACATTGGCCTGCAGGTTGTCCCAGTCGATCCACAGCGGCATCATGCCCGGGACGGAAGTCCTGAGCGGACCGCGCAGACTGGCGACCGGCGACAAGGGCTGGACGATCTGGGCGACGGCATTGAAGCTGCCGGCAGACGCCGCAATGTTCTTGGCATCGTCCTCGTAGGCGAGATTGTCGCAGGAGACCGTGAAGTTCAGGGGATAGCCGCTGACCTGGAGATTGGCGCAGCCGGCCTCGATGCCGCTCTTGTTGAGCGTGGCAACCGCTTTGTCGGCCTCGGTCCTGACCCTGTTGGCCAGATAGAACCAGCCGGCGCTGTAGATGGCGAACAGCACAACCATAAACGCCACAAGCCAGAACAGGCCGCGGCGGGATTTTGGTTGGCGTTCGTCACTTGACGTCATGCTTTGGCTCTCATTAACGCAATGGGTATCGTGGACGGACCTTCGATTCCGACAACACCAGGTAGATATTGACGAACAGGTAGACGGGGACGGACGGAAAAAACACCGGTTTCCGGTGCGGCATTGTCATTCTTTTTGCAATCAGGCGCGGCGATATGGGCGATTTTTGGGTGTTTGGCTATGGTTCGCTGATCTGGCGGCCCGGTTTCGCGCATGTCGAGACACGACGTGCCCGCCTGCACGGCTACCGGCGCTCGCTTTGTGTCTATTCCTTCGTGCATCGCGGCACGCGCCGGCGGCCCGGACTGGTGCTCGGCCTCGACCATGGCGGTTCCTGCGTCGGCCTGGCGTTCCGCGTCCCCGGCGAACTGCGCGACGAGGTCATTGCCTATCTGCGCGAGCGGGAGCTCGTCACCAGCGTCTATCTCGAGCGGACGCTGAAGGTTCGCCTCGATGGTGGCGGGACAGTCGAAGCGGTGGCCTACATCGTCGATCGCAAGCATGAGCAATATGCCGGCGCGCTCGACGCGGCGGCTGCGGCAGCGGTGGTGCGGGGCGCGGCCGGCCAGTCCGGCGACAACGAGGATTATGTCCTCAGCACGCTGAAGCACCTGGAAGCACTCGGCATTCGCGATCACTGGCTGGAAGAGGTGGCGCGGGAGATAGCGCCTTTGTGAAGCGCTGGCTCTGCGGAAAAGGCGGCCAGGCCTTTGATCTCGAAGCCGCGAGACCTAGGTTAGGCTGCGAACCCAGCCAACGGGCGGCCTCCGCCCTGCCAATCACGGAGATCCGTCTTGCAGAAACGCCGTCTCGGTCGCACCGACCTTTCCATCGCGCCGCTGGTTCTGGGTGGCAATGTCTTCGGCTGGACCGCGGACGAGAAGACTTCGTTCGACCTGCTCGACCGCTTCGTCGGCGCTGGCCTGAACGCGGTCGATACGGCGGACGCCTATTCGCGCTGGGTGCCCGGTCACAAGGGCGGCGAATCGGAAACCATCATCGGCAAATGGATGAAAGACCGCGGCAATCGCGACAAGGTCGTCGTGGTGACCAAGGTCGGCTCCGACATGGGGCAGGGCCACAAGGACCTTTCCGCCGCCTATATCGAGAAGGCCGTCGATGCGTCGCTGAAGCGGCTGCAGACCGAAGTCATCGACCTCTATCTGTCGCACTGGCCGGATCCGGCCACGCCCTATGAGGAAACGCTAGGCGCCTACGAAAAGCTGCTCGCCAAGGGCAAGGTTCGTCATGTCGGCTGCTCGAACCTCGACGCCGGCCAGTTGCGCGCCGCTCTCGACGTGGCGAGCCTGCGCAGCCTGCCGCGCTACGAAGTGCTGCAGCCGGAATACAATCTCTACGACCGCTCGTCCTTCGAAGGTCCTCTGCGCGATCTCTGCGTGGCAGAGGATATCGGCGTCATCACCTATTTCAGCCTGGCCAAGGGTTTCCTGAGCGGCAAATACCGCAGCGAGGAGGATCTTGGCCAAAGCGAGCGCGGCGAAGATGTCGGCAGCTATCTGAATGCGCGAGGCATGCGCATCCTTGCGGCACTCGACGCGGTGTCATCAAGGCATTCCGCCAAACAAGCTGAAGTGGCGCTTGCCTGGGTGATCGCGCGGCCCGGTGTCACCGCACCGATCGCCAGTGCGACCAAGCCTGACCAGATGGATAGCCTGATCAGGGCAGTATCGCTGAAACTGACGGCGGACGACATGGCCGAACTCGACAAAGCGAGCGGCTGACGCTTCCGGCAACCACCGGCGCACGAACGTCCAAGACGATCCGCATCGCCTGCCATACCGTCCTTCGCACGGGGCAGGATAGAGGATCGGATGGCCGGACCGATTGTTTCGCAGCCGGAGCTTTGGCGCCAGCTGCTCGCGCTCGTGCTTGCCGCCACTGTCGTCATGGGCAGTCCCGGGCCGGCGACGATAAGCGTCACCGCCGTCGGCGCCGCCTTCGGCCTGCGCCAATCGCTGCGCTACACCTGCGGGATCGTGCTTGGCACCGTCGCCGTGCTGCTGGTCGTGGCGACCGGGGTCATGGCGGCGCTGACCTCGATGCCAAGGTTGGCGCCCGTGCTGGCGGTCGCGTCCGCCGCCTATATCCTCTATCTCGCCTTCAGGATCGCCACCGCACCGCCGCTGGCGGCGCATGCCGCCGAGACGTCGCGCCCGACATGGCTGGCCGGGTTTCTCCTGGCGATAGCCAATCCAAAAGCCTATGTGGCGATCGCCGCCGTGTTTGCCGGCGCCGCTCCAAAGCAAGGCGCCGCCGAGCTTGCCCTGTCGTTGAAGCTGACGGTCCTGGCGGCAATGATCATTGTCATCCATGCCGTGTGGCTGCTCGTGGGTGCCGCGTTCGCGCGTTTTCTGCGCCGGCCGGTGGCATCCCGGGTCATCAATCTGGTCTTTGCCGCGACGCTGGTGCTGACCACGGTGCTGGCTGTGTTCGGCTGACTTGTCTGGCAGCAAGGCTTCAGGATTTCGCGCCGAGTTCCCGCAGCCGCTTCAACGCCGTTGGCGGCAAGGCCGGCGGATTCGGCGCTTGAGACGCTTCGACGAGGAGCTGGTCGCAGGCGGCTTCCGTGTCGCCGATCAGTCGCGCCATGAATTCGTCCTTGCCCAGGCCCGGCGGGATCGGTGGCAGGAAACGCGCCTTGATGGTGCCGGGATAGCGCAGGAACTTGCGGCGCGGCCAGTACAGGCCGGCGACATGGGCAACCGGCACCACCGGAACGCCAAGCTGCGCATAGATTTCGACGATGCCGTATTTGTAGGCCGGCTCGTCGCCCGGCGCGCGGCGCGTGCCTTCGGGATAGATGATCAGCTGGCGCGGGTTGCGCGCCAGTTCCTCCCTGGTCGCCGCGACCACCGCCTTCAGGGCCTTGGAACGGCTGCCGCGATCGACCGGGATCATGCGCATCTTCATGATGTACCAGCCGAAGAACGGGATCCAGGTTAGCTCGCGCTTGAGGATGTAGAGCGGATCTTGGAGGAATGGGAAGAAGGCGATCGCGTCCCAGAATGACTGGTGCTTGGGTGCCAGGATAAAGGAACCCTCGGGCAAGTTTTCCAGCCCGGTGATGTCGTTCTTCGTTCCGGCGATCTTGTCGTAGAGCCACATGCAGGTGCGCGACCAGAATTTCGGCACGAACCAGGCGCGGTGACGGGGCGACAGGAAATAGTAGGGGGTCCAGAGGATCATCTGGACGATCAGATTGACGTAGAAGACGAAATTGAACGCCAGCGATCTGACATAGAGCATGGGGGAGGTCCGGTGAGGAAGTGTGCGTTGGTTACACCAAGCAGGCGCAAAAAGGAAACGCTACAATACGGCTCATTCTACCAGGTCGCCTGCGCCAGACGTTCCCTGAGGCGCGGGCCGGCAAAGTCCAGGAAGGCGCGCAGTTTCACCGGCAGCCGGCCCTGGCCGGCATGCACCAGGTTTACCGGCCACGGCTCAGGTTCGAAATCCTCGAGCACGGGCTGCAGTGCCCCTGAGCGTACAGCGGCGACGATCTGGTAGGAGAGCACGCGCGTCATCCCGACCCCGGCAGTCGCCGCATCGATCGCCGCCTCTGCGGTGTTGACCCGGAGCCTGGAACGGACAGGGACAGGAATGTCAGCCTTGTCCACCGCGAAGGTCCATGTGGCGAGTGAGCCCATGCCCTCGAAGGTGATGCAGCTATGCGTTTCAAGGTCTTTCGGGGTTTTCGGCGCCCCGTGCTCGGCCAGATACGCCGGACTTGCGCAGACGACATGCCGGATCGAACCGACCCTGGTCGCGACCATGCGCGAGTCCGGCAGCCGGCCGATGCGGATGGCGAGGTCGATATGGTCCTCGGCCAATTGGGCTATCCTGTCGCCGAGCGTCAGGCGGATATCCACCTGCGGGTAAGCGGCGAGAAACGCCGTGACGACCGGCAGTACATGGAGGCGGCCGAAAACGATCGGCGCGGTGATGATCAATTCACCTGTCGGTGCGCTGTACTCGCCACCAGCGGTACGCTCGGCGTCTCCGACGTCTTCCAGGATACGACGGCACGCGGCAAGATAGGCATGGCCCGCATCGGTCAGCGTCAGCCGCCGTGTCGACCGGTTCAACAAGCGTGTCTTGAGATGCCGTTCCAGTTCGGAAACCTTGCGGCTGACGGTTGCCAGAGGAGTGCCCAGATGACGCGCGGCGGCGGAAAGGCTGCCGGACTCCGCCGCTGCGACGAAAAGGGACATGGCTTCGAGGCGATCCATGGTTTTTCCAGAAATTGGAAGGATGAATTGCAATTATGGCACCTACATCCGCAAGATGGAAGGATGCATATAGGAGGGGCAAATCCAGAGGAATTCTCATGCCCCGCATCGCCACGCCTTCATCCATCGCCACCGCTCCCGCAGCCGCGCAGCCCATGCTGCGGGCAGTGGAAAAACAGCTCGGTGTCGTGCCGAACCTGTTTCGGATGGTCGCCAACAGTCCAGCCGCGCTTGAAGGCTATCTCGGCATGTCGGGTGCGCTGGCCAAGGGCCGGCTGCCGGCGCCGACGCGCGAGCGCATCGCGCTGGCGGTGGCCGAGATCAATGGCTGCAGTTATTGTCTTTCCGCGCACAGCTATCTCGGCAAGAATCTCGCCAAGCTCGACGACGCCGAGATGGTCGCCAATCGCCTTGGCGGTTCCACGGATCCCAAGGCGGCCGCGGCGGTGCGTTTTGCCGCCAGGGTTGCGCAAAGCCGCGGGCATGTCGGCGATGAGGATGTCGCCGCTGTAAGGCTGGCGGGCTACGATGACGGGCAGATCATCGAGATCGTCCAGCATGTCGCCCTGAACGTCTGGACCAACTATATCAATGAGGTAGCCCGCACCGCGATCGATTTTCCGGTTGTTTCCGCCCGCGATGCTGCCTGAATGAGGGCAGGGCCGGCGGTGTCAGCCGGTCCGCCCTTATGCCGCAGAGGAATCCATGTCTGAAAGCCGCCCGCCGCTTCCGCCCTTCACCGCCGAGACCGCAGCGCAGAAAGCGCGCATGGCCGAGGATGCATGGAATTCCCGCGATCCAGCACGGGTCGCGCTCGCCTACACGACCGACAGCCGCTGGCGCAACCGCGCCGAATTCCTGCAGGGCCGCGATGCCATCCAGGCTTTCCTGACCCGCAAATGGAGCCGCGAACTCGACTACCGGCTGATCAAGGAGGTCTGGGCCTTCCACGGCAATCGCATCGCCGTGCGCTTCGCCTATGAATGGCACGATGACTCAGGTTCGTGGTTCCGCAGCTACGGCAACGAGAATTGGGAGTTCGATGAACACGGGCTGATGCGCCTGCGCATCGCCAGCATCAACGACCTGCCGATCGGCGAGGCCGACCGCAAATATCACTGGCCGCTCGGCCGCCGGCCGGACGACCACCCGACATTGTCGGAGCTCGGGCTCTAGCATCGTCTCTCAAGTGTTTGGACCGGAGACATCAAGGAGGTTTCGATGAACGCACATGCTTTCACCAGCGACGTCGCCTTCACACCGACCGTCAAGGCGATCCAGGCCCGCAAGGGCTCGCGCCAGTCCTATGCGCGGGTCGAGGAGCGTGGCGGCTGGCAGGGCGTCATCACGCCCGACCTTGCGGCTTTCCTCTCGATGCAGACCAGCGTCTTCCTGTCGACGGCCAATGGCGATGGCCAGCCTTACATCCAGCACCGGGGTGGGCCGGCCGGCTTTCTCAAGGTGCTCGACGAAAAGACGATCGGCTTCGCGGATTTTGCCGGCAACAGGCAGTTCATCACCCAGGGCAATCTGGCCGACAATCCGAGGGCCTTCCTTTTCCTGATCGACTATATGCTGCGCCAGCGCATCAAGATCTGGGGCACGGCGCGCGTCGTCGAAAACGATGCCGAGCTGATGGCGAGGCTGATGCCGCAGGACTACAAGGCGCGGCCCGAGCAAGTCATCCTGTTCACGGTTTCGGCCTGGGATGCCAATTGCCCGCAGCACATTCCGCAGCGCTTCGAGGCGGCAGATGTCGCGGCAGCGCTTGGAGAGCGGGACCGGCGCATTCAACAGCTCGAACAGGAGATCGCGAGTCTCAAGGGAATTTCAGAGACTGCGGTCGAGGGCTGATACCGGCTCAGCCGCCAGCCGCGGTTTCGGCCAGCGCTATGCCGTCTGGGGTCGGCTTCACCGGCACGATGCCGCGCGCCAGCGCCAGCAGATATTTGGTGTATTCGGTAAACAGCACCCGCAACGCCCGCGGCTTGGTCAGCCAGCCGCCATTGTCGAGATTGGAATTGACCACCGGATAGGGCTCGAGCCTTGCGCCATGCAGCAGCCGGCCCATTTCCAGCAGGCTGCGCGGCATGTGATAGTTGTTGGTGACTAGGATCACCGTGCCATAGGCATGGTTTGTCACCCATTTGGCGCTTTGCTCGGCGTTGCCGATCGTGTCGAGCGCCGCGCGGTCGATGTCGACGCAGCAGGAAAACAGCTTCTTGTCGCCGCCGGTAGCCGCCTGGAGCTGGCGTCGGCTGGCGGAAGGATGCACACCGCTGATCAGCAGCCGCTCGCCCTTGCCGGATGCCAGCAATTCCATCGCGGCGTCGAGGCGCGACTGGCCGCCGGTCAGCACGATGATGGCATCGGCTTTGGTCGGATTGGTAGGCGTGGTCAGATGGCTGACCTTGTTGGCGAACCAGCCGAAGCCGCCGGCGAACAAGGTTGCGAGGACGAGGAGCGAGAGCGCGGAGATCCGAATTGCCGTCTTTAAACGGCTAGCCTTGTCGTGGTCGCGCGAACGAGCAACCACCACTGGCATCTGCCCAGCCGTCCCGGTCGAATCCCGCACGTCCATGGCCATATCGTTAATCCCGAAATGCGGCCTTTGATAGGTAAAAGACGCACTTTGCGTTACGCTGTTTCTCCATCCGTGATCCGTCTCGTTTCCATCCACGTCCTCGACCCAAAGACACGCTCCCTTTTCATGCGTCGGGTTGGCGGACGTCGATGTCGCTGAGATAGGTGACGACGGTGGCATGGGAGGTTGCCGCCGTCAGTGCGCCGATCACCAGCACCATCAGCACGACGCCGAAATAGCCGGCCGAGCCGATGGCGAAATTGCCGAACAGGGCAGTAGCCTGGTCGGCCTGCGGCGTTGCCATGTTGCGTGACGACCACCAGGAAAAGACGATGAAGACGAGCACCGCGGCCGCCCCGCCGGCGGCCGCGCCCTTCATGCCGGTGACCAGGAAATGCCGACGGAACTCGCGCGCGATGAAAGCCGCCTCGGCGCCGACGAAATGCAGCACCTCGATGATATGGCCGTTGCCAGCCATGGCGCCGCGGGTCGCGAACACGACCGTCAGCACGGTCGCCGCCAGCATCAGCGCCAAAACGGCGATACCGATGGTCACCGTGGTGCGGGCCATGGCCACCAGCCGGTCGACCCAGGTGCGGTGATCGTCGAGCGAGGCGCTCGGCAGCTTCGGCGTGATCGCGGCGCGCATGGCGGCGAAATCGGGCGGGCTGTTCTCGTCGATGGTGACGATGATCAGGCGCGGCACCGGAAGGTCGTCGATGTTGAGGCCCGAGCCAAGCCACGGTTCCAGCAGCCTGGCGGTCGCCTCGCGGTCGATGATCCGCGTCGACTTCACGCCGGGGAACTCGCCGGCGATCTGCGAGGCCTGGGTGAGCGCTGCCTCCATGTCGAGGCCGTCGGCCGGCTTGACCTGGATCGTCGCCTCGCGCGAGATCTGGTTCTCCCAGACCGAGGCCGTATCACGCACCAGCGTCACCGCGCCGAAGGTCAGGCAGGACAGGAAGGTCATGATGGCGATGACCAGCACCAGGGCGCGGCCGGCGATGTTCTGCGCCGGCACGATCGGCGCCATCTTGCGCTGGGCGCGTGGTCTTGCCTCGGCCGTGTCGGCTTCCTGTTCGTGCTCGTGGAGATGTTCGACGGACAAATCAGTCATAGATGTCCAGCCTTCCGCCGGCCAGGATCATGCGGCGCGCGTCGACCTGTTCCATCAGGCCGAGATCGTGGGTCGCGATCACCACGGCGGTGCCGAGACGATTGAGTTCGATGAACAGCCGCAGCAGCCGCCGCGCCAGTGGCGGATCGACATTGCCGGTCGGCTCGTCGGCGAGCAGGATCTCCGGCTGCTCGATCAGCGCGCGCGCTATCGCGGCGCGCTGCTTCTCGCCGCCCGACAGGACCGGCGGCAGCACATGCATGCGCTCGCCCAGCCCCACCCATTTCAACAGCTCGGTGACATCGGTGCGGTAGCTTGCTTCCTCGCGCCCGCGCACGCGCAGCGGCAGCGCGACGTTCTCATAGGTGGTCATGTGGTCGAGCAGGCGGAAATCCTGGAAAACCACGCCGATGCGGCGCCGCAAATGCGGCAGTTCGGTGCGCGAGATGCGCGAGCGGTCCTTGCCGAAGATGGTGATCAGCCCGCGCGTCGGCTTCAGCGACATGAACAAAAGGCGCAGCAAGGTCGTCTTCCCGGCGCCCGACGGCCCGCTCAGGAACTGGAACGAGCGCTCCGGAATATGCAGGGAAATGTCGCGGAGGATTTCCGGACCCATGCCGTAGCGGAGGCCGACATTTTCGAAGCGAATCAATTTCGACGACCTGAATTTCGTGGCAGCGCATAACCTGCCTGTTCTGCGAAAAGACCATCGGCCGGCATGGTTAACCGGCGGTTAATTCCTGGGTTCTTTCGGCTCGTCACAAGGGCTCCGGTGGGGAAGCGTTAACCATTTTTGTTTACGCAAAAGAAACGAAAAGCGAACACGTGCTGCAACGCTGGGGCCATGATGGCTGACGAACGAACCGCGCGCCCGGTTTCCGGCGAAATCATGACCGATCCCCCGGCAATCGCCGCGGCGGACCGGTTCATGCGCGGTCCCGCGGCCGACATCGTCGATGCCGATTATGTGGTGATGTCGCGGCCCCCGGCCGAAAGCGTTCCACCGCCGCCGCGCGCGATCGTCACGCCACCCATCGAGGGCATGGATATGCTGCGCAAGCCCGAGGCGCCGGTGGAGCGGCCGCCAGCCTCGCGCGGCGGGCCAATCTTCTGGATCGCCGGCATTGCCGCCGCCCTTGCCGCCTTCTGGGTCTCCGGCGGGCACGCGCTGGTGCGCCAGGCACCGTTTCTCTCCGGTGGGCAAACATCGGCGCTGACGATTTCGGGCGTCACCTCTCGCGTCGACGCCTCCGGACCCAATCCCGTGCTGTTCGTCGATGGCGAGGCCGCCAATGACGGGGCGAAGCCGGCACAGTTGCCGCCGCTCGAGATCCGGGTGACCGGCAATGATGGGCGCACGACCCGCTATACGTTGGGGACATCCAGCCATTCGCTGGCGTCGGGAGAAAGATTTGGCTTTGCCAGCCGGCTCGACGTGCCTAAGAACGGCGTAAGGACCGTTTTGGTCACTTTTGCGCAGTAGGCGATCACCGGGGAAGACGAGCAATGCCCATCGTACGCGACAAGGACATCGAGGTCCTATTTTCGGCGTCGGCGATTGCACGGCGCAATCTTGAGCTGGCCAAGGAGATCGCCGAGCACGACTATCACGATCTCCTGGTGATTTCGGTGCTGAAGGGCTCGTTCATCTTCGCCGCCGATCTGATCCGCGCCATGCACGACGTTGGCCTGTCGCCCGAGGTCGAGTTCATCTTCATCTCCAGCTATGGCGCCGGCACCAGCAGCGGCGAGGTGAGGGTGCTGCGCGACATCGACAATGAGGTCGCCGGCCGCGATGTGCTGCTGATCGACGACATCCTCGAATCAGGCAAGACGCTGAGCTTCACCCGTGACCTGATGCTGTCGCGTGGCGCGAAAAGCTGTTCCATCGCCGTGCTGCTCGACAAACGCATGCGCCGCCAGACCGCGCTCAACGCCGACTATGTCGGCTTCGACTGCCCGGATTATTTCGTCGTCGGCTATGGTATGGACGTTGCACATGCTTTTCGCGAATTGCCGTTCGTGGGTGTTGTGAAAGGCGATGCGTAAGGCCTTTGCCTCGCGTGGCAATTCTGAAAAAGGCCTTAACGGCGTCCAAGAAAATTAGCCCGCCGGCCAGCCGGGACTTTCAGGAAAAGTCAACGTTTGGCCGCCAAATATGCCGGCCATGGCAAAGCTTCTGATCGTCGAGGACGATGAGTCCGTCCGCACCCTCGCCGCCCGCGCGCTCGAACGCGCCGGCCACACAATCGATATCGCCGCCGATGGCGCGCAAGGGCTTTCGCTGATCCGCGCCGCGAATGGCGGTTACGACCTCGTGGTCTCCGATATCCGCATGCCGGAGATGGACGGCATCGAGATGGCGATCGCGGCGGCCGCGCTTTTCCCGGCGATGAAGATCCTGCTGATGACCGGTTATGCCGACCAGCGCGAGCGCGCCGAGGAGTTGAACGGCATCATCCTCGATGTCGTGCAAAAGCCCTTCACGCTGGCTGAAATCCGCTCGCGGGTCGAACGGGCGCTGATCTGCTTCGCCTGATCAGGCTGGGTCGGTGGCAGCCAACGCCGCTGCCGGGCTCTTGCGCAATCCGCTGTTGAGCGCCAGCAGGCCGGCGCCAATGATCAGGGCCGCACCGATGACGGTCGTCGACCGCGGCACTTCGGCGAAGAACAGAAAACCCCACAGCGGCGACCACAGGATGCCGGTGTATTCGAAGGTGGCGACGCGGTTGGCCGGCGCCAGCCGGTAGCCCTGCGACAACAGGATCATGCCGGCCGAAGCGACGAAGCCGCAGGCCGCCATCTTGAGGAAATCCGCCAGCGTCGGCCATATCCACGGCCGCACCAGGAATTCCAGGCTCGGGTGGACGGCGTGGGTGATGCCGGCAGAGTGGAACGAGCCGGCGACCATGGCAGCACCGATGAGATAGGCGCCGTTCTGATAGAAGGCCATGACGGTGGACGATTCGGTATCGCCGATCTTGCGGGCCATCAACTGCGAGAAGCCGTAGAGCGCCGCCGAGCCCAGCGATAGCAGGGCCGCCCAGTCGAACAGGCCGGCGCCCGGGCGCACCATCACGACGACGCCAAGCAGCCCGATCAGCACGGTCGCCAGCGTGCGCCAGGAGACGCGCTCGCCAAGATACGGCCCGGCCAGCGCCATGATGAACAACGGTGCCATGAAGTAGAGCGCCACGGCATCGGCCAGCGGCAGGGCGGCGATGGCCAAATAGTACATGGTATAGGAGGTGAACTGGATGAAGGCGCGTATCGTCAGCAGGCCGAACCGCCGCGACAGGATTGCCGGCAGGCCGACATCGGCGTGGACGAGAAGGATCAGGATCGGCAAGGCGACGATCGAGCGGGTCGCCATCACCTCGGTCACCGGATAGCCGCTCGACACTGCCTTGACGAGCGGATCCTGCAGCGAGAAGACCAGCACGCCGAGGCACAGGCTCAGGATGCCGCGCACCATCCTATTTTGCATCCGCGTTCAGGCTCCCGCGTGTACGACCGGAGGCCCCCGCCTGCAGATCAAAAAGAACCCGCCACCGTTTCGGGCAGCGGGCACGAGTGAGGACTCTCGATTGGTCCGCGGCTGATTCCGCAGCCGCATATCCAATGGGTGAGGCGACTATCGTCCGGTGTTTGACATGTTGCAAACGAATTGGAATGATACCAGCAATCAAATTTTCTTATGGCGGATTCCATGCGGCCGACCCTCGACAGCGATCTCCTGCGCACCTTCGTGGCCATTGCCGATGCCGGCAATTTCACCAAGGCGGCGGAGTTGGCCGGCCGCACCCAGTCGGCCGTGTCGATGCAGATGAAGAAGCTCGAAAGCCTGGTCGGCGACAGCCTGTTCGAGCGCGGTTCACGCGGCGTCGCACTGACGCGGCGCGGCGGCGAACTCATCGTCAACGCCCGCCGCATCGTCGCGCTGCTCGAGGAAACGGCGGCGTCGATGACGGCCGCGCCGCTCGGCGGGCCGGTGCGCATCGGCATTCCGGAGGAGTATGGCCACGCCATCCTGTCGCGGGCGCTCGGCGCGTTTTCGAAGCGCCACGCACAGGTCGAGGTCACCGTGCGCTATGCCCATTCCTGGGCGCAGATGGCGTCGCTCGCAGCCGGCGAACTCGATCTGTGCGTGGTGTTCGAATGGCAGGATGCTTCCGGCGGAGAAGTGCTGATGCACGATCCGACCGTGTGGGTGACATCGACCCTGCATCACATGCATGAGGAGCGTCCGGTGCCGATCGCGCTCTACAACCGGGCCGGCTGGTGCAAGGATTTCGCCATCAAATCGCTGGAGCAGCGCGGCCTTGCCTATCGCGTCGCCTATACCAGCGACACCAATGGCGGCCTGAAGCTTGCCGTCACCTCGGGGCTGGCGATCGCGCCGATTTCGCGCAGCAACATTCCGGACGGCTGCCGTGAGCTGACGTCGGCCGACGGGTTCGGCGACATCGATTCCTCCAATGTGGTGATGCATCGCAACCCGAACGCATCGGGCGAGGCGATCGACGGCATGCAAGAGGCGATCCGGGAAGCGTTCGTCAACAGGCAAGCCCAGCCTGCCGTTGCATAAAGCAGCCGGTTGCTCCGCTGTCCTATTTCAATTCCAGCAGCCGTTCGAGATAGCTGCGCTCGACATCGGGGCTGAGCGCATTGCCGAGCCGCTTGCGGATCGCTTCCAGGATCTGGCGCGCGCGCTGGACGTCGATCTCGTCGGGCACTTTCACCGAATCGCCGAAATCCGGCCCCTTGCTGGCGCGTGGCCTGCCAAGCGGGTCGCGGTCGGCATTCTGCTGGCGGCCGCCTTGCTCGCTGCCGCCCTGGTCGCCCTGCATGGCCTGCATCTGTTTCATCATGTCCTTGGCGCCCTTGCGCAGCGCCTCCAGAGCCCGGCCCTGATGGCCGACGGCTTCGTCGCCCTGGCCCTCGCCGAGCGCCTGCTCGGCGTGGCCCATGGACTTGCCTGCCTCGCCAAATCCTTCATTGGGCTCCATGCCCATGCCTTCGAGGCCCTTCTTCAGCTTGTCGAGATCGCTCTTCAGCTGGCCCTGGCCTTCCTGCAACTGCTTCAGCGCGTCGGCGAATTCCTGCGGCGTCATCGGCTTCTGCCTGGCGAGAGGATCGCGATCCTCGCCAACGCCCGGCTTGTCCTGGTCCTCGCCGCCGCCCTGGCCAAGCTGCTCGTCGCGGTTCTGTCCGCGCTGGCGCTCGCCGCGCTGCATCTGGTCCATGCGGAAGGTGTCATTCATCATCTCCTGCTGGCGCCGCAGGATTTCGCCGAGCTTGTCCATCTGCTGGCGCATCTCGCTGTCCTGCTGGCCGCCCTGCTGCTGACGGCCGGCCTGGAGGTTGTTCATCATGTCCTGCAGTTGCGACAGCAGTTGCTGCGCCTTGTCGCGATCGCCCGACTTCGCCAGGTTCTCGATCTGGTCCATCATGCGGTCGATGTCGCTCTGGCGCAGTTCCTGGCCATTCTGCTGCATCTGCGGCGCGTTCGGGTTCTGCTTGGCGCGTTCGGCGAATTCCTGCAGGAACTGGTTCATCGCCTCGCGCAGTTCCTTCATCGCCTTTTCGATTTCCTGGTCGCTGGCGCCGTTCTTGATGGCGTCCTGCAACGCCTGTTGCGCCTGACGCAGCCGCTTTTCGGCGGCAGAGAGGTTGCCCTCCTCGATGCCGAGCGCGATTTCCCAGAGATAGGTGACCTCGCTGCGCAGCTGATCGTCGCTTGCGGCCAGCTTCAGCCGGCTGCGCGCGCTCATGATGGCGAGGTAGTGGGACATGTTGTCGAACGTGTCTTCCGGCCGCAGCGTGATGGCGTCCATCAGGTCGAGCACGCGCGGCTTGGCATTGGCGTCGAGAGCCAGCAGCCGGCGCTGTTCGATCACCGCCCGGGCGAGCGGGTTGGAGAACGGCCGTTCGGGCATCACCAGCGTCTTGGTCTCGCTCGACGCGGTGTGCCCGGCGTCGTCGGTGGCGACGAGCGTCAGCTTGATGCTGCTGCCGGCCCAGACGTGCTCTGTCAGGTCCTTCGAGGTCTTGGCCGCATTCGACTTGCCGCCGCGGCGCGGGAGCGTCAGCGGCATCTCGGGCGGGCCGTAGAGCGGGCGTGCACCCGGCACCTGCGGGCCGGCCAGCGCGAACATCGCCTTGGCGTTGGCGGCACCGTAGTCGTCGTCGATCTGGTAGTTGAGTTCGAAGGCGCCGTTGGCGGCGCGTTTGGGCTCGCCGACGAAGCGGATCTGCGGCGGCTTGTCGGGCACGACGGCGAAGGCCCAGCGGCCGAGCTGATCCTCACCCGACTTCAGCGTCAGCGTGCCGTCGCCGGTCAGCTTGCCGATGAACTGGCGTATCTTCGACGGCGAAGAGGATGGCGCTGCGCCCGCGGCCGGCTTGGCGGAGGCAGCCTGCTGGCTGGCCGGGTCGATGGCGCGGGCGTTGCCGTCCTTGTCGGCATAGGCGAGCGTTTCCTCGCCCGAGCCTCCGGTGACGCGCAAGGAGACCTCGCTGCCCTCGGGGACATGAAACGTCGGCGTCGCCTGGTTGGCGTCGGCGGTCAGGAAGATCGGCGGCTTGCCGGTATAGGCCGGCGGCGTCACCCAGGCGTCGATGCGCGGCGGCACGGTGTCATATGTGCCATGGGCCATGAATCCATCGCTCAGCCGGCCACCCGTCGGTCCGAAGGAGAAGGCAAAGGCGGTGACGAGCAGAAGTGCGGCCACGGCGCGCAGCCCCCAGGGGTCGCGCTCCGGCACGCGCGTGCGCGGCAAATCGGCGCCGAGGCTGTCGAGCTTTGCGGCCATGCGCTTCTGATGCTCGCGCCAGAGCGCCTGGGAGAAGCTGCTTTCCCTGCCGCTTGGCCGGTCGGCCTGCGTCAGCACGGGGCTGTGCAGCAGGCTGTTGGCTGCCTCGATGCGGCGATCGATCTCGGCAGCACCTGGCATGCGGAAGAAGCGCAGCGGATAGAGGCCGGCGAGCCCGGCGACGCCGAAGGCGGCGACAAGGCCGATGCGCAGCATATCCGGCAGCCGGGAGAAAATGCCGAACCAGGAGGCGCTGAGGAACAGGGTGGCGAGGATGACGAGCGGGAGCAGCAGCGGCCAGCCACGCTCGACCACCATCGAGACCCGTGTCGCCAGCCGGCTCAAGGCGAGGCGCCCGGCCAGGCCGCGGTCGTTGCTGAAGATGGGTCGTTGCGTCATCGGCCCTTCCATGGGACGGGCAAAATAGCCCAAGCCTCACGACTCGAAGAATACCAGCAAACACGGCAAAGGCGAGGCAGTTTGAAAAAACGTGAAGCCGGCCGAAATGGTTGCAATCAAAAATTGGCGGGGTTTGCGTTGGCGCCGCAGACCAGCACGGCGACGCGTTCTCCCGATGCCGGCGCGTAGCGGCCGGACAGGATCGCGGCGAAGGCGGCGGCACCTCCCGGCTCGGAGATGATGCGCACGCTGCTCCACAGCGCTTTCTGCGCCGCGATGATGTCGTCGTCGCTGACCAGGATGGAGCGTTCGACGAAGGCTTCGGCGATCGGAAACATCATTTCGCCGACGCGCTTTGGCGCCAGCGAATCGGCGGCGATGCCTTCCGCCGGCGCATCGACGGGGTGACCCGCCTCGAAGGCGCGGTGAAGCGTCGGCGCGCCTTCCGACTCGACGGCGACGATGCGGATGCGGCCTGCATACCAGGCGGCGATGCCGCCGATCAGGCCACCGCCGCCGACCGCGACCAGAAGCGTGTCGATCTCGGGCAGGTCGCTCTCGATCTCCAGCCCGAGCGTGCCCTGGCCGACCAGCGTCTCCTCCTGATTGAAGGCGTGGATCTGCAGAGCGCCGGTTTCCTCGGCGAAACGTTCGCTGGCGGCCAGCGCTTCGGCATAGCGGGCGCCGCCGACGACCAGTTCGGCGCCATAGGAGTGAATACGCTCCAGCTTGGCCTGTGGGCTGACTTCGGGAACGAAAATGGTCGCCTTGTGCCCAAGCCGCATGGCGGCGTAGGCGACGGCGGCGCCATGATTGCCGCCCGACGCGGCGACGACGCCAGCCTCGGGGACCTGGCGTTCGAGAAGATTGGTAAAGGCGCCGCGTGCCTTGAACGAGCCGGAATGCTGCAGGCATTCAAGCTTGAGGTCGACCGCCAGCGGCGGCCGGTCGAAGTCGGCCATATCGACGCGCAGCACCGGCGTGCGCCTGATATAGGGGCGAATGCGCGGCTCCATCGCGGCGATGCGTTCGCGTGTGACGGTGTTGCCTTGCGGCATGGCGATCTCCTCGGGATTGACTGTAATTAGTAACTTGGCAAAATAGCTAAATGCAAGAGGTTGATATCTTCAAGGCGATTGCCAACGAGCGCAGGCTGCAAATCCTCGACTGGTTGAAGGATCCGCGCGCGCATTTCCCGGCCCAGGCAGATGGCGATCTTGTCGAGGACGGCGTTTGCGCGCTGCTGATCGCGGAGAAGCTCGGCATTACGCAGGCGACGCTCTCCGAGCATATGCGCGTGCTTGCCCATGCCGGCCTGCTGCGCACCAAGCGCATCAAGCAATGGACGTTTTATCGCCGTGACGAGGACAGGATCGCCGATACAAGGGCGCTCATCCAGAACCGGCTATAGCTCGACAGGCGGTGCGGCTTCTAGAGCAATTCCAGGAAAAGTGTGCGCGGTTTTCCGTACGGAATTGCGTCAAAACAAGGAGACAGAGCGGGTCGCCGTTTCGATGAAACGGTGAAACGCTCTATGCCAGCCAATCGGGCACCGAATCCAGCCCGATCAAATCGTCATAGGTCAGGCGCGGACGCACGACGTGGAAACGGTCGCCATCGACCAGCACCTCAGGCACCAGAAGACGCGTGTTGTAGGTGCCGGCCTGCACCGCGCCATAGGCGCCGGCCGTGGAAACCGCTACCAGATCGCCGGCCTTCAGCCTGGGCAGGTCGCGGTCGAGCCCGATATAATCGCCGGTCTCGCAGACCGGCCCGACCACATCGACCATCATGCGCGGCGTGTCGGCCGGCGGCTGGACGACCGGCCTGATGTCGTGGAAGGCATCGTAGAGCGTCGGCCGGATCAGGTCGTTCATGGCGGCATCGACGACCAGAAAATTCTTGGCGTCGCCTTCCTTCACGAAGATCACCTCCGAGACGAGGATGCCGGCATTCCCGACGATCAGCCGGCCCGGTTCGAACATCACCTTGAGCCCAAGCTTGGTGACATGCTTCCTGACGATCTGCGCATAGGCATCAGGCAGCGGAGGCGGGTTGTTGTCGACACGGTAGGGAATGCCGAGGCCGCCGCCGACATCGATATGCTCGATGGCGTGGCCGTCGTCGCGCAGTGCACCGACCAGATCGACAAGCAGCGCGAAAGCATCGTCGAAGGGCTGCAATTCGGTGATCTGGCTGCCGATGTGGGTGTCGATGCCGGTGACCTTGATGCCCGGCAATTCGGCAGCGCGGGCATAGACCTGACGCGCCCGCTGCCACGGAATGCCGAACTTGTTCTCCGCCTTGCCGGTGGAGATCTTCTTGTGCGTCCTGGCGTCGACATCGGGATTGATGCGCAACGAGATCGGCGCCACCTTGCCGAGAGCCACGGCGCGGGAGGACAGGAGTTCGAGTTCCGGCTCGGATTCGACATTGAAGCAAAGGATGCCGGCGGTGAGCGCAAAATCCATTTCAGGCGCCGTCTTGCCGACACCTGAGAACAGGATCTTGCCGGCCGGGATGCCGGCGGCCAGTGCCCGGCGCAACTCGCCTTCCGACACCACGTCGGCGCCGGCGCCGAGCCTCGCCAACGTCCGCAGCACCGCCTGGTTGGAATTCGCCTTCATGGCATAGCAGACCAGCGCGTCGAGCCCGGCAAAGGCCTGGGCGAATACGCGGTAGTGCCTGGTCAGCGTGGCCGTCGAATAGCAATAGAACGGCGTGCCGACCTCCGAGGCGATATCTGGTATCGCCACGTCCTCGGCATGCAGCACGCCGTCGCGGTAATCGAAATGGTTCACGAGAGTGTTTTCCGGAAAGTTGGGGCACTGTGAGATCAGGTTTGGAAGACCAAACCCGCTCTCTTCGGCTCTAGATCAGCGGGTCGAGGAAGAACTTCTTGTCCTTGACCGGTTTTTCCGGCTCCGGCGGCACGGGCTGCTTGGCCTTCTCGGCATCCTTGCGGGCCTGCACGGCCGCCTCGTAGGGCGTATCGAGGCCGGCCCTGCGGCCGCAGGCCGTCACCGCGGCGATCGCCACCAGAAGCGTCAGCGTCACCAAAATCCTGCTTCCGGTCATCGATCCATCCGTCCGAAACGTTTGCCAGCCGCCGCTTTTAGCCGAGTTCTCGGCGCATTGCACCCCGGATATTGCTGGTCGCAATATCCGAATATTGCCGATCGCAATATCCGGGTATTACGCCTTTGCGATGCGCTTTTTCCAGGCGCGGATCTGCTTCCTCACCTCCGATGGCGCCGTGCCGCCGAAACTGGTGCGGCTCTTGATCGAGTTCTGCACCGCCAGCACCGAGAAAATATCCGAGGTGATGCCGGGGTTGATCGACTGCAGATCCTCCAGCGAAAGCTTCTCCAGCCCGACCTTCCTCTCCTCGGCCAGCGCCACCGCGCGGCCGGTGACGTGATGCGCCTCGCGGAACGGCAGTCCGAGCGTGCGCACCAGCCAGTCCGCAAGGTCGGTGGCGGTGGCGTGCCCGGAACCGGCGGCTTTCTTCATCGCCATGGCGTTGACCGTCATGTCCGAGACCATGCCGGTCATCGCGGCGAGCATCAGGTCGAGCGTCTCGGCGGCATCGAAGACCGATTCCTTGTCTTCCTGCATGTCCTTGCCATAGGTCAAAGGCATGCCTTTCATTACCGTCAGCAGGCCGACAAGATGGCCGTTGACGCGGCCCGTCTTGCCGCGCACCAGTTCGGCGGCGTCGGGGTTCTTCTTCTGCGGCATGATCGAGGAGCCGGTGGAAAACGAGTCCGACAGCCTGACGAAGCCGAACTGCGGCGTCGACCAGATGATGATCTCCTCGGCGAGCCGCGACAGATGCGTGGCGCAGATCGCCGCCATCGCCAGGAACTCCAGCGCGAAATCGCGGTCCGAAACGCTGTCCAGCGAATTGCGCATCGGCTCGCGGAAGCCGAGCGCCTTCGCGGTCTGATGGCGGTCGATCGGGAAGCTGGTGCCGGCCAGGGCGGCAGCACCCAGCGGGCTCTCGTCCATTCGTTCGATGGCGTCGCGCACGCGCGACAGATCGCGCCCGAACATCTCGACATAGGCCATGCAGTGGTGACCGAAGGTCACCGGCTGCGCTGCCTGCATATGGGTAAAGCCCGGCATCACGGTCGCCGCGTGTTCCTCGGCGCGTTCCAGCAGCGCCCGGATCAGGCCCTTCAATGCTTCGGCGACGCGAAAGCACTCGTCCTTGACCCAGAGCCGCAGGTCGACCGCCACCTGGTCGTTGCGCGAGCGGGCGGTGTGCAGCCGGCCAGCCGCCGGACCGATGAGGTCGGCGAGGCGAGCCTCGATATTCATGTGGATGTCTTCCAACCGGGTCGAAAACTCGAAGCTGCCGGCCTCGATCTCTTTCAGGATCGTGTTCAGGCCGTGAGCGATTTTTTCTTGATCGGCCGCCGAAATAATGCCCGTTTGCGCCAGCATCTCGCTATGGGCGATCGAGCCTCTGATGTCCTGCGCATAGAGTTTGCGGTCGAACGAGATCGATGCGTTGATCGCTTCCATGATCGCGGCCGGACCCGAGGCAAATCGTCCGCCCCACATCTGGTTGCTGGTCTTCTTGTCGCTCATCGCTATAAAACCCGTGCTTCGGAGCAGTTTTGAGAAAATGGCAGACGGAAACAGATTTTTCCCGGCCCCGCGCCTGATCCTCGCCGCCCTGGTGGCGGGAGTGCTGGCCGGCGCGGTCGCGGTATATGTCAGCGAGAGCCGGTCTGGCAACAACGCCGCGCCGCAAGCGGCCGTCAACGACGGCAAGGACGACGTCGCCTGCGCCGCCAAGAGCGACCGTGCCAAGAAGGTCGCCGCCGCTGCCACCGGCGAGGTTGCGGCACTGTTGCCGGCCGATCCGCCGCAATCCATGAAGCGCCTCGCCTTCAACGGGCCGGACGGCAAGCCGATGACGATCGCCGACCATGCCGGCAAGACGGTGCTGCTCAATCTGTGGGCGACATGGTGCGCGCCTTGCCGTGCCGAAATGCCGGCGCTCGATGCCCTGCAGAAAGAGAAAGGCAGCGACGCCTTTCAGGTCGTCGCCGTCAATGTCGATACCGGCGACGATGTGAAGCCGAAGAAATTCCTCAAGGATACCGGTGTCGAGACGCTCGGCTACTACCGCGATTCGACGATGGCGCTGTTCAACGACCTCAAGACGCGCGGCCTGGCGCTCGGCCTTCCCGTCACCATGCTGATCGACGGCGATGGCTGCCTGATCGCCCATATGAACGGGCCGGCCGAATGGTCGGGTCGTGATGCCAAACGGCTGGTCGAGACGGCACTCGGATCGTGACCCAAGCAGGATTCGGCGTCGGGCGACCGTTTTACGCCGACCGTACGTTTGGCCTAGGCAATAGGAGGCTGCCACCCTGGCGGTCGGCGCGCAGCGACGCGCGCTTGCCGAGGCCGGTCAGGTCGTCGAACGCCTCGATCGGCGCCGGTTTGCCGAGATAATAGCCCTGGCCGATCTCGCAGGCCTCGGCGTCCAGGAACTTCAACTCACCAAGCGTCTCGACGCCCTCCGCCAGGACCGGCAGGCCAAGGCCGCGCCCCAGCCCCAGCACGGCGCGCACGATCGCCGCGACCTGGCCGTTGGTGTCCACCGCCTTGATGAAGGAAGAATCGATCTTGATCTTGTCGAAGGGGAAGGCGCGCAGGTTGGAGAGGGAGGAATAGCCGGTTCCGAAATCGTCCATGGCCACGCGCACGCCAAGCGCCTTGACCTGCCGCAGGGTTGCCAGGGCGCGCGGCATGTCCTTCACCAGCGCGGTTTCGGTGATCTCGAGTTCCAGCCTTGTCGCTGCAAGGCCTGTCTTCAGCAAGGTCTCATGGACCTTGCGGCTGAAATTGGGATTGTGGAGCTGTACGGCGGAGACGTTGACGGCGACCATGAGCGGGTTTTCCCAGCGGACGGCCTCCTCGCAGGCAGCCTCGAGCACCCAGTCGCCGATCTGCCCGATGGCGCCGCTGTCCTCGGCCACCGGGATGAATATGGCGGGTGAGACCTCGCCACGCTCGGGATGGCGCCAGCGGATCAGGGCTTCGAAGCCAACCATCCTGCCGCTGCTGATCTCCTTCTGCGGCTGATAGACGAGATAGAATTCGCCACGCGCCACGGCCTGGCGCAATTCGTGCTCCATCACACGCTTGTCGCGGGCCTCGGCACCCATCGACGCCTCGAAATAGCGATAGGTGTCCCTGCCTTCGATCTTGGCGCGATAGAGTGCCGTGTCGGCATGGCTGATCAGGCTGGTCTGGTCATCGGCATCGAGCGGATAGATCGCTATGCCGATGCTGGCCGAGACCAGACCGCCGCCGACGGCTGCCCGGTTTTCCTCGCGCATGGCGGCGAGCACTGCGCCCGCGATGCGGCCCGCCGCCTGCGGGTCGGGCAGGTTGGGGGCGATGATGGCGAATTCGTCGCCGCCGAGGCGCGCCAGCATTTGCCCGGGACGCAGAACGCCGGCAGCGCAGCTTGCCACCCTCTGCAGCATCGCATCGCCGGCGCCGTGTCCATAGAGGTCGTTCACCTCCTTGAAGCGGTCGAGGTCGAGCAGCAGGAGTGCAAGATGCCTGCCCTTGACGTCTGCGCCGGTGTTCCCGATGCGGTTCATGGACGCGATTTCCGCGTCGAGACGGCCGGAAAAGGAGCGGCGATTGGCAAGTCCCGTCAAGGGGTCGAAATGGGCGAGGCGAAGGATCTCCTGCTCCGCCTTTTTGCGTTCGCGGATGTCGCGGACGGCAATGACATTGTGGGGCTTGCCGCAATAATCGATGCTTCGGGCGATCAGCTCGACGGGAATTCGCGTTCCGTCGCGGTTTTTCAACTCCGCCTCTCGCGGCTGGCCTTCCAGGCTGGCCGTGCCGGATACGGCGTGTTCGTCGAAGAGACCGTCCAGCTCCGTGCCGTTCAGCATTGCGGCCACCGTGCCGGTCAGCTTGCCCATGCTGTCATTGGCGCTGACGATGCGGTTGCCGTCGCAGACGATCAGGCCCTCCACGGCGGCGTTGGCCAGGCCGTGCATGCGGTCTACCTCGAGCTTCTGGCGGCGAAAGCGCAGATCGATCCACAGCGCCGATGCCGACAACACCAGGATCACCAGCGTGGCGGCAGCGGCCGCGAAAGCCTGCGAGGTCGGCTCGATCGTGTATTCGGATATGACGATCGAGGAATCGGGAAAGATCGAGACCGCGCCCATGCCGATGAAATGCAAGATGCAGATCGCTAACGTCAGCAGCAGCGCGCCGACCGATGTCGCCGACAGAGAGGGGCGGCGCAGAACGGTACGCAGCGCCAGCGCCGCGAGCGCCACGCCGGAGAGCAGGGAAGCGGCGACAAGCAGCAGGTTCCATTCGATCCGGCCCTGGACCTCGAATGCCGCCATGCCGATGTAATGCATGGCGGCGATACCGCCGCCCAGGATGGCGCCGCCGACGAGATGATGGTCGAACTCGTCCCGCAAGGTGGCGATCCACATGCCGGCCGCCGTCAGTGCGACCGAGGCAGCGAGCGAGAGCACGGAGAGCTCCGGATCGTACGCGCTCGGTATGCCCGGCGTGAAGGCAAGCATGGCGATGAAATGCGTTGCCCAGATGCCGAAGCCGGTCGAGGTCGCCGCGATCATCAGCCAGACCAGACGGTTCCGGTCGGTCGAGCGACTGATGTGGTGAAGCAGGTTGACGGCGGAGAAACAGGAAATACCGCAGATCAGCGCGGCGAGTGCGACCAGTCTCAGATCGTGCTGGTTCACGATACAATTATAGACCGTCAACATCTTATTTCCCCCAACCCCTTGGAAATAAAACCGGAGATATGACTGATTAATGCTTGGCCGTTGAAGGATCTATGAAGACGCCTGCAACCACAGCGTGCTCCACGGACGTAGCCGCGCCGCGGCAACGGGATATTCTGGCCGAAGCCAGCTATTTTTAGGCGAACGGTCAACGCCAGGGGGCTTCATGCACATGGCCTGCCCGTCGCGCATCGCCTGCCTGTCGGCGACGGGTACAGGCGTCAGCTTCCGCACCAGCATTTCATCATCCCTTTAGCCGACTAATCATGACGGCCTTTGATGGTCTTTACGTCCTCGACAGCCGCCCTAGCTACCTAGGGCGCCGGTGTGACGTTTTCATGCCGGGGCAACCGCCGAGGGGGAGGAAAGACTGGCTGTCCACAGGCCCGAGAGGCCACAACAGAACTGTCACATACCTTCTCTAAGAGAGCGGGCAAGGATTTGCGCAAGACCCTTGTCAACAGCCATTCAAGAGGGAAGAAATCATGACCATCTTCAAGCGGGGCCTCGCTGCCCTTGCCGCTGGCGCGCTCGGCAGCGCGCTGGCGGTTCCTGCCTTCGCGGAGCCGGTGAAATTCGACTTCTGGTTCGGTCTTTCGGGCGACCTCGCCCGCGTCGTCGACACGATGTGCAAGAACTTCAACGAATCGCAGAAGGACTATGAAGTCGTCTGCACCAGCCAGGGCAATTACGACGCCACGCTTCAGAACACCATCGCCGCCTTCCGGGCCGGCAAACAGCCCACCGTCGTCCAGGTTTATGACGTCGGCACCGCCACCATGATGCTGTCGGGCGCCTACAAGCCCGCCGACAAGTTGATGGAAGAGAATGGCTACAAGATCGACTACGCGGACTATTTCCCCGGCATTGCGCGCTACTACGCGACGTCGAAAGGCGAGATGCTGTCCTTCCCGTTCAATTCCTCGACCGCGCTGATGTACTGGAACAAGGACGCCTTCGCCAAGATCGGCAAGACCGAAGCACCGAAGACCTGGGAAGACGTCGGCGCCGACCTTCAGGCCATGAAGGACGCCGGCTATGAATGCCCGATGGCGATCAACATCTCGGCCAACGAAAGCTGGCAGTTGATGGAGCAGTTCTCGGCGATCCACAACCAGCCGATCGCCACCAAGAACAACGGCTATGACGGCCTCGACGCCCGTCTCGAAGTCAACAAGACCAAGTTCGTCCAATACGTCACTGATCTCAAGAAGTGGTATGATGCCGGCCTGATCAAGATCAAGTCGAAGGACCTTGGGCAGGACATGGTCCAGGCCTTCGCGTCCGGCACCTGCCAGGTGATCCTGACCTCGGTCGGCGACCACGGCACCGTCGGCAGGACCCAGAAGGAAGGCATGAACTGGGATGTCGCCGAACTGCCGGTCTATGCCGGCACCGAGCGCAAGAATTCGCTCGTCGGCGGCGCTTCGCTTTGGGTTCTCTCGGGCAAGTCGGATGCGGAATACAAGGGCGCGGCGGCGTTCCTCAACTTCATCCACGATCCGAAGACGGCGCTGTTCTGGTCGACCAACACCGGCTACATCCCGGTGACCAAGTCGGGCTTCGATTACATGAAGGGCCAAGGGTTCTACGACAAGGCGCCCTATAAGGGGCGTGAGGTCGCGATCGCCAGTTTGACCGCGTCCGAGCCGACCGAGATCACCCGCGGTATCCGCCTGGGCAATTTCACACAGATCCGAGCCGAGTTCGGCACGCAGATGCAGGCGATCTTCGCCAACAAGGTCAGTGTCCAGGAAGGTCTCGACACGCTGGTCAAGAATGGCGATGCCATCCTCGACCGCTTCCAGCAGACCTATCCGGGCAAGACCTTGCCCTGATCGCGACAAACTCATGGCCGCCCGCGGACGCTTCCAGGCATGACCTTCCGTTTCGGAATCATGCCTGGGTCGACGGGCGGCCATTTCGTTATTAATCTCTCTTTTGCTTAGAGCTAGCTGTCTAGCGGCGCCGGCGGACCGATGGAAAAACGCGTTACTTTCAGCAGATGGACGATCGGCATCCTCTTCGCGGTGCCGCAGTTGCTGCTGATCTTCACGTTCTTCTACTGGCCGGCCGGCCAGGCCGTATACTGGTCGCTGACGCTGCAGCAGCCCTGGGGCGGTGGCAATATCTGGGTCGGGCTCGATAATTTCCGCTCGATCCTGGCCAATGCCGACTATTGGAACTCGATCACCGCCAGCCTGGTCTTTGCCGGGATCAGCACCGGCCTGGCGATGTTCATCGCGCTCGTGCTCGCTGCGCTGACCGATCGGCAACTCACCGGCTCGCGCTTCTATCGCGTGGTGCTGATCTGGCCGTACGGCATCGCCGCGCCGGCACTGGCGCTGGCATTCCGCTTCATTCTGGCGCCGGAGGCGGGGTTCCTTTCCGTCATCAACCGGATGTGGCCGGGGATCTGGGATCCGGGTCTCGATGGCGCGGATGCCATGGCGTCGATCATCGTCGCCTTCTCCTGGAAATATGTCGGCTACAACTTCATTTTCTTCCTGGCCGCGTTCCAGGCCATCCCGCGTTCGCTGATCGAGGCGGCGGCGATGGACGGTTCCGGCGTCATCAGGCGGTTCTGGGACATCCAGTTCCCGCTGATCACGCCGACGATCTTTTTCCTGCTGGTCATCAACATCACCGAGAGTTTTCAGGATTCGTTCGGCATCGTCGACATCATGACCGCCGGTGGCCCGGCGAACGCGACCAATCTGATGGTCTACAAGATCTATTCCGACGGCTTCAAAGGCCTCGATTATTCAGGCGCGGCCGCGCAGAGCATCATCCTGATGCTGCTCATCATCGCGCTCACCATCTTCCAGTTCCGCTTCATCGAGCGGCGCGTACACTACGGGTGAGGGTGACATGGTCGAGCGCACCCCATTCCTCAATTTCTTCACGCATCTGATCCTGTTCATAGGCTTTGTCTTCTGCGTCGCGCCGTTCTTGATCGTCGCTATCGCCGCATCGCACAATCTGAAAGACGTCAACGACGTGCCGATGTCGCTGCTGCCGGGCAGCGACTTCTGGGTCAACATCAAGACGGCGTGGGTGACGGCGGATCTCGGCCCCAAGCTACTGAACAGCTTCATCGTCGCCGGCGGCGTCGCGGCGGGCAAAGTGATCATTTCAGCGCTCACCGCCTTCTCGATCGTCTATTTCCGCTTTCCCGGCCGGATGTTCATCTTCTGGCTGATCTTCGTGACGCTGATGCTGCCGCTGGAAGTGCGCATCGTGCCGACCTACGCGGTCGTCGCCAATGTGCTGTCGCCCTATCAGACCATCCTCGACCTGACAGGCTTGAGCTGGCTGATCGAGAAGGTGTCGGGCGTGCAGGTCTCGCTCAGCCTTGGGTTGCTCAATTCCTACCCCGGACTGATCCTGCCGCTGGTCGCCACCGCCACCGGCACGTTCCTCTATCGGCAGTTCTTCCTGACCGTGCCGGACGAGCTGACCGAGGCCGCGCGCATGGACGGCGCCGGGCCGCTACGCTTCTTCATCGATGTCCTTCTACCGCTGTCGCGCAACAACATGGCGGCACTCGGCACCATCATGTTCCTGTGGGCCTGGAACCAGTATCTGTGGCCGCTGCTCATCACAACCGACCAGTCGCATGCGATGGCAGTGACCGAGTTGAAGCAACTCATTCCCAATGTCGGCGGCACTCCGGAATGGCACATCGCCATGGCCGGCACGCTGATCATCATGCTGCCGCCGCTGGCCGTCGTGGTGCTCATGCAACGTTGGATCGTGCGCGGCCTGATCGCCACCGAAAAATAAGGAGACAAACATGGCCTCCATAACAATACGCGGCGTCAAGAAGAACTACGCCAAGACGCAGGTCGTGCACGGCGTCGACCTCGATATCGCGTCGGGCGAATTCGTCGTCATCCTTGGTCCGTCGGGCTGCGGCAAGTCCACTCTGCTGCGCATGATCGCCGGGCTGGAGGATATCTCGGGTGGCGAGATCGCGATCGACGGCACGGTGGTCAACAGACTGGAGCCGCGCGAGCGCGGCTGCGCCATGGTGTTCCAGAACTACGCACTCTATCCGCATATGAGCGTGGCGCAGAACATCGGCTATTCGCTCAAGGTCGCCGGCGTTCCCGCCGCCGAGCGTACCCAGCGCATCCAGGCGGTCGCGCGCACGCTGGAACTCGAACAGCTGCTCGACCGCAAGCCGATGGCGCTTTCCGGCGGCCAGCGGCAGCGCGTCGCCATGGGGCGCGCCATGATCCGCGAACCGAAAGTGTTCCTGTTCGACGAGCCATTGTCCAACCTCGATGCCAAGCTGCGCGTGCAGATGCGGTCGGAAATCCGCAAGCTGCACCGCCGGCTGAATGCCACCTCCGTTTTCGTTACCCATGACCAGGTCGAGGCGATGACGCTCGCCGACCGGCTGGTGGTGATGAATGGCGGACGGGTCGAGCAGGTCGGCACGCCTGGCGAGATCTATACCCGCCCGGCCAGCCGCTTCGTCGCCACCTTCGTCGGCGCGCCGGCGATGAACATGCTCGAAGGCATGGTCGAACTCGACGGGTTGTCGCTGCTCGACGGCAGCCGGCGCCTGACCATGGCCCGCGCCGGCCTGCCGGTCGGCACCAAGGTGGCGATGGGCATCCGGCCGGAAGCCGTCCGGCTGGTGGCGCCGGGCACGACGGGCTCCCTCAAGGCCTCAGTCGACCTGGTCGAGGAACTGGGCGCCGGGCGTGTCATCTATGTCGATCTCGACGGCGCGCCGTTTTCGGTGATGACGTCGGAGGCCGTGCACCCCGAGCCCGGCAGTGCCGTCGGCCTGATGCTTTCGCCCAATGACATGCATTTCTTCTCGTCGGAGACCGGAACCCGCCTCGATGTCTTCAAGGCTTCCGTTCCCGAACCGGCGCTCTGATCCCGAAGCCTCCATCATCGCCCGGAGACAGACCTTCGGCCTTCGACACCTCCAGGAAAGCATCATGAAAATCATTCAGGTCACGGATGTGCATCTTGGCCGTAGAGGCGAGCGCCGCTTCGGCGCGGACCTGCATCAGCGGCTGGCCTTATGTATCGCGCACATCAATGCACATCACGCCGATGCGGCACTTTGCGTCTTCACCGGCGACCTGACCGAGACCGGCGCGCCGGAGAGCTATGCCGATGTCAGGGCGGCTCTGGGTACGCTGTCGATGCCCTGGCGGCTGCTGCCGGGCAACCACGACAGGAGGGCCAATCTCGTCGCGGCGTTTCCGGAAATTCCGGTCGACGAGAACGGCTTCGTGCAGTCGGTCCATGACAGCGGAGACGAAGTCTTGCTGTTCCTCGACTGCCTTGCGGAAGGGCGCATCGAAGGCGAACTGTGCGGAATGCGGCTTGCCTGGCTGGAAACCCGGCTCGAACAATCAGCCGGCAGGCCCGCCTACATTTTCCTGCACCACCCGCCGGTCGCGCTCGGCTTGCCGCAGCTCGACCCGCTGGCGCTCGAACAACCCGAGCGGCTGCTGGGACTGCTGCGGGACCATGGCAATGTCCGCCACATCTTCTTCGGCCATGTCCATCGCGACATCGCCGGCACGGTCGCCGGCATTCCGTTCTCGGCGCAGCGCGGCCTGCACGCCCGGTTCGAGCTTGCGCTTGGCCGATCGGGCGAGACCGTCGAGCAGGCGCCGCCCTCCTATGCGGTCATCCTCATCGACAGCGCCAACCAGCGCGTGGTCGTGCATGGCTGCGACTTTCTCGAGCGGTGGCCGGTCTATTCAGCCGAGACCGGCGCGCTCGTCTTGCCGGGCACCGCACCGGAGATGGACTGAGGCCGCATCTTGATCCGTGTTGGCGCCGGTCAGGCGAACACGTGCGCCTTGCCCGACACGGTGAGCCGCACGATCTCGCCGACCGCCGGTGCGTCCATGCCGGATTTGCGCAGGATCAGCGGCGTGTTGCCGATGGCGGCGGCGTCCGGCGGATCGAAATTGTTGAGGAGCCGCACCGCGATCGTGCATGTCGAGCCGGCGAATTCGGATTCCGTCACTTCGCCGAACAGCATGTCAGGGGTGCCCGACATGCCCTCGCGCGATGTCCGTTTCAGCGCGATCTGCTCCGGCCGCAGCATGATGCGGGCGACATCGCGGCTGTCCGGGGAGTCGACCGCGATGCGGCCCAGCGGCGAGCTGGCGAAGCCGCCCGATATCCTGGCCGGCAGGATGATGGCATCGCCGAGGAACTCGGCGATCATCCTGTCCTTCGGCCGGAGATAGAGTTCGCGCGGCGTGCCGACCTGCGAGAATTTTCCGTCACGCATAACCGCCACCTGGGCCGCGAAGGACAGCGCCTCGGCCTGGTCGTGCGTCACCAGGATGGTGGTGATGCCGGCGGCCTCCAGCAGTTCGGCCACCGCCTTGCGCATCGAGGCGCGCAGGCCGGTGTCGAGCGCCGAGAACGGCTCGTCAAGCAGCATCAGCCTGGGCTTCATCGCCATGGCGCGGGCGAGCGCCACACGCTGCTGCTGGCCCCCGGAAAGCTCGTGCGGCCGGCGCTTGAGGATCGCCTTGTCCAGCCCGACAATATAGGCGAGCTCGACGATGCGTTCGGCGCGCCTGTCCTCGCTGCGGCTCATGCCGAAACCGATATTGTCCGATATGGTCAGATGCGGGAACAGGGCGCCGTCCTGCGCCACCACGCCAATGCCGCGGCGATGTGCCGGAACGGCAACGCCGCCATTGGCCAGCACCTCGCCGTCGAGCACGATGCGGCCCTGGTCCGGCGCCTCGAAGCCGGCGATCAGCCGCAGCAAGGTCGTCTTGCCGCAGCCGGATGGACCGACGATCGCCGTGCGGCTGCCGCTGGCGATGCTGAGGTCGACGCCGGCCAGTGCGGCGACCGGGCCGTAATGCTTGTGCAGATCGCGGAGTTCAAGAAAGCTCATCGTCCGGCCATCCGTTTCGACTGGACATAGAGCAGCCAGGTCAGCGGCAGCGACATCGCCACCATGATGAAGGCGTAAGGGGCGGCCGAGGCGTAATCGATCTCGCCGCTGTAGGACCAGAACGCCATCGCCAGCGTGCGGGTGCCGTTCGGCGCCAGCATCTGGGTCGCGGTAAGCTCGTTCATGATGCCGAGCGCCACGAGGGCCATGCCGGCCGCCGCACCCGGCGCAGACAGGCGGATGGTCGTCGACCACAGCGCGTTGAGCGGACGCCGGCCGAGGCTGGACGCGGCGCGCTCGAGCTCGACCGGTGCCTGGGCGATCGACGCCCGCAGGCTGACCAGGGCACGTGGCAGGAACATGAGCGCATAAGCGACCAGGATGGTGAACAGGGTCTGATAGAGCGGAAGGGCGATACGCACGGTGATGGTGACTAGAGCCAATGCAATGACCACACCCGGTAGCGAGCCGACGATGTAGTTGCAACCTTCGAGCACGCGCTGCAATGGCCCCGGCGCGCGGATGGAGATCCAGGCCATCGGCATGGCGGCGACAGTGGCAAGCAAAGCGCCGGCAAGCGACAGGAACAGCGTCTGGCCGAGAGCCAGGCCGATCTCGTCAAGCCGCCAGACATCGGCGCCGCCGGCGAGCAGCCAGCGGCCGATGGTCACGAACGGCACGCCAAGCGCCAGCAGCGTGACGACGGCAAGCAAGGCCAGGCTGGGGATGGTGGCATGGCCAAGGCGCGCCCTTTGCTGATGCCGCGCCGCGCCGGAGCCGACACGGGCATAGCGCTCCTCGCCGCGCACCAGCACTTCCAGCCCCAGAAGCACGAAGCAGCAAGTCACCAGGACACCGGCCAGCATGTTGGCGGCCGGTCCATTGAAGGTCGACTGGAACTGATCGACGATCGCCGTGGTGAAGGTGTCGAAGCGGATGAAGACATAGAGGCCATATTCGGCCAGCAGATGCAGTCCGACCAGCAGCGAGCCGCCGCAGATCGCGAGCCTGAGCTGCGGCAACACCACGCGCCGGAAGACCCGCCAGGGTCCAAGGCCAAGTGCCGCGGCCGCGTCCTCGAGGGCGGGATCGAGGCGGCGCAGCGCCGCCGACACCGGCAGATAGAGGAACGGGAAGTAGGCGATCACGGACACCAGCACGCCGGCCCACAGGCCGTGCAGCCCGGGCACCATGGTGATCCAGGCGTAGCTGTGCACGAAAGCGGGGATGGCGAGCGGCGCCACGCACAGCCAGGCCCAGAACCGGGCGCCGGGCAGGTCGCTGCGCTCGGTCAGCCAGGCGAGCGCCACCGACAGGACGATGGCGATCGGCACGGCCAACAGCACCAGCAGGCCGGTGTTGACGAGCAGCTCGCCGACCCGCGGCCGGAAGACCAGCGCAGAGACGGTCTCCCAGCCCGTTTGCACCGCTGTCCATACGATGAAGGCGAGCGGCAGCAGCGCCAGCAGGGCGACGAAGATTGCGGCGACGACGAGCCAGCGTGCCGCGCGTCGCCGCGCCTTTCGGCGCACCTTCGGCGGCAGGCCCGGGCGCGCGAGATCGACCGCCGACTGCATCAGCTCAGGCGCCGTTCGGTTGCGGCGCGGCGGCGGCAATCATGGGACCACGGTCGCGGTCAGGAACGCAGCGTGTCGTCATGGACGAATGCATCTCGAAAACAAAACGCTCCCGCGGAAGGCAAAGTCCCGCGGGAGCACGGTCGGTTGCCCTTATTAGGACGAACGACAACTAAAGCAAGCCGGCTGCCGTCATCAGGTCGGTAACCTTCTTGGAGTTCAGCGTCGCGGCGTCGACCTTCGGCGCCTGCAGGTCGACCAGCGGCACCAGCTTGGGATTGGACTCCGCGCCCTTGCCAACCGCGTATTCGAAGGAGGTTCCGTTCTTCAGCACGTCCTGGCCGCCCTTGCCGGTCACCCATTTCAGGAATGCCTGGGCCTCCTTCGGGTGCTTGCTCGAGGCAAGCACGCCGCCACCCGAGACCGAGACGAAAGCGCCCGGATCCTGGTTCTTGAAATAGTGCAGCGCGACGTTCTTGCTGTTCTCACCGGTCTTGGCCTGATCGCCGAAATAGTAATAGTGGTAGATCACGCCGCCTTCGATCTCGCCGGCGTTGACCGCCTTCATCACGGTGCTGTTGCCCTTATAGGCGGTGAAGTTCGCCTTCATCGCTTTCAGCCAGTCCGCCGTGGCGGCCTCGCCCTTGAGCTGCAGCAATGCGCTGACGATGGCCTGGAAATCGGCGCCCGAGGGCGATGCCGCCCAACGGCCTTTCCAGCTCGGGTCGGCGAGATCGAGTAGTGACTTGGGCAACTGGTCGGCCTTGAGCTTGGTGGTGTTGTAGGCGAAAACGGTGCTGCGCGCGGCCACACCCACCCATTTGCCGCTGGCCGCCTGATAGTCCTGCGGGACCTGGGCCAGCGTGTCGGCGTCGACTGGCGCGAACAGGCCGGCGTTCTCGACCAGCACCATGGCCGGCGAATTCTCCGTCAGGAACACGTCGGCGGGCGAGGCGGTGCCTTCGGCGACGATCTGATTGGAGAAATCGCTGTCGCCGCCATTGCGCAAGGTGACCTTGATGCCGGTTTCCTTAGTGAACCCTTCAGCCCATTCCTTGGCCAGGCTTTCGTGCTGGGCGTTGTAGACGATGATGCCGGCGTCTTCGGCCATGGCCGAACTGGCGGCCAGGCCGATTGCAAGCGCGGTGGCACCGGCAAGGGCGCAAAGGGTGTATTTCATGGCGTCATCCTCGATCTCGTTGGTCTTGGCACGCTGCACCTACCTATACCTGACATCGGTAGTCAACATTGTGATCTGCTTCAATCCGTCGCTGGAGCTGCGAAGGCTGGTTCCGAAAGGGAAAATTCCACGTGATAGAGGGCCGGGTCGGCCCTTTTTTTCCCGAGATGTATTCACAATACCTGTAAGGCGACCCGGTGCGGGGCCGGGCTTCAGGATCCGCAAACTTTCGTGACTTGCCCGTAGTTTGGCTTGGACATTATTTCGCCGGCCACGTAACAAATCAGTGCCGAAGCGCGAAAATCGGGGAGTGAACTCTTGTGAGCGGCAAGGACGAGGCCGAGCTTTCCCGGCTGTTGCGGGCCGCGATCGCGGGAGATGAAAGGGCCTACGCCGACTTTCTGCACCGGATCGCCGCGCTGGTGCGCGGTTTTGTCAGGCGCAAGATCGTGCAGGGCGGGGTCGATCCCGAGGATGTCGTGCAGGAAACCTTGCTGGCCATTCATGTGAAACGGCATACCTGGCGCCAGGACGCGCCGGTATTGCCTTGGGTCTATGCGATCGCCCGCTTCAAGCTGATCGATGCATTCCGGCGGCGCGGACGGCGCATCGAGATCGATGTCGACGACATCGCCGAGACATTCGCCGAGCCGGAAACCGAGACCGTCAGCGAACGCGACATCAACCGGGCCTTGGGCGGACTGCCGCCGGCACAGCGTTCCGTGGTCTCGGCCATATCGGTGGAAGGCCGCTCGATCGGCGAGACGGCGGCGAAGTTCGGCATCAGCGAGACGGCGGTGCGCGTGTCGCTGCATCGAGGGCTTGCCGCGATAGCCAAGAGATTTGGGCAGGGGCGGTTCGGGCGGGAATGACATGAGGACTGACGATCTCATCAAGGCGCTGGACGCCGATGCAGGCAGCAAGGCGATGCCGTTGCGCTCGGCGTGGTGGCTGGCCGCCGGTGCGGCCATTGTCATCGCGGCAGTCGTTTTCCTGCTCACGATCGGTCCGCGTCCCGACTTCATGGCGGCCGCGCACACGATGCGCTTTTTGTCCAAATTCGTTTTCACCATCGTGCTGACCATCAGCGCCTTTGCCCTGATCCGCGCCCTGTCGACGCCAGGTGCCGCGACAGGCCGGGCCATGGCCGGGATGATTGCCGCGCCGCTGCTGGTGGCCGTGGCGGTGGGCCTGGAGCTCTTCATGGTACCGGAGGCGCTGTGGGGCACGCGCATGGTCGGCTCCAACATGATGATCTGCATGGGCTTCATCCCGCTGATCGGGATTGGCCCGCTTGCGATCTTCCTTTGGATGCTGCGTTACGGCGCGCCGACGCGGCCCGTGCTAGCCGGCACGGTCGCGGGCCTGCTCGCCGGGGGGCTGGCCGCGACCTTCTATGCCGCGCATTGTTTCGACGATTCGCCGCTTTTCGTTGCCACCTGGTATACGATCGCGATCGCGGCGCTCGCCTTGCTTGGCGCGCTCGGCGGACGGTTTTTCGTGCGCTGGTAGCACGATACCGCGTCCCGGCCGATGCATACCGATCCTTAATCATGCCGGCAATTGTTTGCCGGTTTCCCCTGCCGCCAGTACCCCAGACGCAACCTTTCCTTAAAATCGATCCTTCAAGGTTTTTACGGGAAGAAGCGATTGCCCACGGGGGTGGCACGGATCGTGACATTGCGAGGAATCATCGGGCCAGGATTTTACAGGCAGGCAGCGCTGGCGCTGCTTGTGGCCTGCGTTGCCATGGTGGCGGCCTCGATCCTGCTCGCGAGGCTGAGCCTCGATGCCAAGGCGCTCAAGCTCTCCCTGCAAGTGTCGGTCGCGGTGGCGGTCGGCGCGCTTTTCCTCGCCGGCCTGTTCATTCGCCGCATCTCCGACGACCGGCGGCAGATCGCGGAGAGCGAGCAGCGGTTCCGCCGGGCCATGGAGGATTCGGCGATCGGCATCGCGGTCGTCGGGTTGGACGGGCGCATCATCGAGGCCAATCCGGCATTCGCGGCCATGCTTGGCTACAGCCGCGAGGAGATCGAGGCGCTGACCTTCTTCCAGATCACGCATCCCGACGACCTGCAGATCGGGCGCGAAACGATGGACGGCCTGAAGGCGGGCACCGTCCACGCCTTCCAGTTCGAGAAGCGCTACCTCAAGAAGGACGGCACACCCATCTGGGCTCATCTTGCCGGCTCCGTCATTCGTGACGAGACAAGCGGGCGGCCGCTCTACCTCGTGTCGCAGATCGAGGACATCGACGCGCGCAAGCAGGCCGAGGTGCGTATTGCCGAGGCCGAAACGCGCTGGAATTTCGCGCTGGCCGGCGCCGGTCAAGGTGTCTGGGACCTCGACATGCGCAAGGGCGGCACGACCTACTCCTCGACCTGGGTCAAGATGCTCGGCTATGCCGACGGCGAACTCGATGGCGACCCCGACCATTGGCTGACGATGATCCATCCCGACGATCGCGAGGCTGTTGCCACTGCGGATCGGGCGCATCTCGACGGCAACACGGAATTCTTCGAAGCCGAGTTCAGGATGCGTCATAAGGACGGCCACTGGGTGTGGATCCTCGACCGCGGCAAAGCCATCGAACGCGACGCGGCCGGGCGTTTGACCAGGGCCATCGGCAGCTTGACCGACATCACCCGGCGCAAGGAGGCCGAAGAGCGCCTAACGGTCTCAGCGGCAATGCTGGCCGACGAGAAGGAACGGCTCAGGGTGACGCTGCAGTCCATCGGTGATGCGGTCATCTGCACCGATGCCGCAAATCGCGTCACCTTCATGAACCCGGTCGCCGAGAAGCTGACCGGCGTTTCCGGCGACGAGGCGCTCGGCAAGACGCTCGGCCATGTCTATTGGGCGGTCGACGAGGAGACGGGGCAGAGGATCGGCGTGGCACGGCCGGCGATCGGAGCGGCGGCGCCCTCCGACCAGAACAGCCGAGCCGTGCTCATCCGGCGCGACGACACGCGCTGCAGCATCCGCCAGGTGGTGTCGCCGATCATCAACGAGCGCAACGAATTCTGCGGGCTGGTCATCGTCTTCCAGGATTTCACGGATGCGCGCGCCCTGCAGCGGCAGCTTGCCCATGCCGCCGCGCACGACGCGCTGACCGGCCTTGCCAATCGTTCGAGCTTCATCCGCACCATGGAGGAACTGGTCGATCAGGCCCGTAAGGACGCCGCGGCGGCTGGAGGCGGCAGGCATCAGTTCATGTTCATCGACCTCGATCACTTCAAACTGGTCAACGACACCGGCGGTCACGCTGCCGGAGACGCTTTGCTGAAGCGGGTCGCCGAGGCTGTTCGCGGCGTGCTCGACCCTGAAGATATCGTGGCGCGGCTGGGTGGCGACGAATTCGCAGTCATCCTGAAATCGGCTTCGACCGCTGGCGCCGGGATCGCGGCACGCTCGATCATCGATGCGATAGCCGGCCTGGATTTCATCTGGGATGATCGGCCGCACGCGATCGGCGCGAGCATCGGGCTTACCGCGATCTGCGCCGATTGCGGCGAAGTCGACGAGATCATCGCAAGGGCCGACGCCGCTTGCTATGCGGCCAAGGCGGCCGGCCGCGGATGCGTTTCCGTGGCGCTGGACGATAAGATCAACGACGACAGGTCGGAACCATCCAAGCCGCTCGCCGCAGCATCCTGAACGGCCGACGCGTCACACTTTTTCCTGGAATTGCGTCAGCGCGTCGGAACGGGGTGCTCGCCGCGATAGTCATAGAAGCCGCGTCCGGTCTTGCGGCCGAGCCAGCCGGCCTCGACATATTTGACCAGCAGCGGGCAGGGGCGATATTTCGAGTCCGACAGGCCGTCATGCAGCACCTGCATGATCGACAGGCAGGTATCGAGCCCAATGAAATCGGCCAGCTGCAGCGGTCCCATCGGGTGGTTGGCGCCGAGCCGCATGGCGGTGTCGATGGCATCGACCGAGCCGACACCCTCATAGAGCGTGTAGATTGCCTCGTTGATCATCGGCAGCAGGATACGGTTGACGATGAAGGCCGGGAAATCCTCCGAGACCGTGATCGTCTTGTCGAGCTGCTTCACATAGGTCTTTGCCGCCTCGAAGGTCTGGTCCTCGGTGGCGATGCCGCGCACCAGTTCGACCAGCTTCATCAGCGGGACGGGATTCATGAAATGTATGCCGATGAAGCGTTCCGGCCTGTCGGTCTGCGCGGCGAGCCGCGTGATCGAGATCGACGAGGTGTTGGTCGCCAGGATGGCTTCAGGATTGAGCTGCGGGCAGAGCTGGGCGTAGATCTTGCGCTTGACCGTCTCGTCCTCGGTGGCCGCCTCGATCACCAGATCGGCGCCGGCCAGATCGGCCATCGCCGGTGCGGACGCAATGCGCGCCATCGCCTGGTTGCGCAGCTTCTCGTCGAGCTTGCCGGACCCCACCTGGCGGGCCATGTTGCCGCTGATGGTGGCGATGCCCTTCTCGATGCGGTCGGGCGAAATATCGTAGATCAGCACCTTATAGCCCGATAGCGCGGAGACATGGGCGATGCCGCCGCCCATCTGGCCTGCGCCGATGATGCCGATCGTCTCGATCTTGCTCATTACACCGATCCCGTCCGGAGCCCTTCCGCCTGAACCGCGAAAGCGCTCCACCTCTTTGTCTTACCGCAATTCCGGACGCAAAACCGCTGCGCACTTTTGCTGGAATTGCTTTTAGCCTTTGCGGCCTGCTTTTTGTGCGGTGCAAACTAAAAGGGCGGGGCGACTTCGTCTACCCCACCCCTGGTATTTAATACGCTTTGCCAGAGAGCGTCAAAGCGCCTTCTGCAACTCCGGCAGGACGACGAAGAGATCGCCGACGAGGCCGTAGTCGGCAACCTGGAAGATCGGCGCCTCCTCGTCCTTGTTGATGGCGACGATGACCTTGGAATCCTTCATGCCGGCAAGGTGCTGGATGGCGCCGGAAATGCCGACCGCGATGTAGAGATCGGGGGCGACGACCTTGCCGGTCTGGCCGACCTGCCAGTCGTTCGGCGCATAGCCGGCGTCGACGGCGGCGCGGGACGCACCGACGGCGGCACCCAGCTTGTCGGCGACCGGCAGGATGACCTCCTGGAACTTCTCCGAGGAGCCGAGCGCACGGCCGCCCGAGATGATGATCTTGGCCGAGGTCAGTTCCGGACGGTCGGTCTCGGACAGCTTGTTTTCAACAAAGGAGGACAGGCCGGGGTTGGCCGCGGCCTTCACCGTCTCGACCGCTGCCGAGCCGCCCTCGGGTGCCACCTGGAAGGAGGCGGTGCGCACGGTGATGACCTTCTTGGCGTCGGTCGACTGCACGGTCTGGATGGCGTTGCCGGCGTAGATCGGGCGCTTGAAGGTATCAGGCGAAACGACTTCGATGATCTCGGACACTTGCGCGACATCGAGCAGGGCCGCCACGCGCGGCGCGACGTTCTTGCCCGACGAGGTCGCCGGCGCGATGATGGTGTCGTAGCCGCCAGCCAGCGACACGACGAGTGCCGCGGTCGGCTCGGCGAGGTGCTCGGCGAGTTCGTCGGCCTCGGCGAGCAGCACCTTGCTCACGCCCTTGAGCTTGGCGGCGGCGTCAGCCGCGCCCTTGGCGCTCTTGCCGGCCACCAGCACATGCACGTCCGAGCCGATCTGCAGGGCCGCCGAAAGCGCCTTGGCGGTCTGGTCGGAAAGGGTGGCGTTGTCGTGTTCGGCGATGAGGAGAATGGTCATGTTATCTGTTCCTTCCGATCTCAGAGCACGCCGGCTTCGTTCTTCAGCTTGTCGACAAGTTCGGCGACGCTCTTGACCTTGACGCCCGCCTTGCGGCCGCTCGGCTCCTCGGTCTTGATGACCTTGAGGCGCGGCTTGACGTCGGCGCCGTAATCGGCCGGGCTCTTCTCGTCGAGCGGCTTCTTCTTGGCCTTCATGATGTTGGGCAGCGAAGCATAGCGCGGCTGGTTGAGGCGAAGATCGGCGGTGACGATCGCCGGCATCTTCAGTTCCACCGTCTGCAGGCCGCCGTCGACCTCGCGCGTCACCTTGGCCTTGTCGCCGTCGAGCACGACCTTGGAGGCGAAGGTGCCCTGCGCCCAGCCCAGAAGCGCGGCCAGCATCTGGCCGGTCTGATTGCTGTCGTCGTCGATCGCCTGCTTGCCGAGGATGACGAGCCCGGGCTGCTCGGCATCGACCACGCCCTTCAGCACCTTGGCGACACCGAGCGGCTCGGTCTGTTCGTCGGTCTTGACCAGGATGGCGCGGTCGGCGCCCATGGCGAGCGCGGTGCGCAAGGTTTCCTGCGCCTGCTGCGGTCCAACAGAAACGACGATGATCTCTTCGGCCTTGCCGGCTTCCTTCAGCCGGATCGCCTCTTCGACCGCGATCTCGTCGAACGGGTTCATCGCCATCTTGACGTTGGCGAGTTCAACCGACGAACCATCAGCCTTCACACGAACCTTCACATTCGCATCCACAACCCGCTTCACGGGCACAAGGATCTTCATTTGCCTGTCACCTCTTCACGCTAGTTGGGCGCGCTATAACAGCCTGCGCCCCTTCTGAGTTGTCGAAAGCCGACATTCCTGACTGAATTCCGGCCAGACGGAATTCTGGCCGGATGGAAATTCTGGTCTTTGCCCGCCCTAGGCTGCGGCGGAGACGTTTCCGTAGTTGCGGCAATCCTTGACGTCAATACGCCGCTAGCGGCTCAAATCGGTTCAGTTCGGGCCGGAGGGGTTTCCCCGGCCCCAGCGCGTCGTCGCGGCGGGCGGCTCGGGCATCGCCGGCCGGGCCGCGAGCGGCGG